>JBMZBW010000244.1:0-502 GCA_049612785.1 Alphaproteobacteria bacterium | reverse complement strand
GCCTGGTTGTTGTGGCTTCCGGTGTTGGCGTCTTCGGCGCGAACCCATACCTCGCTATGGACCTGGCAGCAGGCTCCAACCCTGGCTCCGTTGAGCTGGCTGCGGGTGGTTCCTTCGACTTTGGCGGCCTGTCTGCTGCTGTTGACCTCGGCCTCGCTGGCGGTCTGGACAGCCTGATCGGCACCGAAATCGGCGCTTGGGACCTGGGTCTCTCCTACCAGATGGGTGACCTGGCTCTGGCCGCTGCAACGGACTCCGACAACGACTGGGGCCTGAAGGCTTCCATGGCGCTGGCGGGCTTCGCTGTCTCCACCACCTTCACCTCTGAAGGCGCTGCTGACCACGAGAAGTCTGGCATCATGTACTCCGTGAATGCTTCCACGTCTCTGAACGGCTTCGGTCTGTCGATCGGCTTCGATCAGGGCCTGCAGCCAAGCGTGGGCGTGTCCTACAGCCTCGGCGCTCTGGGCCTGTCCGCAGGTTACAGCGCTGCTGATAACGG
>JBMZBW010000243.1:0-504 GCA_049612785.1 Alphaproteobacteria bacterium | reverse complement strand
GGGCAGGACATCACGATTGATGGCGGGATGAGCGCCATGGGCATAACAGATATGATGGAACTAAAGGGATAATTCATCACAATGAAGCTGTTTTCAGACAAAAATCGCCCCGTACACATGGGGCAATATCCAACAGAACGGTTAAAACGCATCGACACCATTGATCTGAACACAGCCCCCGAAATGCAATCATTGTCGTTTCGCAGGCCCGAGGCCCCCGAAAACATTGTAAACTCCATGGGCGAATATCAGGCCATGTTGGATGCCATTCGGGATGGCTTGATCAATAAAACCAAGGCGGAAATTCCAACCGATCCAACTGAACGGGCAAATCACATAAAGGGGTTTGGGTATTTTTCCGATGCGTCAATGATCGGGATCTGCCGCTTGGATGATCAGGCGATCCTAGCTGATCCAATCCAAAACCCCGATATTGAACGTTTGGCCCATGCCCTGCGCACGCGGCAAACGAAAACACTGGCGTCGGGTATTGATGTTATAATG
>JBMZBW010000242.1:0-505 GCA_049612785.1 Alphaproteobacteria bacterium | reverse complement strand
GTTATGCCAATCAATCTGGAACAGAAAATGATATGCTGTACTTCGGAGGTAGTTGCATAGTTGACCCACAGGGCATCGATCTAGCTCGCCTAGGAACAGAAGAGGGTATAATCACGGCCACAATTTCAACCGAAGTTGTTAAACGCTCGCAAGCACGACTACCTTATTGCTCAGTTTCAAGGAAAATCATTGACGCAGATGTGTAACAAATGCGTACTTTCACTAGGTTCGAGACACAGTGTCGAACCCCGGAATCTCTCCCCTCAAACACGCGAAAAAGTGTGTGTTTGGTGTGTTTTTGAATCACACACGCATAGCGTTAGTGTGCAAAAATTAAGTTGCTGATATTGCTATGGAAAGTGGTGCCCGGGGGCGGAATCGAACCACCGACACGAGGATTTTCAATCCTTTGAGTTCATACGCCTAAGATAGCCACCAACCCTCGCTCGGATAGTTTACCAGCTTCAACGAGCTCAAGCGCTTTAATCCGAACGTCAGGTGCAAC
>JBMZBW010000241.1:0-511 GCA_049612785.1 Alphaproteobacteria bacterium | reverse complement strand
TATGACGTTGATGGTGTGGTTGTTTTCCGGCCCCCGCAACGCGTACCGATTATTCAGGCGAACTGATTGACGCGTCTGCTTGGGGGTTAACTCAAGGTGCTTAGGCTCAAGGGAGTTGAAGCAAAGTCAATTCATGCTGCTACATGCGAAAGGCGCGCTCTGGAAACAGAGCGCGTTTTTTTGTGCTGAGAATCATAATGCCTGGGAAGGGGTAGGGAAGCAGGTCGGGGAACCTGCCTCCCATTGAGGATACTGGCGGTTGGGCTTACGGGGGAACGACACCACCAGTTCCTTAAAACTTTATATATCTGAGAAGTCCGTAAAATCCTAGCAAAAAAGAAAGGATTTTATCTTTTCTGGCAATCCGATTCGGTTTTCCTAAATAAAAAATAGAATTAATCTTCTAACATTCTCAAAAAAAGACATTTACGACTGTAACTGGCTGTGTTAATTAGATTCGTGAAGTCGCATAAAATCGCGACATTTACCATTTTATGCGGCTCGTTATCGG
>JBMZBW010000240.1:0-513 GCA_049612785.1 Alphaproteobacteria bacterium | reverse complement strand
TCCCCTGACCCCAGGTCCAGGTCAGGCCCTCTTCCATCGAAAAGGTCTTGGCGTCGGCCATATCACCCTTCGAGTAGTGCTGGAGCTTCACGCCCCGGCCCTTGGACATCTCCGGCAGTTCGCTCAGCGGGAAGACTAGCATCTTGCGATTGGTGCCAACGACTGCGACCGCATCGTGCGCGGGCACCACGTCGTAGGCGAGGGTAGCGGCGGCGCCTTTGCCGGGGTTGAGGACCTGCTTTCCAGCCTTCTGGTTGGAGATCATCTCGGGCTCGGGGCAGATGAACCCGCGCCCGTCTGAGGCAGCCAGCAGGCGCCTGCCGTCTTTGCGGGCGGGGAACAGGGCGATGACCTTGGCGCCAGCGGCCAGCTCGACTGTCAGGCTCAACGGTTCGCCGAAGCCCCGACCGGAGGGCAGCTTGTCCGCGCCGACGGTGTGGCAGCGCCCCTGATCGGTCAGAACGATCAGCTTGTCTGTTGTGTAGGCGGGGACGACAAAGCGCCCCTTGTCGC
>JBMZBW010000239.1:299-522 GCA_049612785.1 Alphaproteobacteria bacterium | reverse complement strand
TCGCTAAAGGCCAGGGGGATCGATGCTGCGATCTGATTACCGTGGGTGCGGGTGATATCGACGTAGCGCTCCGACTGCACCCGAAAGGCGCGCGCCATGTGCAGCAGGCTGATCGGGCTGGCCTGATGCGGAACGAAGACATCGACGTCCTCCGTCCGCCAGCCAATGCGGTTCAGAAACCCGTCCATAAAGCCCGCAAACTCGCCGCGGACCAGCCGGAACA
>JBMZBW010000239.1:0-289 GCA_049612785.1 Alphaproteobacteria bacterium | reverse complement strand
CAGCTGCTCCCCGCTCATCTGGAAAAACGCAGCTTCGAGGAAGGCTTCCGGGTCGTCATGGGGACTGTTGGCGGTGCCGCCAACGGGGAGTTGGCAGGCTTCATAGGCCGAGGGAAAGCTGGCAAAGGCGGTTCCGACCAAGCCGCGGTCTGCAGCGTTCCCGGCACGGGTTTCCGCGCCGCCCGCTTCAACAACCCAAGCCGCCGCGCCGTCGCCAAACAGAGCAGCGACCTCCGGGTCAGTCTTCCACGGCAACGCACAGGATGCCAATTCGCTCGATACGATCAGC
>JBMZBW010000238.1:0-527 GCA_049612785.1 Alphaproteobacteria bacterium | reverse complement strand
GGCCGTGTCATCGCCAAGGTTATGGAAGATCAAACTGGATGGAATGTTGTGGTTGAGAATAAACCTGGCGCCGGTGGCGTTGCAATGTTCACAGGCATTTCACAATCAGAACCCAACGGACAGGTTATCGGGATGGGCGTCAGCACACCGATTCTCATGCAGCTTGTAAAGCGCGGTGACCAACTGCCCTTCAAAGTCGATGACTTTGACTATCTTACCAGCGTTGCGCGCGGCCAACTTGCTCTTGTTGCAGGTAAGGACGCCCCATTCGATGATCTGGAAAGCATGGTTGAATATGCCAAGGCCAATGGTCCGCTAGCGGTCGCTATCAACGCCTCACCGCACAAACTGTTATTGGGTGCTGTCAGCAGGGAGACCGGTGCGGAGTTCCAATTCGTCTCGACCAAGGGCGGAGCCGAAAGCATGAAGCTTCTATTGGGCGGGCAGGTGATGGCCTCTTTCGCGGGGGGCTCGCACGGTGCATATCTGGAGTCAGGCGATATGAAAATGATCGCGGTCGGCAACGC
>JBMZBW010000237.1:0-551 GCA_049612785.1 Alphaproteobacteria bacterium | reverse complement strand
AGAGCCAAATGCGCTCGTTCAATTGCGCAAAGGGGCGTACCAAGAACCAAACACCCGTGCCACAGTGGCAGAGCTGTTTGAGGGTTTGGATGCCACGAGCCAAAACCATAAAGGCACGTTGGAATTTGATGTGCTGGCTCTGAACGACCTTGTTTCACCGTTTCTAAGTGCAGGGTTCTACTACAAAACCTTCATGTGGCCGCGGGCGTTCTGGGAAAAAGTATATGAACCGTTTATCCGCTCCGCTGCGGGTTTGGGCAAACTGTCTGGTGAATCTGATCCTGATGTTTACGACAAAGGGTTCCTGCATTGTGACGTTTTGGTCATCGGTTCTGGCCCTGCTGGTCTGTCTGCTGCTTTGGCGGCTGGGCGGTCTGGTGCGCAGGTGCTGTTGTGTGACGAAGACAGTGTCTTTGGTGGCCGTTTGAACGCCGAGACCTTTGAAGTAGGCGGCGTGTCTGGTGCAGAATGGGCGCGGAATGCTGTGGCCGAATTGGAAGCCATGGACAATGTGCGGATCATGAATCGCACCACGGTTTACGGCGCGTTTG
>JBMZBW010000236.1:0-552 GCA_049612785.1 Alphaproteobacteria bacterium | reverse complement strand
CGATCGGGTTGGTCGTTGTGGCGCGGCGGTGCGGCAGTGCGGCGATGGATCCGTGCGGCTGGCCTTTGTCGGCATGCAGCCGGGCCCAATAGTCCCGCCACAGGTTCAGATAGCGGTCATCGGTGATCAGCGGCTGCTCAGGCGCGACGGTCGTAGCCAGGACGCGTTGGGCATCAGGGTCGAGGAAGAACCGATCGCAGTAGGACTGCTTCCGTGTCTGGCCGGATTGGTCGATGTACTCGCCACGGAGATGGCCGTTGGTTGTGCGCCAGGCTTGTTGGTTGAATGCCATCATTGCATCAAGGTCCCAGAACCGATTGCTTGCCGCTTCGAAAGCCCACCCGTCCCGCCACGCCTCGTAGTCCGCATCCCGGTTGTCTTCGATATGGCGCACCCAGCGTTCCACCATGTCAGCGACTTCAGCTTGTGTTTGCGCTTCGGTGTAGCCCGGCTCGCGCCATTGCTCGGCTTCTTTCAGAATGGTAGCCGTATCAGCGCCCTGACGGACCAGAGCACCAACCCGATAGAACACCTGCTCGTTCCAGCCGGTGG
>JBMZBW010000235.1:0-570 GCA_049612785.1 Alphaproteobacteria bacterium | reverse complement strand
GATCTATTCGGTCGCAACCGACCAGAGGGGCGAGCGCAGTTTCCACTACTGGCGCAGTCAATCAGCCGCGCGGGAACTCGACGCCAAAGATCTGCTCCCGGCACGTATTCTGTACCTCAGCGGGATAACCTTGGCCATCTTGTCGCCAGAGCGTCGACGTACCCTCATGCGCGCTCTGAATGAGCTGAAAGGCACCTGCGAGATTGCTTTTGACAGCAACTACCGTCCGAAACTCTGGGAATCAAAAGATGCTGCGCGGGCTGTCATCGAGGAGATGTGGGATCTCGCTGATCTGGCCTTTCCCAGCGTGGATGATGAAATGGATCTCTTTGGCGATGGCTCTGAATTTGCGGTGCTGAAGCGGTTTGCTCAGGGAACTTTCGCCTGCTGCACTCTCAAGCGCGGTGCTCGCGGACCGCTTTCCCTGACCTGTCCTGAACCTTTAGGCGATTGGCCCAAGGCGAAAAGGGTCATCGACACAACCGCAGCAGGCGACAGCTTTAATGGCGGATTCCTAGCCGCCAGACTGCAAGGCAAGCCCGAGGCGGACTGTCTGCGCGCCGGGCACAC
>JBMZBW010000234.1:0-596 GCA_049612785.1 Alphaproteobacteria bacterium | reverse complement strand
TCGAACTGCTCCGGACAGCTCTTCACGGACTTCACCCCAAACAAAGCGCGCTTGAAGTCAGCAACGAGTTTTTCCAGTCGGACGATGCGATCTTCCTTGCGCGCGATAACACCAGAATGAAGCACAGCCTGCTCTTGCTGAGCAAGGATGATGGCTTTCAAAGCATCAATATCATCAGGAAGATAAGAGGCCGCATTCGTGCCTCTCATCTACTAGATATGACGACCGAATACCCGACAAAAAGGTCTTATGCTTCACTCTGCCGCAGTCGGTGGACGGGCTGTCAAAGCCTTTACTTTCCGCCAATCGAGACCTGCAAACAACGCTTCAAACTGCGCATGGTTTAAAGACATCAGTCCGTCTTTTACTGAAGGTCATTTCTTCCAACCGTTTGTAGGTCATCACCAACCCTGTTCCATCCCAGTATAAGAGCTTCAAACGATCTGCCTGCTTTGAGCGGAAGACAAACACCGCTCCCGTTAAGGGCTCTTTGCGAAGTGTATTTTTCACCAAAGCAGCCAGCCCATTATGCCCCTTGCGAAAGTCCACAGGAGTGGTGGCCACAAAAAAATCTGTACGCGATTAGATGGGAAGAT
>JBMZBW010000233.1:0-627 GCA_049612785.1 Alphaproteobacteria bacterium | reverse complement strand
CACAACTTGTTTTTCTGCTTGATAGCTCATGCTTATACAATCCTGACAAAGTCACCTTTCCCTCAGTGATATAGCGTTTTTTCGATTAGAAAAGTATTTTTTGCAAACGTATGCAAAAATAGCTTGCACAACCTAAATCTTGGTGCCAACATTTCAGGGGTAGCAACAATGGGCGCGGGACATGTCCGAAATTATTCTGAAAAACATAACCAAAAGTTGGGGCGATTTTGTGGGCGTCGCGGACATGAACTTGACGATCCCAGACAAAGAATTCTTAGTCCTGCTTGGCCCATCGGGATGTGGGAAAACCACAACAATGCGGATGATCGCAGGGCTTGAAGACCCGACCGAGGGCGAGATCCTGATCGACGGCAAGGTGGTCAATGATCTGGAACCCAAGGACCGCGATGTCGCGATGGTGTTCCAGTCCTACGCGCTCTACCCCAACATGAACGTCTACGAAAACATCCGCTTCCCGCTGAAGGTGCGCGGTGTTGACCCGGCGACCCATGACGACAAGGTCAAGCGGGCTTCTTCCATGGTCGAGCTTGACGAGTTCATGCACCGCCGCCCGGCAGAGCTTTCCGGCGGTCAGCGCCAGCGCGTGGCTCTTGCCCGCGCAATCGT
>JBMZBW010000232.1:0-660 GCA_049612785.1 Alphaproteobacteria bacterium | reverse complement strand
GGAATAAGGCACCATAGCATGTCATTTTATCAAGGAACCAGTCATCGCGATCCGTCATTACTTGCACGTGTTCTGAAGCAATATCGTTGGCCACTTCGAGCATTTCCTGGTATGTGTCGCACAATATCACTTCGCCGTAGTCGGCCCAACTGACAGATGCAGTAGCTGCAGTTGGCAGAATTTTCAGAATACGATGAATCTCAAGAAGGGTTCCCTCCGCAAGTTTGCGCGAATTGGTCACCAGCACGGCGGGAGAGTTATAACCATGTTCCGCCTGACCCAGTAGATCTGTAGCACACAGTTCAGCATCTACGGTCTCGTCTGCAATAACCATGGTTTCGGTTGGCCCTGCAAATAAATCGATCCCAACACGCCCAAAAAGCTGCCGTTTGGCTTCGGCGACAAAGGCATTCCCTGGTCCCACCAACAGGTGAACCGGATCAATGCTTTCGGTTCCGATAGCCATTGCGCCTACGGCCTGAATGCCGCCAAGTACGTAAATTTCATGAGCTCCGCCAAGATGCATTGCTGCAATCACTGCTGGATTTGGTGCACCGTTGAACGGGGGTGTGCAGGCGATTATCCGTGGTACACCAGCGACTGAGGCGGTCGCTACCGACATGTGTGCAGATGCAACCATTGGGAATTTGCCTCCCGGCA
>JBMZBW010000231.1:0-677 GCA_049612785.1 Alphaproteobacteria bacterium | reverse complement strand
TTCGGGTAATGTCCTGATCTTTATCATTTTCGGTGCAGTATTGATGGCCTCTGGCGCGGGGGACGTTTTGATGAAGATCGCGAACCTTTTAACAGGGCGCTTTACGGGTGGGGCAGCGCATGCGGCGGTGGCCTCATCCGCTCTGTTTGGAACACTGTCGGGCGCGGCCATTTCCAATGTTGTCTCAACGGGCGTCATGACCATCCCCGTGATTAAGAAATCTGGATTTCGCCCCGCATTCGCAGCGGGTGTAGAGGCCGCCGCCTCAACAGGAGGGCAAATCATGCCGCCTGTCATGGGGGTTGTGGCATTCTTTGTCGCTGGACAAATCGGGTTGGAATATCGCTACATCGTTGTGGCGGCAATCATGCCTGCGATTTTCTACTATGTCGGAACATTCCTAACCGTTTACTTTGAGGCACGTCGTCAGGGCATTGGTCCCTTACCCAAAGAGGCCCGCGTGCCCCTGACATCCACAGAAAAACGTCAATGTTTAGTGTTTATCATCCCGCTTGGCGTTCTAAGCTATTATCTCTTTGGGCAACCCTCGGTGCCAAAAGCAGGGTTTTACGGATTTCTTTCTGCGATCATAATGGCGCTGATCTTATTCCCTGCATATCGTTCACCCCGCCGCGTTTTTCAAAGTTTGGTTGACGGCGGGCGTATGGCCGCATCCA
>JBMZBW010000230.1:0-711 GCA_049612785.1 Alphaproteobacteria bacterium | reverse complement strand
TGCGTTTCTTGATCTGGCTTGCAAATTGCGAGCCAAACCTATGCCACCAGTACCGAACAGACTCATAGCTTACGTCAACGCCTCGTTCATGCAGGAGGTCTTCTACATTTCTCAGTGAGAGTGGAAACCTCACATACAGCATAACTGCAAGTTGGATGATCTCAGGGCTGGTTTTGAAATAACGGAAAGATAACGGATTAGGCATGGCTAAAAAGCTACGTTCCCTCTCGACATCAGGCAAGGCGGTTTAATCTGACAGTGCCACACAGAGGGCAATGTTATACATATTAAATACGTTGCAATGAGAGACTCAGGTTAACCACAGAAACGTGTTGAACAACTAAATACTTTCATTGAATCAAAAACTACTCAAAAAGCTTTTTGTTTCCTGCTTGGCATCAGGTCCAAAAATCCAATCAGGAGTTCCCTCTTCCAGCACTTCTCCATTTTTCAAGAAACAAATTTTATCTGCAGCTTTTTTTGCAAAGTTCATCTCGTGCGTTGCCATTAAAATCGTCATGCCTTCATCTTTTAATGTAAAAAGAACTTCCAACACCTCACCCACTAATTGCGGGTCTAAGGCTGAAGTGATTTCATCGAGAAGCATAACTTCGGGCTTCATGGCTAAAGCACGAACAATTGCAACACGCTGCTGTTGCCCACCCGAGAGTTGATCGGGGTACTTGTACATTTGATCCTTCAAGCCAAACC
>JBMZBW010000229.1:0-736 GCA_049612785.1 Alphaproteobacteria bacterium | reverse complement strand
ATTGCTTCATTTTCAATCAAATACGTTCCAGAAACAGTGAAAGCCATCAACACCAGGGCTAGATCCATCAAAAGCCCAAAGCGCCGTTGAAAATTTGTTTTTTCTGACCATGCGCGCCACATAGAGTGTTTGAGCGCGACAATCAGCATCATAAGTGCAAAGAAAATTGGATAAAACCATTCATACGGAAATTTGCGTAGGGTCAAGCCATTGATACCAAAAAGCTCACTAACCAAATTATCATACCCCGGAAACCCAGGAGTTGCATTGACTAGTCCCAAAAGCACCATGACTATCGAAAGAATATACACTGCTCGAGCGCTCTGGTTAAGCTCATCAGTTTCCGGATTCTCATTTTTAGCCATTTTGTTTTTTTTCAGAGCCTGAATAACATGCGGAGCAATAGCCAATTGCTCCGCCAAATCGTATCAATCACTTCGCACATTCTGGAATTTCATAACCAGCTTCTTCCCATGCGGCGACAGCACCCGGATGATATTTCATCGGATTTCGACCACACATATCTGTAAATGAGATGTCAGTTTTCCCGTGCCATGCATTTGACATGAAAGGTGCTTTTTTCATGTACACATCATCTAACCCTTCGATGAACGCTTTTGTCAGCGCTTTTGCTAGATTAAAATCCATGTTCACGTTTACTACTTCTCCACCGACTGTCCCTGGGCCTCTAAATGTATCGTCCTCTGATACGATCGTTACGCCATCACCATATCCC
>JBMZBW010000228.1:0-742 GCA_049612785.1 Alphaproteobacteria bacterium | reverse complement strand
GATGTGCCGCCACCTTTGCGTCATGAGGTTGAGTTGGAGGATCCCCAACCTGTCTATGGGTCCTATCAAAAGAACAAGATCGCGCAGGCGTTTCAGCGCGATGATGTACGCGACAAGGTGATCCCAGCCTATATGGGATTGATCAAACAATGTGACGATGAATTGGGACGCATTTTGGATCATCTGGATGAAACAGGACAGATGGCCGATACAATGATCGTTCTGACCTCGGATCATGGGGATTATTTGGGCGATCATTGGCTGGGGGAAAAGGATTTGTTCCACGAACAATCCGTAAAAATTCCAATGATCATCTATGATCCGCGTGCTGCGGCGGACACGACGCGGGGCACAACATGTGATGCCTTGGTCGAAAGCATTGATTTGGTCGCAACCTTTGTTGAGGCTGCAGGCGGCGAAGTCCCCGATCACATTATCGAGGGTCGCTCGCTATTGCCATGGCTGCGCGGGGAAACGCCAGAGTGGCGTGATTTCGTGATCAGTGAATTTGACTATTCCCCAACACCACAGGCCGTGCGGTTGGATGTCGAACCACGTGATGCGCGCCTCTATATGATTTTTGATGGCCGCTGGAAAATGATGCATGCCGAAGGTGGGTTCCGCCCCATGCTTTTTGATTTGGAAAACGATCCTGAGGAATTCCATGATCTGGCCAAAACAGGCGAGCATCAGGATCATATTGACCGTCTATACGCGCTGTTAGCGCAGTGGGGGCGCAGGC
>JBMZBW010000227.1:0-751 GCA_049612785.1 Alphaproteobacteria bacterium | reverse complement strand
GTCCGCGCGGTAGGCTGGAACGTGGCTCAAGTTCGCAACCTGAAAAGAGCCTTTCCAAACACGTCCTTGGTTTTGGCGGATCCAATCCCCAGCCAACGATCCAAGGAACAGGCGTTGGAGAGCGGCGCCAGCAGTTACTTGCCTTTGCCCTGCACAAGCCAGCGCATGAGCCTGTGTTTGTCAGCTCAAGTACGGCGCTCACGCAGATTGGATGAAGCTGGATCAACGGAACACGTGCTCCGACTCTTGGGATTCGAGCCATCCCTTTTTGCAGGGCCCCATGCTTCGATGCCCGATAGCGAGATCATCGTTTGGCATGAGGATGAAGATTTCGCTCGGGGCATAGAATGGCGGTTGAAGGAAGAAGGTTTCGCGGTCGAAAGGGTTGCTTTTGACCAGCCCGTCGCTCTCAAGGCGGGGGCAGGGCTGGTCATTGGCGCAGTGTCCGAAGCGGGTTGGACGACGACACTGCAGCGTATCGCGGCGGTTCGTTCTCAACCTCAAGGCCGAAGCCTGCCCATTACGGTCGCAAGTGCGACGCTGCCCAAGGCTGCGCAAGCCGCGCTGGAACGATTGGATTTTCAGGATTTATGGCTTGGGGTGGCTCCCGACCGTCTGCTGGCACTCATGGTCAAAGAGCAGGTAAGGATCAGCCAGCAAACCGAACATCGCCAAGTGGCCCTGACCCAGTCACTTGATCTCGCCATCACGGATGGGCTGACGGATTTGTATAATCGTCGCTATCTGGCGG
>JBMZBW010000226.1:0-767 GCA_049612785.1 Alphaproteobacteria bacterium | reverse complement strand
CGCGGCGGCCCCACATCAATACCGCGCATGGTCAGCCCGTGTTTGATGCATTGAATGAATTTACCCCCCTGCTCCAAAACCCGCATCAGGGGCAGCATTGCCGACATGATGGCACGTCCCTTGGTAAAATCCCCTTCTACTGCGCAGGCCTGATAAAGGGCGATATGCGCCTCGGGCGCAAAGTTTGACCCGGCACAGATCCAGCTACGCGCGCCCCATGCAAAAAATTCCAACGCCTGATCATCCATGCCGCAGCTAAGCGCGATATGGGGATAATCGCGTGCCAACATGTGCAGACGGTTGGGATCCCCCGAACTTTCCTTGATCGCGCAGAAATTGGGGGAACGGCCCAAACGGTCCAAACATTCCTCATCCATATTCACGCTCATTCGTCCGGGATAGTTATAAAGCATCGCGGGCAAATTCGCCTCGCGGTCGATGGCCAGTGCATGCAGCGCAATTTCGCGCCCCGTGGGATAGGCATAAGGCGGCGTTGCAATCAAAATCGCATCTGCATCATGTAGCTTTGCCTGACGCGCATATTCCACGCTGTCTTCTGTTCGAATGGCGCCTGTCCCGATGATCATGGGAACGCGCCCCGCGATCATTTCCATGGCAACGCCCATCATATACACGCGTTCCTTCATCGACATCGCGTAATATTCGCCCGTTGTGCCCGCCACAATAATGCCGTGCACACCTGCGTTTATCAACAGGTCCACAGTTTGTTGCATCGCATCGTGATTCAACGTGAAATCATCAAAAAA
>JBMZBW010000225.1:0-782 GCA_049612785.1 Alphaproteobacteria bacterium | reverse complement strand
CAGGCCAGCGTCTCAGTAAAATGGAGTTCAAAGGACGAAATGACAGTTCTTGGAGCCCACTGGACAGTACAGCGACTTACAAGCTGGTAACTAACAACTATATCGCTGCAGGCCGTGATGGGTATCTCACCTTTAAAACTGTTAAAAATGATGGCCGATATTTGGATACGTATTTAGACTATGCGCAGTCATTTGTAGACTACGTTCGTGAGCGTGGGAGTGTTGGTAAGTTGCCAGAATCTGAGTATTCGACACAAACAATTTCAAAATAGATAATGAAAGTGCTTGGAGGCGCGTGATAAGCGCCTCCTCAATTTCGGTTCGTCTATTAAAGAAAAATCTGCTAACCAAAAGGCAGCGGTCACCGCCATCAGGACGGTCATGTCAATACCATGAACTTCCTAGTAAATGAGATTGTCTCCTACATCTCGCAGTTCATGAGCCTTCAGCCGGGCGACATCATCTCGAACCGCAGGTTTCCGGGCGTCGGGTTGGGGCAGAAACCAAAACCGATCTAGCTGAATGCCGGGCAACTATAATTAAATGATATTTTAGAAAAGAATGGTTGTGCCCTCCGGGCACCAAGTTATCAAAGTTTTATTGGAATTTTTTGGCGTCATAAGTTTTATAAAACCCACAATAAACGTACTAACCTGATCACAATAGCATTATCATAAAATCAAGTAGTTTTGCTTTGAGCAAAAGTTCATCAAACTTTTACAAAACTGTCATTTCAAATTTACAAACCCTTATTAATCAGCGGGTATTCGAGCAATTGGCTC
>JBMZBW010000224.1:0-828 GCA_049612785.1 Alphaproteobacteria bacterium | reverse complement strand
CCCGTCCAGTCGTTTCCGCGCCCAAGGCCGACCAGCCAATCAATGACGCCCCCATCCGGGCAGAAACCACCAGCCACGGTTGGGAGGCTTCGAGCGAGCTACGCGCACGGTTGGGTATGCGGTCCGAGCCTCTGATGGCCGAAGATGCTGCCCCGGAGTGGGATGCGCAGACCGCTGAGCCAATTGACTTTGAACAACGCGCTGCGGAGCAAGAACGTCTTATGGACGACCTGACAGGCTATCAGTCCGATGATGAGCCCTATCCTCTGGGCGCGCCACAACCCAGCATGATGGAAGAAGAAGCGTCCTTTGGTTTTCACGGTATGACCCAGAGCAGCGAGCCTTCGATGGAAGCCGCGCCGGTCGCCACCACAGGCACGCATGCTGTTGGCCAGTTTGCTGCACCAGACAGTGCCGTAACCGAACCCCGCATGGCTCATGCTTCTGCTGTTGGATTGGGTGGTCGCGTCAATCTGAGCGACCCGCGTGCCGGTACTTCGGTTCAGCCTAACCACTACGTATCAGCCGAACGGACGGAAGCGCCCGCTGCGGCAAAGCGATCGTCTGCGCAAAATCCACTGGCCCGAGCCGCCATCCACCGGGAGCAGCTTGGGGCCGCATCTGCGCCTCGCAAGCCAGCACCGATCCGCAAGGAAAAGCGCGGAACCTCTGCCCTGCCGCCCCGCGCGCCACAGCGCAAGCGCAAGCAGAGCGGCGGTGCGCTGCTGTTTATCCGTAACGGTCTGATGGCCGTCGTGATGCTGCTGGGTTTGGGGCTGCTGATGTCGGTGAGTTATGCCGCGTTTAAAGGTTTGGGTCAGTCCGCTC
>JBMZBW010000223.1:0-830 GCA_049612785.1 Alphaproteobacteria bacterium | reverse complement strand
CGGTTTGGTATCAGACCCAGAGTTGGCAGCGACACAAGAAATGGTTGCTGAAATTAATTAAATCAACCGACCATAAGATATAAATAAAGAGAAGCATGTCATTGACATGCTTCTTTACTTTTTAAGACTGTGTCCCGCCATTGGTTGTAGACACAGTGTTTGGTCTAGACTGCACGAATTATCAAAAACACATTTTTATACACACCAAAATTACATCACGCTAAGTAACTATAAGAAAACAATAATCTACTGCCATCTCTATTGAAAATCCTCGTGTCGGTGGTTCGATTCCGCCCCCGGGCACCACTGTCCAGTCAGTAAATTGATGAATACCCAAGAAAACAGGGGTTTTGTGTTGTGCTGGGACCATTTTCGGGACCGCTTTGTGGACCATTTCGCATCAAATTCAAATTATTCTGTACACTAAAAGCCAATCATCACCAACGAAATCGTATCGACGCTTCTTGATGATGTAGCGATTTAGATAAGCCAATCTTGGCGTCGCATTGAGTGCGTTCGTAGATTATCAGACGTCATCATATGGGGACCTCCAACAGTTAATATGATATTTTGGTATGCCATAATATAGAAATATTGCTATACTGTCCGCGTGAATAGATTCGTTTGTTCAACTCCAGGGAGAAAAAAATGAAAAAAATCTTGACCTTAGCGGCAGCAGCCGTGATCACAGCGGGCACTGTTGTTGCCCAAGAATTTCCAAGTAAAACGATAGAAGTAGTCACCCATGCTGGCAACGGCGGTGGTACCGATGTGACCACTCGAATGATGATGCTGCGCGCTCGCCGAACGCTTGGCACAGATATGGTTGT
>JBMZBW010000222.1:0-838 GCA_049612785.1 Alphaproteobacteria bacterium | reverse complement strand
GTTACCGGTGTGATCTTAAACCTATTTTTTTGGTTCTCTACCCACGTTTTTTTCTCTGAAACTTTTGTATTATCAATACTTGGCTCAACAACAACATTGCCCCAATTACAGTCTGTGCAATTCGCTCCAATAATAATTTCTTTAGTCGCACTGTCAGTAAGAAAAAAGCTTGGGGTGTTGGTAACTATTCTCTTGTGTGCGACAATTCCAATGATTTTTGAATTGTGACAGCACGTTTTTGCAAGATAGTTTTCGCTCAATAACCTAGTGCAATCTAACTAATTCAAATAAAAAAATGTGTTTTTGAATCGCACACGCATTGCGTTAGTTTGAAAAACTTAACTCATTGATATGGTTTTTGAAAGTGGTGCCCGGGGGCGGAATCAAAGCACCGACACGAGGATTTTCAATAGAGATGGTAATAGATTATTATTTTGTTATAGTTACTTAGCTTGAACTAATTTTGATGTGTGTAAAAGTGCGTTTTTGATATTTTAATCGAGAGCGACCGTCCAGCATTAACAGTTATCAAGCTTCGTTGGGAGACTGCGTAGCCTTTCTCAATAACTGCATGAACGTTTGCTGTTCTTCCTCATCAAGCATTTTCAATATATCCTGCTGAATCTGTTCGATAACTGCATCAACCTGTGAAATCATGTGAATGCCTTCATTTGTGATATTCAAAATCCGCGCTCGTTTATCCCGCTCGTTTACAGCCCTGGATATCAACCCTTTTCGTTGCAGCCGTTCAATCACTCCTCCGATAGTCACCTTATCGTAAGAAATATAGTTTGCAATTTGCACTTGATCTGAGTTTGGCATCAATTTGATAGCGAGT
>JBMZBW010000221.1:0-847 GCA_049612785.1 Alphaproteobacteria bacterium | reverse complement strand
CATCATCCTAGCTTGGAATGAAGCCTTCTGGACTTTGAACTTAACCGCGGCCAAAGCTGCTCCTCTCACGGCGTTCATTGCCAGCTATTCAAGTCCCGAAGGGCTATTTTTTGCAAAACTGTCGGCAGCGTCGACAATGGCGATCGCTCCAATACTGATTTTGGGGTGGTTTAGTCAGAAACAACTGGTGCGCGGTCTTACCTTTGGCGCAGTGAAATAGGACAAAATAATGGGACGTATCGTACTAGAAAAAGTCACCAAATCGTTTGGCAACACTGAGGTTATTCCTCCGCTTGATCTGACGATTGAAGAAGGTGAGTTCGTTGTATTTGTGGGGCCATCTGGTTGTGGCAAATCAACTTTGCTGCGGCTGATTGCGGGACTTGAGGATGTGACATCAGGTGCGATTACCATCGATGATGTGGATTCTACGAACTTGGCACCTGCAAAGCGCGGATTGGCGATGGTGTTCCAATCCTACGCGCTCTATCCGCATATGACTGTGCGCAAAAATATCGCTTTTCCATTGAAAATGGCGGGACTAAGCAAGTCTGAGCAAGAGGACCGCGTATCAAGAGCGGCTGAGGTTTTGAACCTATCAGATTATCTTGATCGTCGTCCCGGTCAGCTTTCTGGTGGTCAACGGCAACGTGTTGCGATTGGTCGCGCGATCGTGCGCGAACCTTCTGCCTTTTTGTTTGATGAACCGCTTTCTAACCTTGATGCCGCTTTGCGCGTCGGGATGCGGTTAGAGATTAGTGAGCTGCACAAACGGTTGGAAACAACAATGATTTACGTCACGCATGATCAGGTCGAAGCCATGACAATGGCGGATAAGATTGTGGTT
>JBMZBW010000220.1:0-857 GCA_049612785.1 Alphaproteobacteria bacterium | reverse complement strand
GATCAAAAAGTTTCTCTGCATGAAGTCATTAACTAACAGCATGGGCATTTGTCATTGTGTGTCTGGTTCAAACACGACGCTTCTGGCTGTCGTCTTTGGCAAAGCATTCGTCACCTAAAATTCGCAACATCATTCAGATTTCTGGCACGGGCGCCTATTCCAACGTCACCTGCACGCCCTTTAGCGGATATGGTGTGGTTCGGCGTGTGACCATAGCCCCCTGATTAGGCCACATGTTGCAGTTCAAAGTGGACATCAGTTAGCCCTAAAAAGCTTGCGGCGTGGACCGCTTTTAGGACCACTTCCATATTTTTGTCGTCTTCTAACCAACTATGATAAACGATATTTTAGAAAAGTATGGTTGCGCCCCCGGGCACCACTTTCAAAAACAATATCAATGACTTAATTTTTGCATACTAACGCTATGCATGTAGGATTCAAAAACACACCAAACACACACTTTTTTGGTGTTTGTCGTTGTGGATTCCGGGGTCTGAGTTGATTGTTCTGAAACCAAGTGGAAATGGCATGCCTTCGCTTCTCTGAACCACAGCCGCTAAAGTCTACTTCAATGCAGGTAACCCACGGGTAGTTCAGCTCTTTTTAGAACACAAAAAGAGCGAAGGCACTGTCCTCTAGTTGGGAGTTGAACTAGATGATGTGCTGGGTAGTGCAAATATTATTGAGATTTTGGTATCAGGTCAGCGGTCGATGCCGCTAGTCTGTGCAAGAACATCCGCTTAAAGCATCAATTTTGACGTATCATGACCGGTGCCATTGAAACTCTTTATTGGCGTCAGATTGCTCCAGCCATATTGGATACGTTTAAGTCAGGTAAATTAGCTGACAACTCCGTT
>JBMZBW010000219.1:0-859 GCA_049612785.1 Alphaproteobacteria bacterium | reverse complement strand
TGTAAATCACGATATCAGTGATGCGCTTCTCGTCAAAACGGCGACGCATGTGGTTCTCCTAATGTTGGCATCGCTAGGGTAACACAATTTCTGCCATTTGCAAAATGCACAAAAAGCTTAGCCTATTGCAGGCTAAACTTTTCGTCATGTTCTATTTCGTAATAATCTCAGGTCCCATAAAGTACGTCGGGAGGAATGTTGAGAGAATAGGTACGTAAGTTACAAGGATCAAGAATACGAACAACACCGCCAAGAAGGGAAGTGCCGCGCGGACAACAGACATCATAGGCATGCCAGCAACTCCCGAAGTTACGAACAGGTTCAATCCAACAGGTGGCGTAATCATCCCGATTTCCATGTTAACCACCATAATAATCCCAAGGTGAATGGGGTCGATCCCAAGTTCGATAGCAATTGGGAATACCAGTGGCGCAACGATGACAATCAGGCCTGAGGGTTCCATAAATTGGCCGCCGATCAGCAGAATTACGTTCACAATAATCAGGAACATGATGGGTCCAAACCCAGCTGATAACATTGCGCTGGCAATTTGTTGAGGGATCTGCTCGTCAGTTAAAACGTGCTTTAGTATCAATGCGTTTGCGATGATGAACATCAACGTGATAGTAAGTTTTCCAGCTTCAAAGAGCGTGTCACGGGTATCTTTATGGAAAAATGCGGTAATGATCGCCAACGGGTTTTGCAGCAGCGATTCCTTTGGTTTATCACCTTTGGCTGCAAGCGGTCCCATATCGCGATAAACAAAGACCGCAATGATAAACGCGTAAATCGATGCAACTGCTGCTGCTTCCGTTGGGGTAAAGATGTCCCCATAAATGCCGCCTAGGATAATGACGAT
>JBMZBW010000218.1:0-878 GCA_049612785.1 Alphaproteobacteria bacterium | reverse complement strand
GATAGACTCGTACACCTTGGTACGACCCGCCACGTCATCCGACTTCACCGTCAGCATCTCCTGCAGCGTGTAAGCTGCACCGTATGCCTGAAGCGCCCACACTTCCATCTCACCAAAGCGCTGGCCGCCGAATTGGGCCTTACCGCCCAGTGGCTGCTGCGTCACAAGTGAGTATGGACCAATGGAACGCGCGTGAATTTTGTCGTCCACGAGGTGATGCAGCTTGAGCAGATACTTGTAGCCCACGGTAACAGGACGATCGAAAGGATCCCCCGTGCGACCGTCGTACAACTGCACCTGACCCGAGCCATCCAGCCCTGCGTACTCCAGCATCTTCACGATGTCGGTTTCCTTGGCGCCATCGAACACCGGCGTTGCGAAAGGAACACCAGAAGTGACGTTGCTGGCGATTTCCAACTTGTCGCTGTCTTCCAGACCTTCCAGTTCCTCCGGATCGTACACATCCGAGAGACGCTGGTTAATCTCGGCCATAGCGCCTTCGCGACCCATCTTGTAAGCCCGCAGCGCATCACCAATCTGGCGACCAATGCCGCGCGCAGCCCAACCGAGGTGGGTTTCGAGGATCTGACCAATGTTCATCCGCGACGGTACGCCCAGTGGGTTGAGCACGATGTCAACCGGCGTGCCGTCTTCGAGGAACGGCATGTCTTCGGATGGGTTAATCTTGGAGATTACACCCTTGTTGCCGTGACGACCGGCCATTTTATCGCCTGGCTGCAGCTTGCGCTTCACCGCGACGTAGACCTTAACCATCTTCAGAACACCCGGTGGCAATTCATCACCACGCTGGATTTTCTCAACCTTGTCTTCGAACCAACGCTGGATCACGTCGACCTTGTCGTCGAACTCCTGACGCA
>JBMZBW010000217.1:0-903 GCA_049612785.1 Alphaproteobacteria bacterium | reverse complement strand
GTGAGGGCGTGAACCTCGAAGCACGGGTTCTCAGTGATCGCGAAGGTTACGACTTCCGCGGGCTGACACTGACACGCAGCAATGGGGAGCAAATGCGCGGCAACGCCCGTTTTGTCCCCGATGCCGAAACCCCCATGCTTGACCTTAACCTGACCGGTCGCGGGTTTGCCCTGAGTTCTTCTGCGGCCGACCTTCCGTTGCGAGACTGGACCGCTTTGCTGCCCGGTGCCGTGACTGATCTGGCTGGTCTGACCGTGGGTTTTGAAGTCAAGGCTCAGGATTTCCGCCTGCCCAATGGCGAGACAGTTGACCGGCTCAATACCAGTGGGACGTTGAGTGCAAACGATGGGCTGATGCTGACTGAGCTTAAAGGAAACACGTCAAGCGGCGTTGCCTTGGACCTTTCTACCCTTACCGTCAGCGGTCCGGATCAACTGGCTTTTGACGGCTATCTTGTCGCCGCCAATGCCGCACAGTTCGCGGAAGATGGTACCTTGGCGCAGTTGATCGGCTCCTTGGGTCGTCTGCAATTCGAAGGCGCTGTTGAGATGCAGGACGGCGTCCTGATCGTGTCGCAGGGGCAGGTCAAGACAGCGCAAGGCGAATTCAATGTCAGCGGCATGCCTTTCGCCCTTGATACGGCACAGGGTTTCGGTGCTGGTGGGATTGAGCTGGTGACTGATCAGCTGGACCTGAACGCGTGGACGCAATCGACAGACATGGCCGATGCGTCACTGGATCTGGCCGATCAGGGGCGGGCAATTGTTGATCGCATGAACGTGCTGCGGACCGAGACCCTGACGCTCATCGCGGAGCAAGCCAATCTTGGCGGTCGAATTCTGCGTGAGGTCGAGGCACGCTTTTCCAAAAACACGGACGGTGAGACGGACATAAGTGCATCGT
>JBMZBW010000216.1:0-913 GCA_049612785.1 Alphaproteobacteria bacterium | reverse complement strand
ATGAGGCAACCGCACCTTTAATTAGCCCTGTCTTTTGTTGTTCTAAGCCATGACGGAGACCAACAAATACATGATCTGAGGAGCCAACCAAACTCAACGCCTCCTCGGCACTCATCGTTGGTATTTCTTTCAGCGCCGCCTTTACGATATCTTTGGAGGTCTTCGTGATATTTTGAGGCATCTTTGCGTCTCCTTTAAACCAATTCAAAATCGCGTTTAGGGGCCAATCAGATGATCCACTGCAACCACATCCACAAAAGGCAGGTCCGGTAATTTGATTGTCATATTTACTCAAATCTCTAGGTCCAGACGGGGTTTCCAAAACGGGCGGAACAGCTCTATCTTTGGGCAACGGTTCATGACAACCTTAAGCCCTGCATTCTCCGCTAATTTTGCCGCCTTATCATCATAAACGCCAATCTGTCCCCACAGCACTTTTGCGCCCACTGCAATTGCTTTTTCAGCGATTGCATAAAGCTCTTCCTTGGGACGGAACACATCAACCATATCAATGGGCTTATCAATTTCTTCCAGAGTGCGATAAACCTGCAATCCTCTAATTTCTGTAAGATTTGGGTTTGGATTGATTGGCAAGATATCATATCCAATCTCGCTCAACTGGCGCAGCACGCCGTAGCTGAATTTGGTTTTGTCCGCACTCGCACCAACCATCGCAATCGTTTTGACGGATTTCAATATGTCGGCCAAGTATTTCGGATCATAGTCATAGATGCGGTCAATCTCAGCTTGGGGCATCAAGGGTCCTCCGGTGTGGCAATATCTGCCTTCAGTTCATGTGGCTTGAGGGGATCCAGAAAAGGATTGCGATAAAGGTTGTCATGGCTTTCAACCCCGATCTGCAGCTTTATGTCAGATGTCGCACGGGCAACGCATAAGATGACATATCCGTTTG
>JBMZBW010000215.1:0-926 GCA_049612785.1 Alphaproteobacteria bacterium | reverse complement strand
GTCTGGCCCTCAGGTGGTATCAATGTTGGCGGTGACACTAGCGCCTTGGGCCGCTGGAAAACAGCAGCGATCCGACGGGACGCCCCCGCCTGCCCTGCAACCCTCAGCGGGGATCCTTGCTGTTCTAAAGGCCGTATTGACCCCAAAGAGACCGCTGTTCCAGCGCCGAAATGGCTGAAGCAAACGGGTCTTCTCGACGTGAACCGAGCAGGTTCAGGAACGACAGCCCGCGTTTTGGCTTGTTGACCAGCTTGATCTGGACTTTCTCACCAAAGCGCGCACGCAAGGTGGAACGCATGTCACCGACCCCGTCGACCATGCCCAGCTCCAGCGCTTTGTCGCCTAGAAATACGTCACCGTTCATCAGGCTGCGCGGGTCGTCGACCTTGAACTTCTCACCCCGGCGGGTTTCAACGTAACTGCGGAAGATTTCGTGCAGATCCAGTTGCAGAGACTTGATCCACTCGACATCGCTCTCTTTCTCGGCGCTGAAGGGGTCCAACCGGGATTTGTTTTCGCCTGCGGTATAGAGCCGCCGTTCCACCCCGAGTTTTTCCATCAGCCCAGTGAACCCGAAACCGCCGCTGATCACGCCGATGGAGCCGACAATCGACGCCGGATCAGCAACGATTTCATCAGCAGCACAGGCCAACCAGTAACCGCCACTGGCCGCCACGTCTTCGGTGAAGGCGATGACGGGAATGTCTTTTTCATCAGCCAGCTGCCGAATGCGTGCGGCGATCAGATTAGACTGAACAGGACTACCGCCCGGCGAGTTGATCAGCAGCGCGACAGCCGACAGACCAGAGGGCTTGAACGCCTTTTCAATATCCGCTGCTAGCGATTCGAGGTTAAGAACCGGACCACCTCCCCCTAGAGGGCTGTTGCTCTTTGAGGGGCTGATAACCCCGTGCAATCGCAAAACG
>JBMZBW010000214.1:0-934 GCA_049612785.1 Alphaproteobacteria bacterium | reverse complement strand
TCCCACTACGTTTAATGGATCCTCGATGCCGTTAGGAATTGGCTCTGGGTCTTGATCGCTTACCGTTACATGTAACAGCATCGAACCAATGCCGCCGTCGCTGTCGGTGGCGTCGATTTTGACGTCGTAGACGTTGTTTTCATCGTCGTCAGCGGGGGCTTCGTGGTTGGGTGGGGTGATGAAGGTCAGCGCACCCGAGCTTGAGTCGATCTCAAAGAACTCGTTGTCGTACTGGTTATTGTCATCGCGCAGGGAGTAGATGAGCGCAGGGCTGTCCAGATCTTTGGCTTGCGCGGTGTAGACCGTCCCAGTGCCGTTTTCTTCGAATGTTGCCGTGTAGATCGGGTATTCGAATTCAGGCGCATCGCCGATTTTGGTTAGAATGTACCAGGCCGCTGCACCCGCAAGATCAATAACGCCAGCCGCCGTCAATTGCGTGAGATAGGTGGGACGGACGACCGTGTAGCTATCCGGCGCAGCTGTCGCGATGGGGGAGAGGCCCTCGGCGGTTGCGGTTTTGGAAAAGACGTAGCCGTCAATCTGCTCCGGCGTCATGACCGCGTGCGCCAGCTCCTGCGGCATGTGCTTTTCGGAAATGAATAGGTCGCCGCGACTGTAGCCATAGTCGCCCGCCGGGATCACGATCTTTTGCCCGTTGGCAAAGGTAATCTCCATCGCGCCGCTGGGCAGTTGCTGCGCGCTCAATTCGCCAACGTTAAAGAATGATTCACCATTCTGCATGATGGTCTTGGTCTTCGCCGCCGCCTCTGCAGCGCCAAAGGCCATAGCCGAACCAAGCCCGAAAACTGCCAGAGCAGGGGCAGTCTTATTCTTGCGACGGAGTTTCAGTCGCGGTGATACCTCGAACGTATCATCCAACAAGGGAGCAAGAGCGCGGTCTAAGCCTGCGCCGGAAAAAGCCAAGGACATAATA
>JBMZBW010000213.1:0-947 GCA_049612785.1 Alphaproteobacteria bacterium | reverse complement strand
AGAAGGTTGGGATCAAACCAATGCAAATCTATCCAGGCAGCCCTTGGGAAAATGGGTATAACGAGCGCTTTAACGGCACCTTGCGAAAAGAAGTCCTCAACGCGGAATGGTTCCACACCACCAAACAAGCTCAGGTCGCAATCAATGCCTGGCTCAGGCAATACAACCAGATCAGACCTCACCATGCATTAAACATGCGCCCACCCGTCCCAGAAACCTTATTAGAGAAACCAAAAATCAATGGACGAATATAGGGGGCTGGACACTATCAGGCATTACGGGTGCCTGTGTGGGTGTTTTTATATGCTCAAACACGCTCGAATGTGCTTCTTAGGGTGGATTTAATCACCCGAGGGTGAGTAATGATCACGCTCAAAGCACAGCTATACTGGGTTCGGTTGGAAAGGTGGATTTCTTAAGGCGCTTTTGCATGAGGTTTCAATTCTTCCAAATAATCCCCGAGACAGTGAGGCGGCAAGACAACGCAAACTCTCCGTATTTATGCGCACCATACCCGACGCAAAGCTTAAAAAACCTCCACCGAAGAAAGGGGGGAGGCTATTTTGGATTATGCATCAACATTTACAAGGCACTTGGCACGCTACACCCAAAGCGGACATTTAATCGCATTGCAGCGAATGGCAGGTTTAAACTCAATGGGGTAAATTCCGCGGAGATACTAAACAGAATTAAGCTGTATCACGTTGCTGTTTGAAAAAACCAAGTGACTGGATTGAACTACCGAGCCTTTTTAAAAGCTTTAGATGAAGCAACGCGCTGTATAGGCGCTTTAGAATCACTCTTGCACGGTCAAAACGTGTTCCTCCGCATACAAAGTATAATTTTGGTAATGATAATCTAATGATCCGTGATCATTCAAAATTTAATATTGTTTTAAAACAATAAATTTCTAGAACAGAAAATTTCTTGCGCGTTTGTCAATTTTT
>JBMZBW010000212.1:0-1068 GCA_049612785.1 Alphaproteobacteria bacterium | reverse complement strand
CCATCAATGTAGAATTTTAAAAGATTATCCATTGTTAAATTGCTCCTGCTCATCGCGCCTTCGAGATCGCGGTTTCGACTAGTGTGCGCATTTGGGTTATGCTGGCGCTGCGGGGGTTTGTACCTGCCGCACTATCCTGCATAGCTTTTTCAGCTATGCGGACCGCGCAGTCTGCGGGGATACCAATCTCGCTCAGTGAGTGGGGAATATTGATATCATCAAGAATCTTTTCAATCTTGGTAATGAAGTCATCTACCGAGGACCCATCAATATCCATCGCTTGGGCCATTCGTTTTACTTTGCGATCCATGCCCGGCAGATTGAACCGCAGCACAACTGGTAACACAATTGCATTGGTCAGACCGTGCTGGGTATTGAATTCAGCCCCAATCATGTGGCTTATCGCATGCACGTGCCCCAAGCCCTTTTGGAAAGCAATCCCCGCCAGACAAGATCCTACCAACATGCCACCCCGAGCTGCAATATTTGCGGGATCGCGTACCGCAATAGGCAGCCACTTCGTCACAAGCCTCAGACCTTCCAGCGCCATGCCATCACAGAGCGGATGAAATCCGGGTACGCAATAGGCTTCAATTGCATGGACCAGCGCGTCGACCCCTGTCCAGGCCGTCAAATCTTCAGGAAGGTTGATCGTCAGGTCTGGATCAAGCAACGCCAATGATGGCTTGAGGTCAGGATGGTAGATACAGAACTTCATTCCTTTCCCGGTATGCGTGATCATCGCAGTACTTTCGGTTTCGGCTCCTGTTCCAGCAGTTGTTGGGATCGTGATCAGCGTTGGAAAGGGTTGATATTTATCCATATCTGTTGGTAGTTTTTCCCATTCAAACGCCCACAGGTCGATATCATTTGTAGCGGTCAAGCAAACGGCTTTGCCTCCATCCATCGCGCTTCCACCACCTATGGCGATGATCGCATCGTGATTGCCCGACCGGAATACCTCACACCCAGCATCAATTTCATCATCACGCGGATTTGGCGAAATATCCGAGAATATTCCCGAGTAGAGCCCCGCGTCAGCCAAATACACAAGGAGCTGCGAAATGA
>JBMZBW010000211.1:0-1161 GCA_049612785.1 Alphaproteobacteria bacterium | reverse complement strand
AAAAGCTCCTGACACCAATCCAGCAAAGGGTCGATGCGCGCTTGGCGAATGTCACGGCTGAAACCATTAATCTCCGCTGTACCGGCTACCCGGAAACGGTCCTCGCCCAATCGACTTGCAACGATTTTGGTTTCATCATCGAGCATGCTGACCCAGGGCGCAGCAGTTCGGTCTGCTTCATCACGCAGGTTAACGGTGATGGAATACCCCTTAACGGGATAGACGTTCAAACGATCTCCCAGCTGTGAGGCAAACTTCCGACTGGAAACACCACTGCAAACCACCACACCGTCAAAGCGCTCGGAGCCACTTTCCACGGTCTTCACCAGAACACCGCCTTCCCGAAGCTTCTTGAGCTCCAGAATTTCACTGTTGAAGTGCGCCTTCATGCCCTTGCGTTCGCAAACCTGTTCGAGTTGCGCCGTGAACTCGTGGATATCGCCGGTCATATCGCTTTCTGTAAAGAAACCGCCATGCAGAGCGCCCTTTACCGTCGGTTCGATGGTTTGAATGTCCTCAGGCGTCACAGCGCGTCGATCCAAGCCGCCTTCAGCCAGCAGCTCGTTAACCCGGAGCGCATGATCAAAGCTTTGTTTTTTGCGGTAAATGTGAAGGATCCCGCGTTTTTCGAGGGCAAAATCCAAGCCCTCGTGCTCCGCAATCCGCAGCAGCTCAGCCCGCGCTTCGAGCGCCATCCGAACCGTCGCAACCGTGTTCCCGCGATAGTTTCGCATGGCCAGCAGGAACTCTGTCATCCACGCATACTTGTGATAGCTCGGCATGGGGTTTAGCAACAGCGGCGCACCCGGCTGCACCATCCACTTTATGCCTTTCAAGATGCTGGACCAGTGGTTCCAAACTTCGGCATTTGAGGCTGAAAGCTGTCCCCCGTTCGCGTAGGACGTCTCCATGGCCGCGTACCGCTGGCGCTCAAAAAGCGTCACTTCGTATCCGCGGTTCAAGAGCTGATAGGCGGTGGTTACACCCGTTATTCCGGCGCCGATAACTGCAATAGATGGCATAGCTTTGTCTCCTCTGACAGCTATGCCCCCTCCGTCTTCTTTGCCTGAGAGTTTGGGACCATCATCCCGCGCGGATGAAGCCCTTGCTCCTTCGGCGGGTGGTGCTCCACCTCTCTCCGGAGTGTTCAACCAAGGACGG
>JBMZBW010000210.1:0-1290 GCA_049612785.1 Alphaproteobacteria bacterium | reverse complement strand
CTGAACCTGTGGATCGGGCAACTCGGTCTAAGGCTATGGGTCAAGGTCGTCTCCGCTCCTCAATCTTTCATCTACGTTTCAGCTATTTTGCTCTGCATCGTCGGCGTGTCCATATCGGAAGGCGGTTTGTTCGGCGTGGTGATTATGCTGATATTCGCAGCCGTTGGTTACATCATGACCCGATATGGCTTTTCCATCGTCATCTTCATCATCGCATTCTTCCTTGGTCCTCGATTCGAGATTTCGCTTGCTCAAAGCACAGCGTTGATGAGCGGAGACTGGACTAAGATCGTGGAATACCCCATCGCCATGGTTCTTTTGGCGCTCTCTGGAGTGACATTGTTCTACTTTTTGCGCCGCTCAGGCGCGACCCACCCCAACATTGATACGGAGTCCAAGACATGACAACGGCCGGAGCGCAACTGCGCGCACTTATTGAGGCTCCTGAAATCACAGTTTTACCCGGAGTACATGACACGCTGAGCGCCTTGATCGCCCAAAGTTGCGGCGCGAAAGCCATAGCAACTGGTGGATATTCGGCAACGGCATCACTGCTGGGGCGGCCAGACAGTTCGCAGTTGTCGCTGACCGAATTGGGCGACTACTACGCCCGGATTGCAGAACGAGTTGAAATTCCGATGTTGGCCGATGGTGATACGGGCTTTGGCAATGTTACCAACGTCGCACGTACCGTTAAGGTGTTGGAACGTTCTGGCGTGGGTGGCTTCTTTATTGAGGATCAGGTCTTTCCCAAGCGTTGCGGCCATATGGCAGGTAAAGCCATCGTTGGCGTCGAAGAGATGGTGGGAAAGCTAAAGGCAGCGTTGGATGCGCGTCAGGGCGATACCATGATCATGGCACGCACGGATGCAATTGCGACGGAGGGGTTCCAAGAGGCGCTGGACCGCATGGCGCTCTACCGCGAGATCGGTGTGGACATCCTGTTTGTTGAAGCCCCCACAGATCTTGAACAAGTGCGACGGATTCCCAAGGAACTAACCGGTCCTTGTATGCTCAACCTGATCGATGGTGGCGCGACCCCGCTACTGTCGGCGGCAGAGTGTCAGGACATGGGCTACGCCGCATGCGCCATGCCAGTTGCAGCCACCCATGTCGTTACAAAGGCACTTCAGGCGTTCTACGCCGATCTTATAAAAAACGGCGATCTGCGCGACGCGATGCACCACGGCGTTGGCTTTAAGGCTTACACCGACCTTGTCGGGCTACCAGAACAACGGGCGGCGGAACAAGCCTATCTGGATCAAGCGCGTGCGTATGTGGAGCAGATGC
>JBMZBW010000209.1:0-1480 GCA_049612785.1 Alphaproteobacteria bacterium | reverse complement strand
GCGTTTCGGGCGTGAAACCACGCGCTGTGAGGCCATCGACTTCAGTTACGCCCTTGGCCAGCAGCGTGCCGCGACGGCCCTTGAGTGCCAGCGTGTTGGTCTGGAAATCCCCCTGACGCACCTGCACCACACCGCTGAGAGAGGCTTTGCCGTCAAAGAATAACGAGCGCAGGTCTTCATAGGCATTGATACCCTCGCCCTGCGTCAGAAAATCCTTCCACAGCCCGGCGTCGAGGTCTGACGCTGCGTTGATAGCCGTTAGGGCAAGCTCCAATTTGGCGACGCCATCGACATCGAAAGAGGCGTTTACGTTGTTCAACAAGTCGGCCATCGACTGCGCACGCGCCTGAAAACTGCCTGAGCGGAACGACAGAGAGTCAAAGATAAGAGCCGTGTCGGAAGCCAAGTCAAAGCGTGGCGTTGCGCCGTCGACGGAAACCGAAAGAGTGGCGAAGATATCGTCACTGGCCAGCACGTCACCGCTAACGGCAAGCTGTCCACCCGCCAACAATCCATCAGCAAAGGTACCGGATAGCTCATTCACCGTGTAACGCCCCGGCGTGAAAGCGACGTCAACAGCCGCCTCGCGCAGCGGGCCCAGTTGGTCGACCTTAAGCGTAATCTGCCCGGACAGGGACGCTAGAGCCGGGGAAAGGACGCTGTCTTCAGCTTCAGGATCAAAGAACGCATTCAGCAGGGGCAGCGCCTCAAGCTTGTTCACCGTTCCATCAAAGGCCAGCGTTTGCGTCTCAAAGCCGTAGAAGCCATTGCCCTTGATGGTCACTTCATCGCCCAAAACAGCCTCGACCCGGTATCCGTAGTTCTGATCGACCCGCGAGACGCTCAGCATCACGTCGATTGGTCCATCAGAGGGAAGGCGAAGATTAAAGCCGAGGTTATCGAGGAAGCTTTGCGCATCGTCGTGCTTGATGTGCATCTGAAAGGCCCGGCTGGCCGTCAGTTCGTCGGCTTGCGGGTCATCGATTTCCTTGAGGGTGATCTGTGCGCCCAGCAAACGCCCAACCCCCACCAATTCCCCATCAGCTTGCCGACCGGTCAGCTCAACATCACCAACACCCTCTAGCGGTGAAAACGGAATGTTCAGCGCTTGAAACAGGTCGCTGGCGCTACTGGAGCGGAAGGTCCAGAACCGGTTCCCGCTCTGATCAACATCACTGCTGCCAAGTTCCGTATCACCACTGCGCAAAATCAACTCCCACGGTCGGGAAGGATCGGTCCGCAGAATGCTCATTGCGTCGATAGACAGACGATCGATGATGTCGGTCAACAGCGCCAAATCGCTTGCATCGGGCGCAAATCGTGCAATGGCTTTTTCAACAGCCCGTGGCTCGTCATTCAAGGTCACCACAACCTGACCATAGGACAGCGTTTCACCGTCTTCGGCGATCTTGCCAATGGCCTCAAATTGGGTGCCGTCGTCTTCGGTGAAGGATGCACTTATGTCCATCTCACCGTCAGT
>JBMZBW010000208.1:0-1701 GCA_049612785.1 Alphaproteobacteria bacterium | reverse complement strand
GCCAAACGCCGCTGCTCTGGGGTGCTCATAGTCTGTCAAATTCCCGGCTTAGTGCAGCACCGGCAGCGCTACACAGGATTGAAATAAGGTCGTCGGCCTGGTCGGGCGAAAATATGCCCGTTTCCGTGGTGCCAAAGGCGAGGACACCAGGACGGCGTTGCATGCCAATGCTGAGCCGATAAAGCGCGCAAGACTGCACTTCATCAGCATTGTCGACAAAAATGATGGCTTCCTGCCCCGCAATAGGGGAAAGGACTTTGTCATAGTCGCCCATGAGGCGTTCAACCGACCCAGGGGTCAGCCGACGGAACTGATCGACGTGAAATTCGCCGGTTTCATTCCGGTTCGCCTCAATCCCCAGAACCACGAACGGCACTTGAAATTTCCGCCCGTATGTTTCGAGGATCGTAGAAACAACCGCAGGAATCGAAGACACACGAATCAGCTGCATGAGAACGGAACGCAGCTCATCCAAGTGACCTTGGTTTTCCCGTCCAGCCCGGATGAGGCTGAGATGGTTGCTCTTTAAGGATTCATAACGACGACGAAAAACGTTTGCCTGTGCGGCTGCGAAATCCACCACGTTCGTCTTCTGACCATCCGCCTCGGCTGCTGTTTCCAGCAGTTCGGGGTTTTCGGTCAAAAACGCCGGGTTTTCCTTAAGGAAATCCCGAACAGCACTCGGCGAAATAGTCGAGTTTACTGTCGACGCGGAGGGCAGTCCCACGGACGAGCCGTCGGTTATATTCCCTCGGTTATTCATCATGGGTTAAATGTCCCATCATTAAAAAATATGACTGGCACGAGGCCGGCCTTATCAATTGCTCCGTAGGAATCGCTTGAAATAGGGGCAATTCCCACTTTGAGTATCAGCTTGGCGATTGCCATGAATGGAATAATCCACTGCAACCACCGTGCCGTACCCGCGTAATCACCGCGCCTTTTTACAATATTATGCAAATCGCCGCGTTATCCTCCCCCGAGGATTCTTTGGTCTAATCTCTTGAATTAACTAGAGAATAGACTGTCCTGTCTTGGCCCAATCGGCCAAAAAGTCGTCCAAGCCCTTGGATGTTAGCGGGTGCTGGTACATGTCCCAAATCACCCGCGGCGGCAGTGTTCCAACGTCCGCACCGATCTCCGCAGCGCGCTCGACGTGACGCGTATTGCGAATAGATGCGACCAGAATTTCAGTCTTGAGGGTTGGGTACGCGTCGTACACGTCCCGAATGCTTTCGATCAGCTCCATACCGTCCATGCCCATGTCATCCAGGCGACCCACAAAGGGTGAAATGAACGTCGCGCCAGCCTTGGCAGCGAGCAGAGCTTGAGCAGCAGAGAAGCACAGGGTGACATTGACCATGTTTCCGGCGTCAGACAGCGTTTTACAGGTCCGCAGTCCATCAACGGTCAAAGGAACCTTGACCGCGATGTTGCTGGCGATGTCCGCGAGCTTCTTACCTTCTTCGATCATCGTGTCGTAGTCGGTTGCCGTGACTTCAGCGGAAACCGGGCCTTCGACCATGGAGGCAATCTCTTTTGTAACTTCGAGAATATTACGACCAGACTTAGCGATCAGAGATGGATTTGTTGTTACGCCGTCAACCATTCCGGTGACGAGCAGCTTCTCAAGCTCTGATACGTCTGCCGTATCTACGAAAAAGCGCATTTGATGCCTCGAAAATATGATAATTAAATATG
>JBMZBW010000207.1:0-1702 GCA_049612785.1 Alphaproteobacteria bacterium | reverse complement strand
CATATTTAAATATCATATTTTCGAGGCATCAAATGCGCTTTTTCGTAGATACGGCCGACGTGGCGGAGCTTGAGAAGCTTATCGTCACCGGAATGGTTGACGGTGTGACCACCAACCCATCCCTGATCGCCAAGTCTGGCCGTAACATTCTCGAAGTGACGAAGGAAATTGCCTCGATGGTCTCCGGCCCTGTTTCGGCAGAGGTGACGGCAACCGACTATGACACCATGCTTGAAGAAGGCCTCAAGCTCGCTGGCATCGCAGAAAACATTGCTGTGAAAGTTCCGCTGACCGTTGATGGCCTGCGCACGTGTAAGACGCTGTCCGATCGCGGCACCATGGTGAACGTTACGCTTTGTTTCTCCGCTGCTCAGGCGTTGCTGGCTGCCAAGGCTGGCGCGAGCTTCATTTCGCCGTTTGTTGGTCGTCTTGATGACATGGGCATGGACGGGATGGAGTTGATCGAGAGCATCCGGGAAATCTACGACGCTTACCCAACGCTCAACACCGATATTCTAGTCGCTTCCATTCGCAATACGCGCCACGTCGAACGCGCTGCGGAAGTTGGTGCCGACGTGGGCACGCTGCCGCCGCGGGTGATCTGGGACATGTACCAGCATCCGTTGACGTCTAAGGGCTTGGACGACTTTATGGCCGACTGGGCCAAAACCGGACAGTCTATCCTGTAATTTCAAGAGGATAGGCCACAGTAATCCTCGGGGGGGGATGAAGCGCCCAGCAGTTTGAGAGAGCTGTGGGACGCGCTGATTACGCGGGTTCGGCACGTCGGTTGCAATGGTTTAATTTATCCATGGCAATCGCCAGGCTGATACTCAAAGTGGGAGTTGCCCCTATTTCAAGCGGCTCCTGCGCTTCAATTACGAGAGGTTGGCGTCCTGCCGACCTGTCCTGACAAAGTGATGGGATATTTCGCCCATGATGAATAATCGAGGGAATATAACCGACGGCTCGACCGTGGGACTGCCCTCAACGGCTACGGTAAACTCGGCTATTTCGCCGAGCGCTGTCCGGGATTTCCTCGCGGAGAACCCGGCGTTTCTGTCCGAGCATCCTGAGTTGCTGGAAAAAGCGACTGGGGCAGCGGGGCAAGGGGCGAACGTTGTGGATTTTGCAGCCGCACAAGCGACTATGTTTCGCCGTCGTTATGAGTCCTTAAAGAGCAACCACCTCAGTCTGATTCAGGCTGGGCGGGAAAACCAGGGGCACCTGGATGAACTGCGGTCCGTTCTGATGCAGTTGATCCGCGTTTCTTCGATCCCGGCGGTTGTCTCAACCATCCTCGACACCTTCGGACGGAAATTTGAAGTGCCGTTCGTTGTGCTGGGGATCGAGGCTAATCGGAATGAAACCGGCGAATTTCACGTCGATCAGTTCCGCCGTCTGACCCCCGGGTCAGTCGAACGCCTCATGGGCAGTTATGACAGAGTTCTGTCCCCGATTGCGGGGCAGGAAGCCATCATTTTTGTCGATAACGCGGATGAAGTGCAGTCTTGCGCGCTTTACCGCCTCAGCATTGGCATGCAACGCCGACCTGGTGTCCTCGCCTTTGGCACTACGGAAGCGGGCGCATTTTCGCCCGATCAGGCCGACGATATTATTTCAATCCTGTGTGGCGCTGCCGGAGCCGCACTAAGCCGGGAATTTGACAGACTATGAGCACCCCAGAGCAGCGGCGTTTGGC
>JBMZBW010000206.1:0-1891 GCA_049612785.1 Alphaproteobacteria bacterium | reverse complement strand
GATCGACCCACGGGCTTTCGCATCAACCCCCGCAATTAGCTTGATCAGTGACGAACGACCGGACCCGAGTAGTCCTGCCAGCCCCACCACCTCGCCCTGTCGAATGCTTAGGGAAACGGGGCGCAGCTTGTGTGCATCCTGCAGTGTATCCAGCTCCAGGACAGGCGCGCCGAGAGTTTTGCGCTCCAAAGAAAGGTTGCTGAAGTCTCGCGCTTTCTTACCCACAATGTGTTCGATCATCTGGCTGACCGTAGTGGATCGGGTCTCTGCCGTGGTCACTTTCCTGCCGTCACGCAGGATGGTCAAACGGTCAGAAATCTCTGCGATCTCATCCATTCGGTGGCTGACGTAGATCACAGCGTTGCCCTGCGCGGCGTGCGCCCGAATGCTGTCAAACAAGCGCTCCACATCCGTCACGGAAAGGGCGGTCGAAGGTTCGTCCAGTATCCAGACACGCGCATCGTGGCTGATCGATTTCGCAATTTCGGTCAACTGCCGCTGCCCCGGACTGAGGTCAGAAACCAGCATCCTTGGGTCGACTTCGACGTTGAGCTGCTCGAATAGATCGCGCGCCCGCTCGACCGCCACCCCTTCATTAATCAAGCCCCTGCGGATGAATTCGTGGTTGAGAAAGATGTTCTGCGCCACCGTTAGCGATGGTATCAGGCTCATCTCCTGAAAATTCATGGCTACGCCGGCCGCACGCGCTAAGTCAGGGCTATTGCCCTGAAACGGTGTACCGAAAACGGACACGTCACCCGCAGTCTGACGGTGCACCCCGTTAAGGATCTTCAACAGCGTTGATTTTCCAGCGCCATTGCCCCCCAACAACGCATGGACCTCGCCGGCTCGTACCGATAGATCGACATTGTCGAGGGCAACGAGACTGCCGAAGTGCATGGAAATCCCACGCATTTCGACAGCCTGGCTCTGGTCCGTTGCGACACTCACTAAAGGCTCTCCCACCGGTCAGTCTCAGCGGACCTGGCGATGGCGTGGGCGACCCGTTCAACTCGCAGCGCCTCATCAAAGTTTGGACTTGGCTGCACATTGCCAGCAATCGCCGAAATCAGATCGAAGCATTCCACAATCTTGGTTTCGGAGTAGCCGATGCCGAGCGCCGGGATGGGCCACAGCCCCTCTCCATAAGGATGCGCAGGACCGGTGTAGATGGTCCTAAAACCCCGCGTGTCCTCCGGATCATCGGCGAACATCACCTGCAGCTCGTCACGGCGTTCATAGTTGAAGTGAATCGAGCCCTGAGTTCCGTGAATTTCAAGCGTGATGAAGTTGTTGCGACCAAAGGCGTTTCGAGAGGCCTCGAGGCTACCAATCGCCCCGTTTTCGAACCGCAGCAGCGCGGAAACCTCATCATCGACGTCCACTGGTGCTCGCGGTGCGTCTGACTTCTTTTCTGACGCCCCGAGAGCATCAAAGCCACTGTCCTGAATGGGACGATCGGCAATGTAAGTCTTTGCCATTGCCATGGTGGACGAGATTGGACCGACCAGATGGTGGGCAAGGTCGATCACGTGGGTACCGATATCTCCAAGAGCCCCAGAACCGGCAACCGACTTCTGGAAGCGCCATGACAATGGGCCGTCAGGGTCGGCGGACCAGTCCTGCAAATAGGTGCCGCGGAAATTCCGAATCTCACCGATCTTGCCTTCAGTGATCAGCTTCTTGGCCAGCGCAATCGCGGGCGTGCGGCGATAGTTGAACGCCGCCATAGAAATGACCCCAGACTCACGGACCGCAGCAGCCATACGTTCTGCGTCTTCCAAGGTGTTGGACAAAGGCTTTTCGCACAGGATGTGTTTACCTGCCTTGGCTGCTGCAATCGCCATTTCGGCGTGCATGTTGTTCGGCGTGCAGATATCCACGACGTCGA
>JBMZBW010000205.1:0-2190 GCA_049612785.1 Alphaproteobacteria bacterium | reverse complement strand
AGACTTCGGCAATCGGGATAGAGAAATTAGATTCTCAAGAAAAATAGTTGCCATAGAGTAAAAAACTTGGATAAAGTTTCTTACGCGTGAAAAAAGTTTCTTATGGCTACAGAGAGTGTTTCCGCTGTTCTGAGCCTTTCGGGGAAGTGAGAGACCCCGAAATATGGCCCGTCGAAAGCCTGTCGCCTTCGCCTTAGAGCCGCTTGTTTCACGTCAGGGGCCGCTGATGTGGTTGTCAGCGGCGAATACAGGAGAAGAGAGAATGAAATCCTTGATGAAGACGATGGCTGCTGCGGCAGTTGTCCTCGCGCCGGGTTTGGCTTTCGCAGAAGATTCCAAAGACCCAATCATTATTCCTATTCACAACTGGTCCAGTCAGATCGTGATGTCCAACGTTGTTGGCCAAATGTACGAAGGCATGGGTCTGAACGTAGAATTCGTGACCACGGACTCCCAGGCGGTCTACGAGTCGGTTCGTTTGGGCGACGTTGCGCTGGAGCTTGAGGTCTGGGAAGGCGCATTCGGTGCATCTTTCCGTGAAGCACTGTCCAAGGGCGGCTTGCACGACGCTGGTGACCACGATGCGGTGACTCGTGAGGACTGGTGGTACCCCATGTGGACCAAAGAGTCCTGTCCGGGCCTGCCAAGCTGGGAAGCTCTGAACGATTGTGCTGAAGTGTTCGCAACCGCTGAGACCGGCGACAAGGGTCGCTACCTTGACGGTCCGGTTGACTGGTTGAAGCACGGTCAGGAGCGCGCTGCTGCTCTGGGTCTGAACTTCACTGTGATCAACGCGGGTTCCGCGGCTGCATTGTGGGCTGAAATCGGCGCCGCTGAAGCCGACAAGAAGCCGGTTCTGGTGTTCAACTGGACCCCGAACTTTGCTGAAGCCGTGTGGCCAGGCGAGTTTGTTGAATTCCCAGCGTGGGAAGACGGCTGTGACACCGACCCAACCAAAGGCCCGAACAAGGATGAGCTGTACGACTGTGGTAACCCCGCAAACGGCTACCTGAAAAAGGCTGCTTGGGATGGCATGAAGGACAAGTGGCCATCGGCTTACTGTGTCCTGACCAACATCTCCTTCACCAACCCACAGATCGCTGAAATGGCGAAGCTCGTTGATACCGACGACTTTGAGCCAGAAGAAGCGGCTGAAGAGTGGTTGGCTGCAAATGGTGACGTTGTTCAGCCTTGGATTGACGCTTGTAAAAGCTAAGCCAATACTGGACTAAGCCAAAGCACCGCTCCGGCCGTGAGGCTGGAGCGGTGTCTTTCTCTGGGAAGATGATCACCATGAATGATGCCGCACCTGTAATTTCTGCCAAAAATGTCTGGAAACTGTTCGGGGCCAATCCAAAAGGCTACCTGCGGAGTATAGAGCCAGACCGGTCCTTCGATGATATTCGAGAGGACGGCTATATTGCAGGGGTGAAGGACGTCTCCATCGACGTGGGGCGCGGCGAAATGTTGGTCATCATGGGCCTCTCTGGCTCGGGCAAATCAACGCTGGTGCGTTGCTTCTGCCGCCTTCACGAAATCACTGGCGGGACGATCGAGGTTGAGGGCGAAGACATCATGTCGCTCGGCCAAAAGCAGCTGATCGATCTGCGCCGTCGCAAGATGGGCATGGTCTTTCAGTCCTTTGGCCTGCTGCCCCATCGCACGGTCTTGGAGAACGTCGCTTTTCCGTTGGAAATGCGGGGTCAGGACCGCCACGAGCGCCGAGAGCGTGCACTTGAAGTTATTGAACTTGTTGGGCTTTCTGGACGCGAAGACTACTTCCCGCGCGAGCTTTCCGGCGGCCAGCAACAGCGCGTTGGCATCGCGCGTTCACTGGTTATCGAGCCGGACATCTGGTTCCTCGATGAGCCATTTTCAGCGCTTGATCCGCTGATCCGCCGAGAGATGCAGGACGAGTTCCTGCGCCTGCAGGGGATGTTGGGCAAGACTGTGGTCTTCATTACCCACGACTTCGACGAAGCCCTGCGCCTGGCGGACCGGATTGCCATAATGAAGGATGGCGCGGTCGAGCAGTGCGCGACGCCAGGGGAGATTGTCATGAACCCCGCGACCGAATACGTGCGCAAGTTCACTGAAGACATCGACAAGGCCCGCGTCGTTACGGCCGCGGCGCTTGCGCACCAAGACCTCAAAGGCGCCAAGCCTGAAGGTCAGCCGGTAGACGGTGAC
>JBMZBW010000204.1:0-2300 GCA_049612785.1 Alphaproteobacteria bacterium | reverse complement strand
TCTGATCCAGTGATGTCGGCAAAAAAGCGCGTGCCGTCATGGGGCGCACTGCTCCATTTTCACGTTGAAAATCGTATTACTACCTTTGAATATGAACCGCCCAAGCGCTAAGGCAATGGCTTTGCTAGTGACGGTTCATCACGTTTTAGCTGAAAAGCAGGGCTGACAGCTTTTTACGGAAGGCAACGGTGAGTGGAGATGTGTTTCCAAGCGCGTCGAACAGCTCCAGCATCGCCTTGCGGGCACCGTCGTCATTCCACTCGCGGTCCTTCCGCATGATGGTCAGCAAGTGCTCTGCGCCAGCCTCGGGCTGCCCGCGTCCAAGCAGTGCTTGAGCCAGCAGATGGCGGGCGTCATGGTCGTCTTCGTTGGCAGCAACAGCCGCTTCGAGTTGCGCGGTATCGGGCAGTGAGCTCGCCCGTTCAGCCAGCGTCATCATCCCGGCAAGGCTGATGATTTCAGGGGCAGACAGCAGTTCCTCAGGGATCTGTTCCATCATGGCCTGAACTTCGCTCAACCGGTTGTCCGCCAGCATGGCACGGGCATAGCCGCTGTAGGCTTTGACGTTGCTGGGGTCTTCGCCAAGAACCGCGCGGTACAGCTCGCGCGCAGGGTCATTGGCACCAGCCGCAAGCGCGGCGTCGGCCTGTTCCAGCATGGTTTCTACATCGGCTCCGCCCGGTGCCGCAGCGCCAAGTTGGCCACCAGACAGGGAAACCATCTTGTCAATAAAAGCCTGAATCTGGCTCTCAGGCAGCGCTCCCATAAACCCGTCTACGGGTTGACCCTGATAAAAAGCGTAAACTGTCGGAATCGACTGAATCCGCATTTGCTGGGCCAGCATCTGGTTGGTTTCCGTGTCGATTTTCACCAACTTCACCGCACCAGCGGCTTCGGTGACGACCTTTTCGATCATTGGGCCAAGGGTCTTGCACGGGCCACACCATTCCGCCCAGAAATCCACGATGACCGGACGTTCCATCGAGGCTTCGATCACGTCTTGGGCAAAAGTTGCCTCGGTACCGTCAATAATAACATCAGCCGGCGCGGTTGGTTTTACCGGTGCCTGAAGTCCGATGAGTTCGCTCATGGGGCTGTTCCTTCTGGTGTGAACGGTTGGTGCCTGTTTATTTGGGGAGCTTGGCCCGCAAGGGCAAGCGATGACAGGGGGTGCTAGAAATCGAGGACGTGCGGGCTATGGTCCTGCGCCTCCAAGAACCGGGTCAGATCATCCGATGAAATCTTCGTCGTCATGAAGTTGCGCAAGGGGTGATAGTGCAGGTGCGAACAAGCCATCATGCGGCGCTGCAGCACCACCTGCACGGCATTGGTGCTGTCATTGACCACGGAAAACGGCGTCACAGAACCGGGAATAACGCCGAGATATTCCATCAACCGATCCGGCTTGGCGAAAGACAGTTTTTCGCCCAGTGCCTCGCCCAATGCTTTGATATCCAGTCGCTGGTCTTCCAGCATCACCACCAGCCACATCTTGCCCTTCTTGTTTCGCAGAAATAGCGATTTGCAGTGGCCTTCTTCGTTGTCGTCTTCCCGCAGACGCTGGGAGTCTTCGACCGTCCACATGGGATCGTGCTCGTGGGTGGAGGTGTCCAACCCCAGTTCATCCAGTCGCGCCAAAAGCTGCGGCGGCGTCCACGCGTCGGCCCGGTGCATGGCTTCGATTTCTTCACGAGTGGCTGGGTTGGTGGCAGCGTCGGTCATGCAAGTCTCTCCTGTTGGCCTTTGCTCTAACCGAAGGCCGGGCACAAAAAAAGGGTGCTGCGGTCGCAACACCCTTGTTGATCGAGGATAGGACAAAAATCAGCCGTCCTCGTCCACGCTTTCGATGATGGTCTGAATGTCAGCTTTGGACCGGAGTTCTTCGAGCTTGAGGGTTAGACGCTGGTTTTCCAGTTGGGCCATGAGCTGGTTCCGGACTTCTTCGAGCGTTGGTTTCATTTCTGTCCGTTCAAGCACTTCAATGATGTGAAAACCAAAGGGCGAGGTTACAGCTTCCTGCGTGAAGGCATTCAATTCCAACGCAAACGCAGCCTCCTCAAAGGGTTCCACCATGCGTCCGCGAGGGAAAAAGCCCAGATCACCGCCATCGGCTGCACTGCGCTCATCGTCGGAAAATTCCACCGCCAGCGCGGCAAAATCTGCGCCCTCATTGAGCTGTCGGATCAGATCCTGCGCTTCAATCAGCGCTGCTCGCACATCGTCTTCATTACGGGAGGCGGGCGCGATCAGGATGTGCCGCGCGCGCACCCGTTCTTCGACCGGCAGCTGCATGGAATAGA
>JBMZBW010000203.1:0-2411 GCA_049612785.1 Alphaproteobacteria bacterium | reverse complement strand
ACAGCGAAAAACGGGGGAAAACTCACCCTCTAGTCGCGATTGGCCGACGCGAGCTGGTGCTCCAACCGGCTCAAAAACACGTAACCGGCAATCAGAAGTGTCACGGAGTAGAGCGTAAACGTCAGCAAAGCCTGCATCGTGATCCGCGCGGGCAAAGGTGCGAACACCATGTCGCTCAATTTGTATCCTGTTACCCCAGCTTCGATGGCAACTGCAGCAACAATGGACCCTACCCCAATCAGCGCCCAGCCAATGATACACCACGCGGGCCAATCAATCTGCTGTTCGCGCTTGCGGCGGATAAACATCGCCCAGCGCCCTACGCAAAAACAGGTCAAGAAAACTGGAAGGGCACCATAGAGGAAACAGTGTCCGAAGATGGAGACTGGTGACATCGTTTGGGGGCCAACATCAAGGTAAGTCGGACTGATGAAGCACAGAAACAGCACTTGGACAAAAACCGAAGCCAAGGCCGCGAGACCACACACATAAACCAGTGGCGCAACCTTACTCACGTAAGCCTGAGTACTGTTTACTGGTGCGGCTAAGGTCATTCTTCTACCTCGATCTCATCTGCGAGGCTGCGGTCTTCAAAGAGCCTCATGCCACGGCAGAGGCAAACCCAAGACCACCATAATGTATTTAAAAAATTTTTTACAAAATTCTTACTAGATTAAAATTTATAATGAATAAATACCGTTAGGAGGCCGTGTTTGCAGTGAAAACATGTGATTTTAGCGAAGCTTAGTCAGCAAATGATTTAAATAAAATCGTCTTATTTTTTTACGTCAAACTTAAATAGCTTTTAACATTCATTTTGATTGTCCCAAAGATTAAGGGCGCTTCAGTCTGAAGACCAAAGCGCCCTTTGAATTTAAGCACGAAGATGTTCGTTTTCAGGGTCAAACGGGCTGTGAGGGATCACCCTGGCACTGCGCAAACCGTCCAACACGCGAACCTTCACTTCCGTACCCGTCTTGGCCTTGTCCGTATCCATGTAACCCAGCAGCAAGGATTTATCGACATAGTGACCAAAACCACCTGCGGTGCCGCGACCGACGACTTCACCGTCGATGATGATCGGCTCGTTGCCGAAGCAATCGGCATCATCTGCATCGACTTCAATGGTGACGTAGGAAAGCTTCGAGCCCTCTGCCTTTTCTGAGGCCAGGGCATCGCGGCCAATGAACTCACCTTTGTTCATGCGCACAAAGGGGCTGAGACCCGCTTGAAGAATCGAGTTCTCGGCATTCAAGTCCGTTCCCCACATGCGGTAGGATTTTTCCAGACGCATGGAATCCATGGCACGCAGGCCGACCAGATCGATGTCATACTTCTTTCCGGCTTCCATGATCGCATCATAAAGGTGCGCCTGATATTCGATGGGGTGGTGCAATTCCCAACCCAGCGAGCCCACAAAGTTGACCCGCAAAGCCCGAACTTTTGGCGCGAAACCAACGGTCATTTCCTTGGCCGTCAGCCACTTGAAGCCGTCGTTCGATACATCACCGTCGGCGAGCTGTTCCAGCACGCGACGCGCATCCGGCCCGGCGAGGACAAAAACGCCATACTGGGTGGTTACATCGTTGATGTAGACTGAACCGTCCCGTGGCGCGGACTTGAGCAGATAGTCGAGGTCATAGTCATGCGCCGCGCCGCCGGAAATGGCGTAAAAGCGCTCGCCCAACTGACCGTCAGAGAGCTTGGTTATGGTGAATTCCGAACGCACAGAGCCCGAAGGGTTGAGAGCGTGGGCGAGGCGGACCGAGCCCTGCTTCTGCGGAATTGCATTGGCGACGAGATTATCGAGGAAACCGCGCGCGCCCGGCCCTTCGATCTCAAATTTGGAGAACCCGGAGAGTTCCAGCAAGCCAACGCGTTCCCGCATGGTGTGAACTTCACGCTTGACCGGTTCCCACCAGTTTGACCGGCGGTAGGAATAGACGTCCTCCCCGTTCTCACCATTCTTGGCATACCAGTTCGGACGCTCCCAACCAAACCGAGCGCCCATGACAGCCCCGGCGTCGAGCAGTTTCTGGTGCACCGGAATCGTCCGAGCACCGCGACCGGCCGGGCGTTCTTCCATGGGGAAGTGGTTAACGAAGACGTGGCTGTAAGCCTCTTCATTCTTCAGCTTGGTGAAGTGCTTGGTGACCACACCGAAACGGCGTGGATCCACACCGATCATGTCTACCGAAGGCTCCCCGTCCACAATCCAGTTCGCCAACTGCCAACCACCGCCCCCAGCGGCGGTGACGCCAAAGGAATGGGCTTCTGAAATCCACATGTTGGGAATCCCAAAGGCCGGGCCAACCATCGGGTTTCCGTCTGGTGCGTAAGAAATCGGGCCGTTGACGATCTGCTTGATACCGCCGTTTTCAAACGAAGGCACACGCTCCATACACGCTTCG
>JBMZBW010000202.1:0-2610 GCA_049612785.1 Alphaproteobacteria bacterium | reverse complement strand
AGTGAGGACTTCGCCCTCGTGGTCAAACTGCGCCACCAGCTGCGGGCCAAGAGGTGTTACGGCAGGGGTAGGGCGAACTTGTGCCGGACCCTGAATAATCACCCTCGGCGTAGCGTAGCTGACTGGCTTTGCCATGACCGGAATGGCCTGTGGGGATGGCAGGGGCTTGATGATGGGGCGCTGCATGAGTTGCCGGTTAGCCGGTTGCACAACAGAGCGAACCACGGGAACGATCACAGGTGGGATCATCGGCACGGGAACAGGCCGGATTACGGGCATCATGTGGTTTGATGCACCTGAAATCAGGACCGGTTCTTGGCGCGGCGCAGAAGAACTATGGTGATCAACCGGTCGCCCGTTCAGAACACGGATGCAGGGACCTTCCGTCTGCATTCCCAAAATCGCAGGCAGTGTCGCCTCGGGGCAATCGTTGTGAGATTGCAGAACAACATTCCCGGTGATGACTGTCCCATCACCAGTATGCGAATGCGGAATGAGACCATCAGGACCGTAAGCGGGCGGGTGACCAAAGGCGGAGGTTGCAATAAAAGCATTCAAAAACAATGCACTAGCGGCGCCAAATAGGGCTTTCATGTCGTTCTCGCAATTAAAATATTCTGCGACTAAAGAAGGAGGCTTCAGCCTAAAATAGGACCCACGTTGCAAATTTTACGCCAAGGCTGAAACCGAAACATCAAACTCGAGACGATCCCTAACACAGGAGCGCCTAAATAATAGGCAACTCCCAGAAAGATGACTGGAAATGCGCACATTCTGTGCTAATCGCCCCAATCAGTACAGTTTTTCCGTGGTTTTGCTCATGTAATTGGCAGTGCCACGTCGAGTTTCGTAGTGATGTAGTCTTTAAAAGGTGCTGATTGATGTCTTCAGCTGATATTGCGTGGCTTCTGACAGCCTCCGCGTTGGTTTTGTTCATGACCCTGCCGGGTCTCGCTCTGTTCTATGGCGGTCTGGTCCGCGCTCGGAACGTTCTTTCTGTCCTCATGCACTGCTTTATGCTTGCCGCCGTCATGTCGGTTGCTTGGGTGGTTCTTGGCTTTAGCCTCGCGTTCAGCGGGTCTGGTCAGTTCATCGGGGACTTTAGCAATATTTTCATGCTCGGAACCGCGCGGGGCGAGGATCAGCTCTTTGCTCTGTTCCAGATGACGTTCGCGATCATTACGCCGGCTTTGATCGTTGGTGCATTTGTGGAGCGCGTGAAGTTTGGTTTTGTGATCCTGTTTTCCCTGCTTTGGATGCTGCTGTGTTACGCACCCGTAGCGCATTGGGTGTGGGGTGGCGGCATTCTGTCCGCCAGTAGCAGCATTGGTCTGTTTGCCGGTCTTGGCGTTCAGGATCTGGCAGGCGGCGTTGTGGTTCACACGACCGCAGGTGTCGCCGCGCTGGTTCTTGCCATCATGATTGGCAAGCGTCCGGGCTTTCCATCGTCTATCCAGCCTCCGCACCAGCCTGTGTTGGTCATGGTTGGCGCGTCTATGCTTTGGGTCGGCTGGTTTGGCTTTAACGGCGGTTCCCCTTTCGCCGCGAACGGAGACGCCGTAGCTGCAGCCTTTGTAACCCATATTTCCGCAGCGACAGCCTGTTGCACATGGATGATCTGGGAGCGTATTCGCTTCGGCAAGGCATCCCTGATCGGTATCGCAACCGGTATGGTCGCGGGTCTGGCTTCGATTACCCCAGCGGCTGGCCACGTTGGGCCAATGGGCGCGCTGATGATTGGCGGTGTTGCTGGTATTCTGTGTCAGGAAATGATCAACGTGGTGAAGCAAAACTTCAGTGTTGATGACAGTCTTGATGTCTTTGCGGTTCACGGCATCGGCGGCATCTGGGGCACTTTGGCCCTGCCATTCCTCGCAGCCGCTGGCCTGGGCGGTGCAGGCCTTGGTGATGGCGTTTCGGCGGTATCGCAGTTTGTTGTGCAATTGGCCGGGGTTGTGGTTGTGGCCGTGTTTACGGTCGTTGCAACGGTGATTATCGCTATGGCCTGTCGCGCGATTGTCGGGATGCGCACGGACTCTGATACGGAGCAAGAAGGTCTCGACCTGACCGCACACGGGGAACGCGCTTACGATCTTTCTTGATCAGCGTCTCTTGGTAATAAAAAAAGGCCCGCGGCGCGTTGCGCTTGCGGGCCTCTTTTCATGGGAAAACGATCAGTCAAGCATGGCCGCAACAGCTGCTTCACAATGGATGGCAGAGGTATCGAAGCAGGGGATATCGATCTGGTCCTGACTGATCAGCAAACCGACCTCAGTACAGCCAAATATGACCCCATCAACGCCATGTTCGCGCTGATAGTATTTGATGATGTTCAAGTAGGTATCACGGCTCGCAGGCTTGATTTCGCCCTGCACGAGCTCGTTATAGATGATGTTGTGCACAGTTGAACGATGCGGCTCATCGGGCACCAACACCGTGCATTCAGCGCCTTGTTCCACACGGTCGCGGTAAAATTCCTTTTCCATGGTAAACCGCGTCGCCAGCAGCAGGGGGCGTTTAACGCCAGCGCCTCGGATCGCCCCAGCCGTCGCATCAGCGATGTGGACCAAAGGCAGATCAGCCGCAGCTTGAACTGCATCAGCCATGAGA
>JBMZBW010000201.1:0-2773 GCA_049612785.1 Alphaproteobacteria bacterium | reverse complement strand
CCCATGGGTTCGAAAGCGCTAGGCCCAAACTCCGTTGTGAGATATGAAATGTTCATGTCAACTACATTGAGTTCTCCGGCGCATGGCATGTCCAAGCGGGATGCCAATGCTCTGAACCGCCGCCATCGCATCATTTTATCCGCGCATGAGTTGGCGTGCGAGAATGGCGTTGCAGGTATCTCGTTTCGGGATATTTCTGCCAGGTCAGGCGTGGCGTTAGGGTCATTGACCTACCACTATAAAGATCGCATTGATCTGTTTCGAGATGTGGCGGTGTTTTCCAGGGACAGGTTCTTAGAGCGGTTCACTGCGGCAGTTGATTCTGGACGCGGTGAAGAGGACTTAGCTCAAGATCTGGCAAACCTTCTGGAATTGCTCACGGTAACACACCGTGAGCAGCTTTTTGCTGACTATGAGTTCTTTCTCTACTGCATTAATAATGACGGCTTCGAAGACATCGCCGCCGAGTGGTCAGAAAGATCAATGCAGCTGTTGCGAAAACGAGCGAATGAAGCGACGGCAGATATGCTTAACCTTCTAGTAGAGGGAATGATTCTCCACAGCGCCAAGTTTGACCGGTTATTCCCAGCTCAGATTGCACGTCCGATGTTTGAAAAGGTGTTGGCCTCTGGCTGAGAGGCATCCCCTTAACTGGCTCTTATCGGTTGGCAAATGCTACAAACCTAAGATTGTGATATGGGAGAGTCGCATTTTGAAAGCTTAAGCGCACATCCATGACTGTGCCAAACAGGACATTAAGTGAGCCAACTATATGCTGGCGATACAGGCGGCAATCGATATACGCCAGGGCACCAATGACGCCGAAATTTCCCGATACGAACTGGTGCCAATCCACCAATCCTTATCGCTCTTCCATATCTTTGACTTTGCCAGCGACTGCCCCTCATGCGACAGAACGTTGACGCAGAATTTCCCACTATTCAGGAATAGATCGCTTTGTTGTGATGACTTATTCATGCAGACCAGCAACGTGGGCGGTGTGTCCGTGACACTGCACATGGCGGTGGCGACGAAACCACCTTTGCCGGATGGGCCAATAGTGGTGATCAAATTGGTGGCACCGCAGACACGAGACATCGCATCCAGAAAGGCCGGGCGGAGAACCTCCGCACCGGTCACGTTCTTTTGTAATGTTATGATTGCCACCGCCCAACGCGGGAAACATCCGTAGGCTGGAACATGTCGTCCACGGTCCAACCAGTTAGCTCGTATTCACTCATGCAGGTTTCCACGAGCGAGCGTGCATGGTCCATCATGCCATCGCGCCGCGCATCACCAAGCGCCAGCAAGTGGTTCATCTCAGGTGCCCCGAAATAGTTAAGTTCGTAGAGCTCATGACGCGCGCCGAATTCACTGCCGATAGCATCCCACAACAGTTTCATCGTCTTGGAACGATCATGGGCTGTCAGCCCGTCCGACCCGCGCAGGTACTTGTCCAGATAGGGGCGCATTTCCGGCGATTGCAAATCCGTAACGTGGGAATTGAGGTAAATCAGACCCGAGGCCACAACAGTCTCGATGATTTCCCGGATGCGGCTATATAGTTTCGGCGCCAACGCCGAATAGGACCGACCATAGGCCATACAGGGTGACAGGCTGCCACCAGGTCCCGGCGTAGCGTTTTCGATCATGCCGTCACGGATGGCGGTCAACGCATTACGCCAATTTACAACTTCACCTAGAGCGGCTTCGACGCCGCGGAACTTACCTGCTCCGGTAATGTCCAGTGCTTTGCTCAGCGCGCCAGTCAGGAAATCCAGTTTGACGCTCATGCGGGTGCTGGCCTGCAGGATGGCCCGGCTTTCCCATTCCGTGGCATCGCATAGGCGGTTAATACGGTCGATGTCGTAGACGATGACATTTTCCCACGGGATCAGAGTCTTGTCGAAAATCAACACAGCGTCGTTTTCATCGAGACGGCTGGTTAACGGGTTTTCGAACGGGCCTGTCGCGGCAGCCGCGTTAAATTCATAAGAGCTGCGGCAGAACATCTTGGTGCCCGGCGCGTTCGTGGGGCAGATAAAGGCTAGCGCGAATTCCTTCTTCGTGGCTGGTGCGCCGACATGAGACACAAACAGATATTGTGTGTGAGGCGACCCGGTCGCAACTACTTTGGCCCCGCTGACAATGAGCCCGGCATCAGTTTCCTTTTCAACATGGACAAACACATCGTTCACTTCGTCAAAGGGACGGCTGCGATCTACCGGCGGATTGATGATGGCATGGGCCATATGCAGCACATTTTCCTGCGACTTCTTATACCAGAAACGCGCGTTATCCGCATATTCGCCAAAGAACTCTGGATCAGCCCCCAGAGCAGTCAACAAGGACGCCTTGTAGTCAGGAGTGCGTCCCATCCAGCCAAAGGATTGCTCTTGCCATACTCGAATTGCACTGCGCGCCGCACGAAGATCATCTTTGGTGCGTTGAATACGGAAAGCGGCATGGGTCGCGCCACCGTTGCCGGTGTCAGTTGGCACGAGAACCTTATCCTTTAGCGCCGGGTCATGCATCGCCGAATACAGGCGCGCCAACGACCGAGCTGAATTCCGAAAACCTGGATGTGTTGTCACATCTTTGACGCGTTCTCCGTGGAACCAGACCTCGCGATCGTCACGCAGGCTCTCAAGGAATTCCTCACCGGTGGGCAAGGCGGTGGCAGCTATATCCAGCATGTCGTATCTCCTCAATAGATAAGCATGACAGGCATTATTAGTACTAACGTACGAAAATTCAAGCGATGATTTCAGGA
>JBMZBW010000200.1:0-2787 GCA_049612785.1 Alphaproteobacteria bacterium | reverse complement strand
ACAAAATCCCTTAAGGGATGTATTTGTAAGTGCCGTTGTCGTTCGAATTGTAATAGCAGCTTGCTTGGCACCTCCGTCGCTCCATTACACCTCGCTCCAACGCATCCGACAGTCCATCCGCTGCGCGTGAATCCGCGCGCTAGCTCCACACCGCCGCACCGCCACACCGCCCAAACCGAGCGGCATGACAGGTTGTGCGCTGTGCAGGGGTGGCCGGCGCGGGGCTAGCGCGTGAGGCTAGGTCGGTTGGGATAGCTCAGTTTCTGGAACATGATCAGAATGACGCCGCTTGAAACCGAAGCCAATCCCAACATTCAGGTTGGACTACTTCGATGAGGCAGGCCAGGTTCAGATACAGAAACGGGCCCAAAACTGATCGGGTCGCCACGTGAAGGGGAACCGGGGATGACACTCGACCAACTCGTTGCCTTCGTCGCCGTCGCCGAGGAATCGCATTTTCGGCGCGCCGCAGAGAAATTGGGCGTTCCACAGCCTACACTGAGCGCCCGCATCAATGCGCTGGAAGAACGGCTGGGCTTCCTTTTGTTTGAAAGAAAGAAAAACGGTGCACGCCTTACCGTCGAAGGCCACAGATTCCGGGACCACGCCCAGGTCGCGATTAGTGCCATGCACGCTGCCCAAGGGTCCGGGCGAATGCCGCGTGGCGTGTTGAAAGTCTTGTCTCTTGGGCTTTCGGTCTATCATGCCGGCGTTATGGGGCGTTACATTATCGATAACCTTCCCCAAGAGTTCGGGCTGAGGATTGAAGCTACTCTGAGAGGCTTCTGGCACAGACCGCTGCCGGGCTTTTGGATGCATCCGTTATCCTCGTACCACGCATTTCGAGTGACCTAGAGGTGGAGTTGATCGGGACCGATGAACTGGTTCTTGTAGCGACCCCAGACTGTGCCTCGGATGCGGAAAAAATGCGGAACTCCTACATCCAAGTGCAATGGGGTCACAATTTCTTTGACTTTCAGGCTCGCGCACTCGGCACAACCGAGATTCCACGCCTGTGCATCAATCTGCCATCGCTGGCCATGCAACTGATCCTGAAGAATGGCGGCGCGGCCTGGCTACCGATGCGGCAGGTTGCGCCGCACCTCGAAGATGGATCGCTCACCGTATTGAGGGACTATGAATCATTCCACCACCCGATCTATTTAGCCCATCGCAAAGGAAGCAATCAGGATGATATTTCAAAATTGAAGGACCTTCTCGTCAGCCATATCAATCTCTGAAACGTTGGCCTGCTCAGTGGACGCATGCACCATCTGATCTTGCGATAACCACGGCCTTTCTGATCAAATTATTCGATCAAAAAGACTGATATAATTTAGTTTATTTACACTTGAGACAGCGATACCCTCCTTCGCAAGCGAAGAAAAAGTGGTCTGTGATCGGCTTCGGTCCGTGCGCCGAGAAAGTGGGAGGGAGAGAATGAGCAACGGGTTTTCATCCGTCGAAGAGATCGTGAAATTTGGGTTCTGCATGGGATGTGGCTTGTGCGCTGCGCCGTCCTTGACCCAAGGCAAGATTGAGATGTCGGTCGATGATCTTAGGAGGCCGCGCCCAAAGCTAAACCAGCCGCTATCTGAACATGAAGAACGGTCCATCATATCCATCTGTCCTGGGATCAATGTGATCGCAGATGCCAAAGATCTCTCCGGCGCTGCCCCAGATCCGGTTTGGGGACATGTCGCTCGCCTGAACCTGGGATACGCGACCGATCCTGCCATCAGGTTTCGGGCTGCGACCGGCGGCGTAATGACTGCGCTTTCCATGCACTTGTTGCGCACCGGGCGTGTGGCCAAAGTCCTGCAGGTTCGGCCTGATCCAGACCAGCCTCTCGTTGCAGTTCCGCATGTCAGCACGAGCCCCAAAGAGGTTCTGGATGCCAGCGGATCGCGTTATGGGCCGGCTTCGCCCCTTACAGTTGTATCGCAGCTTCTGGACGAGGGCGAACCTTTCGCTGCAGCCCTGAAGCCCTGCGACATTGCAGGCCTACGCAACCTCCAGAGAACCGAACCGCGCGCGCGTGACTTGATCAGGTTCACCATGGCAATGTTCTGCGGCACGACCCCAGATTTGGAGCCAACGCTCGCCTTTCTTGACCGCAGCAACGTGCGTGAAGAAGAGCTTGTGAGCTACTCATGGCGGGGCAATGGCTGTCCCGGCCCCGTCCGTGCGGAGGCGCTGGATGGGCGCGTGGCTAAAACAACCTACAACGATCTTTGGCTGAGCGCGCCGTTCAAGGCGCAGTTTCGGTGCCGGATCTGCCCGGACGCAGTTGGTGAATTGGCTGATATTGCGACAGGCGATTGTTGGCCAGGCGGCGAGCCAATGGGCGAGGATGCGGGCATGAACGCCATCGTTGCCCATACGGCATTGGGCGAGACGGTATTGGCCGAGGCTGAGGCCGAGGCTGTTCTTGCCACGCACGAATACAACCTGGCCGATCTTAACGCAGCACAACCCCATCATGTCCGGCTGAAGCAGGAAGTAAAAGATAGGCTCGAAGCGAAATATGGCGCCGGTTCGCCACGCGCGAATTTCCAGGGCATGCGCCTGGGTATCCTCAGCGATCAACTATCGGACGAAGCGCGGGCGCAGGTGCGGGCGGCGACAATCAAACGTATCGAAAGTGGTGCGACCAGCGAAACATTCGAGATGCCGGAAGCAATAAAGGATTGAATAAAAATGGAATTCTCTTGGAGCACTCCATAGCGGCAAGAGGTCACTCTTGACACATGTGGAGTAGCTTTATTGAATTTACACCATGATTTT
>JBMZBW010000199.1:0-2830 GCA_049612785.1 Alphaproteobacteria bacterium | reverse complement strand
CCGGGTTCTGGAAAAGAAGATCGATGGTTTTGGCGAAATGTTTCGCTGGTTAAGCTTCCAGACGATTGGCACCTCGGCCCTGCAATCTCGAGCTGTGGGCGGCGTCGCTTCGGGGACTTATATGTTTGCTTTACCGGGGTCGACGGGCGCAGTTAAGGACGGTTGGACAAAAATTCTCCGCTTTCAGCTGGATAATCGCCATCGTCCCTGCAACCTCGTGGAGCTGATGCCCCGGTTGCGGGAAGTTTGAACACGGACGCTTGAGGGTTCATGGCACTCACCGAGACCCAACTCGACTATATCGCGACCAGTGTGCAAGGGCTGGGCCTGAACGCTGAACCCTTGCGACCCCTTCGGCTGCGCAGCCTGAGTCACGAGCACGTGCGCGTGTCGAACTTTGGGGTCGTGCGCATGCCGATTACCTTGCCCAGCGATCAGCATTGGAGCGATTGGGCGAATTTTCAGGCGGAGGCTTATGGCACGCTGAGCCGGCTGAACCTCGCCCCCCGGTTCTATGCAGCACTGGAGTCCTGCCCGGCCCTGCCGCTGGGCGGTGCTTTGGTCGAGTTCATTCAGGGTCGTCTTCCGCGATTGCCCAAAGATTATCCCGCGCTGGCCCGGTTTCTTGCAAAGATGCACCAGATGCCGATTCCACCGGCTGAAATGCGGGGTCTGCCCTATCACAGTGAGCCTCTGTTGGCCGTCATGCAGGAAGTTTTTGATCAGGCCCTTTACCTGAACGAAGCACCCATCGCAGAAGGCACGCGGAAAATCCTTGAGGCAGAGCTGATGTGGCTGGATGGTTTTGCGCAATCAGGCTGGGTCCGGTTGGGCGCGCCGCCCATGGGACTGACACTGGGTCGCGCGCATCTGGGGGACTTTATGATCCGCGAGGACGGAGAAGCCGTCCTGCTCGACGTGGAAAATGTTCACTACGGTCTGTGCATTCTGGACGTTGCTGCGCTCTCGATCTATCCGGCGACGGTCTGGGACATGGGGGTCAAAGGTGATTTGGCGGAGATCGACGTGGTCGAGTTCAACCGGCATTACCTCGACGCCTTACCCAAAGCCTACCGAACCCACTTCGCCCCTTGGCTGCAGGTTGCCCGGCGTATTGCAACGCTGCGGCTGCTGACTTGGTGCTGCATGTGGCTGGTTCGACATCGGCGACCGGGTGACCCTTGGGCTGCGGACAAGCGCCCCCCTGGGATCAACACCCACATGCTCAATCAGGCAAAGCATTTTGTTTCCGAACCTGTGGTCAACGCGCTGCGGTCTGAATGGATGCGCCGCGACGGGCTTTGCGCACAAATTGCCAAGCTATGACGGACCTGTTTCGTACAGAGATTGTCGCAGGTATCGACGAAGTCGGTCGCGGGCCGCTTGCGGGGCCGGTGGTGACAGCTGCGGTTATCCTGCCCACGGCAATCGAAGGGCTGGCGGACTCCAAAGCACTCAGCGAAAAACGCCGCGAAGCGCTGTTTCCCGTCATCATGGAACAGGCTCTGGTGGGCATTGGTGCCGCATCCGTGCGCGAAATCGACCAGCTCAACATCTTGCAAGCCACTCTGCTGGCCATGCGCCGTGCCGTTGCACGCCTGCCAAGGACGCCAACCCTGGCCATGGTCGACGGCAACCAGAACCCCGGCCTCGGGATCCGCACTGAATTGGTCATTAAGGGTGATTCCAAGGTACCGGAGATTTCAGCCGCCTCGATTGTCGCCAAAGTCATTCGCGACCGCCTCATGCGCAAACTCGCTCAGCGGCATCCTTATTACGGATGGGAAAACAACGTGGGCTATGGGGCGAAACGCCATCGGGACGCGATGGAGGCGCAGGGCGTAACCGCGCACCACCGCCGCAGCTTTGCGCCACTCCGTCATTGGATCGAAAATGAGACTTTTGTCGCATAAAGATGTGCACAGGAAGAACACAGAAAGAACAGAATTCCATACTGCGCCTTTGCCGTCACACCTTTCAAGGATTTGGTTTAAGAAGCATATATAGGTCACTGTTTTTGCTGAATATTTATTGACAGAATCGTGATCGCAAAACATTGTGCGCTCATGATTTCAGCTCATAATATTTCTAATCAAATTATTAACGGAAACTGCCTCGATGTACTGGCGAAATTACCGTCAGCCAGCGTGGACATGGTCTTTGCAGATCCGCCCTATAACCTGCAGCTCAAGTCGGAACTTCACCGTCCTGACCACAGCCGCGTTGATGGGGTTGATGACGCGTGGGACCGCTTTGACAGCTTCCGTGCCTACGATGAATTCACCGAAGCCTGGTTGAGCCACGCACGTCGCGTGCTGAAGCCAACAGGCACGCTTTGGGTCATCGGCACCTATCACAACGTGTTTCGTATGGGCGCGAAGATTCAGGATCTGGGTTTCTGGATTTTGAACGACGTCGTCTGGCGCAAAACGAACCCCATGCCGAATTTCCGCGGCACGCGGTTCCAGAATGCACACGAAACCCTGATCTGGGCTGCGCACGATGAGGGCGCAAAGTACCAGTTCAACTATGAAGCCCTGAAAGCTTCAAACGATGACCTTCAGATGCGCTCCGACTGGCTGTTTCCGATTTGCCAGGGTGGAGAGCGCCTCAAGGACGATGAAGGCAAGAAAGCGCATCCGACTCAAAAGCCGGAAGCCCTCCTTCACCGCGTAATTTCAGCTGCGACCAAGGCTGGGGATCTTATTTTGGATCCTTTCTTCGGTACGGGCACCACTGGTGCCGTTGCCAAGAAGCTTGGTCGCAACTTTGTCGGGATTGAACGGGACGAAGCCTACGTGGCTGTCGCTCGGGATCGTATTTCAAAGAT
>JBMZBW010000198.1:0-2838 GCA_049612785.1 Alphaproteobacteria bacterium | reverse complement strand
TGAACTACGATCAGATCGACGAGGACACGGCACCCGCGCCCTACCAAGCACCACCCGTCCGGCAGCAACGCGCAGTTCAGCAGCCCAAGCTGGTCCGCAAGCTCATCCCCGGACCAAAGATCGCTTTTCCGCCCGGTTCGGTTCCCGTGACCTTGACGACGGGCTTTCAATTGGCAGTGCCACAGGGTTTTCAGGCCTACCAAGCCCCAGACGGTTCCTTTTTTCTCATGCGTAAGCAGTGACCGTCTTCCGCTTGAGCCGCTGCTAGGCACAGCGGCTTATTTGCGGCATAAGCGAGCCCAAGACTTGAGGATATGAGGCTCGCACATGTACTCCGCTGCAATTTCCGGAACCGGCTTGTTTACCCCGCCCAACACGATCTCCAACGATGAGTTGGTTGAGGCACTCAATGCCTTTGTTGAGACCTTCAATGCGGAGAATGCCGCCGGGATCGAAGCCGGGACCGTGGAGGCTTTGTCACCGTCCTCGAACGAATTCATCGTCAAGGCCAGTGGGATCAAGTCACGCTATGTTCTGGATAAGCAGGGCGTGCTGAACACGGGCCGCATGGCGCCTTCGCTGCCGACACGCGGTGATGACGAGCTGTCCATTCAGGCTGAAATGGCAATCCAGCCTGCGCGGGATGCTATCGCAGCGGCGGGGCTGGAGATTTCGGACATCGACGGCGTTATCTGTGCGGCTTCGAACATGCAGCGGGCTTATCCGGCGATGTCGATTGAGATTCAGGCGGCGCTGGGAATGGATGCGGGCTGGGCCTTTGACATGAACGTCGCCTGTTCTTCGGCGACTTTTGGGCTTGATATGGCTGCTGCTGCGGTTCGTTCGGGACAGGCCAAGCGCATTCTGATGATCAACCCGGAAATCTGCTCGGCGCACCTGAACTGGGAGAACCGGGACTGTCACTTCATCTTTGGTGATGTTTGCACGGCGGCGGTGATTGAGCGCGAAGACCTGGCGATGGAGCGTGGCGCGGGGCCGGTGTGGTCCGTTCTGGGATCCAAGCTGAAAACGCAGTTTTCCAACAACATCCGAAATAACTTCGGCTTCCTAAACCGCACGGAAGCAGATCCGCGCACGGGCTGGGATCTGCTGTTCAAGCAGGAAGGTCGCAAGGTGTTCAAGGAAGTGGTGCCCATGGTCGCGCAGATGATCGGCGAGCATCTGGGTGAGTACGATTTAGCGCCTGCGGACGTTCGGCGATTCTGGCTGCATCAGGCCAACAAGAACATGAACGACTTTATCGCGCAAAAGGTTCTGGGGCGGGTGCCTGATGAGGATGAGGCACCAGTAGTGTTAGATGAATTTGCCAATACCTCGTCAGCGGGCTGTATTATCGCTTTTCATCGTCATTCTGGCGATCTTGGCGTTGGCGATATGGGCGTCTTGTGTTCCTTTGGGGCGGGATATTCGGCCGGAAGCGTTATTGTCCGCCGCGCCGCCTGACACAAAACCGAGGAAACTAGCCCCATGACCAAGCGCTTTACCGGGACCGATGCCTACGTTGCTGATGACGGGCTGATGATGGCCGTCAACGCGGCGATTACACTGGAAAAACCGATTTTGGTGAAAGGCGAGCCGGGGACGGGAAAAACCATGCTGGCTGAGCAGGTGGCTCAATCGCTGGGCGCGCCGTTCATTCAGTGGCACATCAAATCGACGACCAAAGCGCGTCAGGGCCTGTACGAATATGACGCTGTGAGCCGTTTGCGGGATGGTCAGCTGGGCGAAGAAAAGGTCCACGACATCGGCAACTACATCGTTCAGGGTAAGCTGTGGGATGCCTTTGAGAGCGACCAGCGGGCGGTTTTGCTGATTGACGAGATCGACAAGGCCGACATCGAATTCCCGAACGATCTGTTACTTGAACTCGATAAGATGGAGTTCTTTGTCTACGAGCTCAATCGCGTGGTGAAGGCCAAGCAAAGACCCATCATTATCATCACCTCGAATAACGAGAAGGAACTGCCCGACGCGTTTCTGCGTCGCTGTTTCTTCCACTACATCACGTTCCCGGACCGGGAGACCCTGTCGAAGATCGTCGATGTGCACTATCCGGGGATCAAGCAATCTCTGCTTAAAGCAGCGCTGGAGGCGTTCTTTGGGTTGCGGGAGATTCCGGGGCTCAAGAAGAAGCCCTCGACCTCTGAACTGCTTGATTGGCTCAAGCTGCTGATGGCCGAGGATATTGACGAAAGCGTTCTGCGGGAATCAGCAACAAAAAAGGTGATCCCGCCGCTTTACGGCGCGCTGCTGAAGAATGAGCAGGACGTGCAGTTGTTTGAACGGTTGGCCTTCATGTCGCGACGCGAGGGCTAAAACCCGGATTAGTTGTCCCTTGCCTTGGCCATTGGTCCGCAGTCGTCCGTAACAATCGGAAAACCACCCTGTCCAATGGGACAATCGGCGTAGGGGTCGGTGATTTCACCGGCCTCGGCTACCGCAGCCTGTGCCGCAGCGCGCATGTCTTCGGTTCGAGCATCAAAGGCGGCTTGCTGGGCTTGCAGAGCGTTGATCCGGTCTTCGAGGCCGACCAGCGAGGGGTCTGCCTTTTCACACTCGATGAAATAGAAACTCTGGCGCGTGCGCGGGTCGCTGGCCTGAATGACTTTGGACACGTCACCAAAGCCCGAGGACACGCAATAGCCCGCTTCCTGAGCATGCACGGGGGATTTGAACAGAATGTGCATGAAATCGTCGCCCTCTACGGGGACAATCATGGTGTATTTGCTGCGGTCAATTTCGACCGGGCGGGCGCGGTCTATGGCATCCAGCGAATAATCGGTGGACGCGTTCGCATCGCCGTCGCTCGACCGCTGC
>JBMZBW010000197.1:0-2921 GCA_049612785.1 Alphaproteobacteria bacterium | reverse complement strand
GATGGACGGCGAAACCGTTGTGGAGGCCAAAAATCAGCGTGCAGCGGTCTTCGCTGCTCTCCGAGGCCCGTTTTTGCTGCAGTTCCATTTCCAGCAGATCGGAAAACTCCCGGTCCGGGTCGGTGGACCAGCTGCCGTTATCATAGAGGTAGACGCGCTCGCCTTCGGCTGTGAAGGCCGACTTTTGTGCATGCCCTTGAATAGGGACAAACAGTCCCATCCAAAGCGTGCTGAGGATGGCTAAGGTACGAATCATAGCGAAAACTTTCTAAGTTCATCAACCTAATAGCGTAAAATCAAAACGTTGACTATCGTCAAACACCCTTACGCTCGACTGTCCTGCCAAACGGTCGCCTTGACGAAACCAGCGCGCCGTTGCACTTCCATCGCCAAGAAATAAGCAACGAACTCAGGTCCATGAGCCAACTCGAAAATATTCGTAACTTCGCGATCATCGCGCACATCGACCACGGCAAATCCACGCTCGCCGACCGTCTGATCCAAACCACAGGCGGATTGACGGATCGTGAGATGAAAGACCAGGTGCTGGATAGCATGGAGCTGGAGCGCGAACGCGGGATTACCATCAAGGCAAACTCCGTGCGCCTCAACTACCACGCAAACGATGGCAAGGATTACATCCTGAACCTGATCGACACGCCCGGTCATGTGGACTTCGCCTATGAAGTGTCCCGATCACTGTCGGCGTGCGAAGGCTCGCTGCTGCTGGTGGATGCCTCACAGGGCGTGGAAGCGCAGACCTTGGCCAATGTCTATCTGGCGCTGGAAAACGACCACGAGATCATCCCTGTTCTCAACAAGGTTGATTTGCCCGCTGCGGAGCCTGAGCGCATTCAGCAGCAGATCGAGGATGTCATCGGTCTTGATGCATCAGAGGCAATCGAGGTGTCGGGCAAAACCGGTGCCGGCGTGCCGGATGTCCTTGAAGCACTGGTCAAGAAGATCCCGCCCCCAACCGGTGACAGCACGGGCTCGCTCAAGGCTCTGCTCGTGGACTCCTGGTATGATGTGTATCTGGGCGTGATCATTCTGGTGCGCGTTGTCGATGGCAGCATCAAGAAGGGTATGAAGATCCGCATGATGGGCTCGGGCGCGTCTTACGACGTGGACCGCGTCGGCGTCTTTACCCCGCACCGCACGGAAGTCGCGCAACTGAATGCAGGTGAGCTGGGCTTTATTACTGCGGGCATGAAGACCGTGGGTGATACCAGCGTGGGTGACACCATTACCGACGAACGCCGCCCCGCGAACGAGCCACTGCCCGGCTTTAAGCCCTCGGTGCCGGTTGTGTTCTGTGGTCTTTACCCGTCTGAGTCTGCCGATTTCGATAATCTGCGAGAGTCGCTGGCTAAGCTGGCCCTCAACGATGCGTCCTTCCAGTTTGAGACCGAGAGTTCTGCAGCGCTGGGCTTTGGCTTCCGCTGCGGCTTCTTGGGTCTGCTGCATCTGGAGATCATTCAAGAGCGTCTGAGCCGCGAGTTCGATCTTGATCTGGTGACGACCGCGCCATCGGTGGTCTATCGCCTGCACCTGACCGACGGAACCATCATGGACATGCACAATCCGGTGGATATGCCGGATGTCCAGCGGATCGAGTACATCGAGGAGCCGTGGATCAAGGCCACCATTCTGGTCCCTGATGAGCATCTCGGCCCGGTGCTGAAGCTCTGCGAAGAACGCCGCGGGGTTCAGCAGGATATGACCTACATGAACAATCGCGCTGTGGTGGTCTACAAACTGCCGTTGGCGGAGGTGGTCTTCGACTTCTATGACCGCCTGAAGTCCATTTCGCGCGGTTACGCTTCTTTTGACTATCAGGTCGAAGGGTACGAGGAAGGCAACCTCGCCAAAGTGTCGATCCTGATCAATGGCGAGCCCGTCGATGCGCTTGCCATCATGGTGCACAAAGACAAGGCGGAAACACGGGGCCGTGACCTGTGTGTTCGGCTCAAGGAACTGATCCCACGCCAGCTGTTCAAAATCGCTATTCAGGCGGCGATTGGCGGCAAGGTCATTGCGCGGGAAACCATTTCCGCCATGCGCAAGGACGTAACGGCCAAGTGTTACGGCGGTGACGCCACCCGAAAGCGGAAACTGCTGGAAAAGCAGAAGGCCGGTAAAAAGCGCATGCGGAACATCGGCAACGTGGACATCCCGCAGTCCGCTTTCCTCGCGGCCTTGAAAATGGGCGACGACTAGCGCCCTTTTCGGTCAATTCTGGGTCGGACGGTGGTACCGGCCCAGATAAAGAAACAGAACGCCGATCACCAAAGCTGGGATCCAAGGGGGAGAATCGGCGACAACCGCAGGCATCTGGCCGGATGAACCGACACTGACAAACTGGTCAAAAAGGTCGCCAATAGAAAGCAGACGAGTCCAAGAGCCGCCAAAAGCGGCGAGCATGCCCTCGATTATCAGTTGGACTGCTGCCATGGCCGCAAAAACACAGCCGATGGCCCAGAGGATGAGTCGCATATTTACTCCCTTATGGTCACCGATAAGAGCTATACACCATTCACAGTGCTAAAACAGGTCTTCCCCATTGCGCCGACGCTCTGAATTGCCTATCACGCTGCAACCGCGGTGAGGTGGCCGAGTGGCTTAAGGCGCTCGCCTGGAACGCGGGTATAGGGGAAACTCTATCGTGGGTTCGAATCCCACCCTCACCGCCATTCTCCTCCCGAGTATAGTCCAGACCCAATTCACTAAATTATCTGGGTCGCTCGTCAGTTGCTTACGCTGACACACGCGGGCTTTGCTGCGTTAAGACCGCATTCGGTCCTCCCGCCCTCAAAAAAACGCCGCTGAGTTCATCATGGGTTTGGGTTAGTTGGCTGTAGCAACTTTTATCACGTCAGCAGCCGTATTGAGCAAAAGCAGGCGCAGTTTTTCATCTTTGA
>JBMZBW010000196.1:0-3009 GCA_049612785.1 Alphaproteobacteria bacterium | reverse complement strand
GCTGACATATTCGTCACCCTCGACGTGTCCCACCCCCCTATATTCTGGTTGAAGACGGTGGCTTTATAGAACATGGATGTCATATCCGTCACGCTCGACGTGTCCCACCCCCCTATATTCTGGTTGAACGCGGAGGTGAATGCGAACATGGATGTCATATCCGTCACGCTCGACGTGTCCCACCCCCCTATATTCTGGTTGAAGGCGGCGGCATTTGCGAACATGGATGTCATATTCGTCACCCTCGACGTGTCCCAATACCCAATATCCCCATTAAACGACGTCGCGTAGAATAGACTGCTCATATCCGTCACCTGCCCGGTGAATACGTTGAGACCGTCGTCAGCAAACGTGTAAGTTACGCCGCCCGAGGTGATAGCAAAGCTATTGTCTCCGGTGCCTGTCGCACCCGAACCCGCACCTCGCAGCGTCGCGTCATCGACGATAAGCATCCCCGCGCAGCCGGCCCAACCGGCCTGACCGACTGTGCCGACATTCGCGGAATTATAGCACTGTGCTGTCGTCTGAGCAGACGCGGATGAGGGAAAAACTACGAATGCGAAAAATAAAAAAATCACGATCAGACGGCACACGGATGCGCCTAGCCCTGTTCTAAACCGAAACGGCTCTTTCAGCACGAAACCCGTTAGCCAACCCGACCCTGCCACAATTGAGTGGCAGGAGCTAAAGCGGTATCCGAAAGAGCTGCGAAACGCCTGAACGCAGGGCGTGCCCGCTGACGAAAAAGCTTTCTCATGTCTCTTTTTATAAATCAAAAACAACAGCTTAGCCCTTCACCCGCCTCCAAGGGAAAAGTAAGCAGTTTTTTACTCGAGACGTAACTATCTAAAAATTCAGTAAATTATAAAATTTCAATAAAAGGAAATTCGTCTAAAAATGCTGCCCTTCGCACACTCCGGTGGACTGAAGTGATCCCGAAAAACTGGACAGTTGTCTGTTGATTGTCACTGAGAACTGACCCGGTATTTTCACCGAGATTTGACCCATCTTCAGTCTTGATGCCGCCAAAGCACTGAAAAGGCGTCACTTTTTGAATCCGTCTCGATTTAGGTGGAGCGCGGATAGAAAGAGACCGGTGCTGGGAGACCAATGCGAACCAGTCTCTACTAAACTGGCGACACGCGAGAACACCCGGCGAACTCCGGGCAAATTCCTAACTTTCTGAATTTCTTCGGTTTTGATCGAGCGAAGCGACTTCGTACTGAACGTCGCTCTACTCACTCCTGATCACGGAAAAACAGGTAAACTCCTCGAGCGTTCCGCAGTGGCTGGGGCCTTGTATAAACGGCGCCCTCAAACTCCAATTGGTGAGGTGGCAGGTTCAGATCTTGAACCCCATGGATTTCAACAAAGCGATCCATCAATTCCTCAAGAATTTTTTTCATAGTCTCCTATCTTCGTTTGATGCTCTGAGATAGCTCCAGGTACCTGCAGAACGCATTTGCCAACTGCATCTGCCGCGGAGTCCGACATTCCGCCTCGAAGACCCTTGGCGACGCGACCAAGACCGCAACACACTTCGCCCGCGAGATTGCAACGTTGAAGCGGTTTGCACTGTATAGGAACTCCATGCCCCGCGGTGCGTCAGCATGGCTCGATGTCGCCATCGAGTAAATCGCTATGGGTGCCTCCTGGCCCTGGAACTTGTCAACAGTCCCAACGCGCGCGCCAGGCAGGCGCTGCTGAATCTCAAAGACCTGCGCATTGTACGGCGCGATGATCAGGATGTCCTCGAGCGTTAAGGGATTTTCCTGACCTTCCCGGTCAATCCATGTTGGCTCACCGGACAAAACTTCCTCGACAAGTCCGGCAACGGCATCGGCCTCCTCAAACGAAGAATTTTGATTGCCTGAATGCTCAACAGGGAGAAACCTCAGACCCGTTCCGGCTAGGGACCCGCCACCGCGGATTTCCTGCAGCTCGCATCCCTCTACAGAGTGCAGCTTGTCGTCATAGAAGAGCTCGGAATTGAACCGGCAAATCTCAGGGTGCAAGCGCCAGGTTTCCTCCAGGAAAAGGCCCTCGTCGTCGGAAATCGTATGTGTGCCGGAAAGAACATGCTCAAGCGCGGAGACACCTGTGCCATCCGGATGCGTGCCCTGCATGGGCTGGTCCAGCTGTTGCGGATCTCCAAGCAAGATCAGAGCCTTCGCGCTCTGAGCAACTGCCAGGACATTGGCCAGAGACATCTGCGCTGCTTCGTCAATGACGAGCACATCGAGCACTTCATGTGCGTCAGCGCGTGACCAAAGGAAGTGCGTCGCACCTGCAACCTGCGCCGCCTTCATGAACACGATCCGTTGTGCCGGGTCCCCAGGCGACAGCCGGTCCATGATCTCGGCCATATAAGGCGTGCGGGCCGTGCGATACCGACCAGGTTCTGCCGACGCGCGCCCCGAAAGCATCCGATGTCGGTCCGCCCATTGGGATACGGTCAGGTCCGCATCCGGCGTGAGACCCGCGCCCCAGGCGCGCAGGATTTCTGCCGCGCCATCGAAATCCGGCATTTCGTCAGCATCATCGGAGATCAGGTTTGACCTCGGCAAGATCGTCGAGCTGGGCACGGACATGTTTTTCCAAAACTTTCTGCATTGCGGCGGGCTCAACGCCCAAATCTGCCGCCATCAACGCGGCCGCCCGCGCGGGCCAGTTGACCCAGACATCACGCTCCTGCCGCGCCAGCCGAAAAACCAGCGACAGTGCGCGAGCCCGATCGATCAACTCGCCTTTCAGCTTTTGCAGTCGCAGACGACGTTCCTGCGCCTTCAGCACTTCATTGGCCGTCTTGGCCTGCAGGAACGTCGTGCCGCCGCCCGCGACCGGGGCGGGCAGACCTTCGTCGCGCAGCGTTTCCCCGACCGCAGCCACGGCAGCCTCTGGGACAGGTTTCATCTTGGGTGCGGTGGCTTTCGGGGCGCTTGGCGTGGCGCGGGATTTCGCCGGATCGGTCATCGTCGCGCGACGTTCATCACTGGCTACGGCGTCAAT
>JBMZBW010000195.1:0-3060 GCA_049612785.1 Alphaproteobacteria bacterium | reverse complement strand
TGGATCGCGACTTCAATTCCCCAAAAACCGAGCGCAAAAGGCAGCAGAAACGTCAGAGTCAGAAGTCTGATCGACTGAAACAAAAGAACAATGTGCGTGCGCAAGCCCATGTCCTCGCTGGCTGCGACGACGAAAGGCAGGCTCCCCGGTACCGAACAGAGCATGGCCTCATTGGGGGTCAGATTGGTCATTCTGTGGACGACGAGAGCCGAGCTGAAGGTTATGGCGGGGATCAGCAGAATGCTGGCGATAACCGACGGAATCCATAGCGTAACACTGCTGAAAAAATCGGTACTGGCTGTTGAACCGATCAGGTAGCCGAGCATGAGAAAGGCCACGTCGCGGATGGGGTTAGGGAAACCCGGTCTTTTCCCAAAAACACCCAGCAAAAGGGACATCAACAAAGCGCCCAGCAGCCACGGGATAGGGATCTTCAGCATCAATGCGATGCCACCCCCCACCAGGGCCAGCAGAAAGCCCAGTCCGGCGACTGAATAGGTTCTTAGAATTCCGTTCTCAGAAATGACGGTCGTCCCATGCTACAAGACATTGGAACGACAGTTTCCGTGGGGCAGGGGACAAAGGCAACTCTTGCCAGCTATTCGCCGTCCAGCGCCCCAAATTGCAGCGAAACCAGCCGGGCATAGAGGCCTTCCCGGTCCAGCAATTCCTGATGCGTGCCGGAATCCACGATCTTACCGTCTTCCATGACGACGATGCGATCTGCCTTGAGAACGGTTGCCAGACGATGGGCAATCACCAGTGTCGTGCGCTCCTCTGACATCTTCTCGAAGGCTTGCTGCACGGCTTGTTCGCTCTCGGAATCCAGCGCGCTGGTTGCCTCATCCAGCAGCAGGATCGGCGATTTCCGCAAAATCGCGCGCGCGATGGCCAAGCGTTGCCGTTGCCCGCCGGAGAGCGTAGATGCATTCTCACCCAACGGCGTGTCATAGCCTTGGGGCAGCGCCATGATGAAGTCGTGCGCTTCTGCTGCTCGTGCGGCGTCTATAACGTCAGCATCCGTGGCTGTGGGGTCACCAAAGCGGATGTTCTCGCGTGCCGTTCCTGCGAACAAGGGGGCGTTCTGCTGTACAATTGAAATTGCCCGGCGCAACTCAATGGGATCGAGTTCTTGCGCGTTGATCCCTTCCACCGATACAGAGCCTTGCTGGGGGTCGTAGAGTCTGAGAAGTAACTGAAATACTGTCGTTTTCCCTGCACCTGAAGGTCCAACCAAGGCAACAGTCTGCCCCGGTTCAATATCAAGCGACAGGCCCTTGAGCGCCGGTGCATCGGGACGACTTGGATAGGAGAAATGGAGGTCTTTCAGGCTGATTGAGCCTTGCATTCTGGCGGGTAGGGGACGGGGCTTGGCCGGCGGCTGAATGCTTGGGCTCTGCGCTAGAATTTCCATCAATCGCTCTGTTGCGCCCGCAGCGCGCATGACTTCTGCGTAGGTCTCGGTCAGCAGTCCAACACCCGAAACCGCGATAAAGGCAAACATGACGAACTGGGTCATCGTGCCCGGTGTAATGGTACCGGACTGGACCTGAACCGCGCCGTACCACAGCACGGCAATCAGCCCGGCCAGCACGAAGGAAAACAGAGAGGCGGTCAGCATCGAACGCACCCGAATGCGGCGCATGGAAACCTTGAAAGTGTCCTCGACCGCCACCCGGAACCGGGACCGCTCTTCAGGCTCACGGGTGAAAGCCTGTACGGTATCGATGGCCCGCAAGCTCTCGCTGGCTCGTGCAGAAGCCTCGGCCAAGGCGTCCTGACTGGATCGCGACAGCCGACGCACTCGGCGGCCAAAAAACAGCATCGGCAGAATGATAAGCGGCCCGACAATCATCATCAGCAGAGCCAGCTGCCAGCTCGTAATCACCATCAGTACCAAGGCACCAGCTGTTGTCGCCACTGTCCGTAAAGCTACGGAGATCGACGACCCCACAACCGTTTGTATCAGCGTCGTATCGGTCGTCAGCCGGGAAAGAACTTCGCCCGTGCGGGTTTTGGCGTAAAAGGTCGCGCTCAGCGAAAGAAGATGGTCATAAACCGTCGCGCGCAAGTCAGCGACAACGCGCTCGCCCAGCAGACTGATGAAATAAAAGCGCATGGCACTGGTTATGCCCAACAGGATCGCGCCAATAATCCCAATGATGAAGAAGATGCTTAGCGAGCCCTGAGCCGGAAAAGCCGCGCAAAGGGAGGAATTGGTTGCACCGCCAAACCCACAGTCAACCACCAGCCGAAAAGCGCCTGGTAGCATGAGCGTCAGGACTGACGCGGCCACCAGAAACACCACGAAACCCAGCAGCAGCATGGGATAACGAAGGATGAATGGCAGCAGTCGGCGCAGTGGTTGAATTGTGCGTGCCTGTTCCCGGTGTTTCTTGTCGCGCGCCAGTTCAGCAGCAAACGACGAGCCTCGATCAGCATCCACGTTGGGATCAACACTGGTCGGGGCAGCAGCGGGCAGGGAGGTAGCGGTATCGGTCATGGGGACTCACATGTTTGAACCCGAGAGGTAGGATTGTCCGGCTCAAAGTTCAATCGCTTGCCAAACACAATCAGCGAACGACTGGTCTTCTCTGCGAAGATAGAATAAGAAAAATGTACCACTATGATACAGGTCGTTGCACGCTCACTCTGAGCTCAGTCACGAAATTGAAGATGGAGAACGCATGCCCAAGTTTGCTTTAACGTTCGAAGGTGGCCGACAGCCTTCCACACCCGAGGAAGGCCAAAAGCATATGGCCGACTACATGGCTTGGATGAAGGATCTGGGCGACAGTATCGTGATGCCACAAACGCCCATCAAGACAAGCAAGATGGTCAGCAAGAGTGGCCTGACAGATCCAAGTGGTCCACCGCTCATGGGGTTCCTGATGATCAAAGTTTCAGACATGCACGCCGCGATTGCCATTACGCAGGAATTTCCGTTCCTAGAAATGGGCGACATGAGAGTGGCTGAGACTATGGAAATGCCCGGGTAGCCGTATCTCACGCTCTTGCTTCGTAAAGGCTGCATCTTTCCCGAGGGACTATCGAAAACAG
>JBMZBW010000194.1:0-3090 GCA_049612785.1 Alphaproteobacteria bacterium | reverse complement strand
AGGCGGACTTCAGGTTGGTGGTGAAGGTCTTGTCGAACATCTCATCGGTGATTGTGTGCGCTGGACCCATATGCGGGTTGGTAGCAGCGTTGAGCACCAGATGGTCTATCTTGCCGTACTTTGCTTTAACCTCGGCGCACATGGCCTGAACCATCTCCTTACGCCCGATGTGGCAGGGGTAGGCCATGGCCTCGCCGCCTGCGGCTTTGATCGCCTCAACCACTTCTTCACAAGGCTCGGGTTTGCGACCGGACACAACGACCTTAGCGCCTGCTTCCGCCATGCGCTCGGCAATGGCACGACCGATGCCGCGACTGGAGCCGGTGATCAGGGCGACTTCCCCATCTAAACGAAACATGATTTCTCCTCCCATGCATTTCTCAACATTTGAGCCGAGACTGACACAGCCGACAAGGACCGAGAAGGGAAACTACCGGGGACCACCCTGTCCTTTGAGGAAAGAAAAGATGCCGTGGAGAGTATTGATTTCGTTTTCGGTTAGATCGTTTCGCTGAAAGATGTTGCGAACGTTGCGGATCATCCGATCCCGCTTTTCCGGAATGGCGAGAAAAGACCGCTCATCCAGATCTGAAATCAACCGCTGTAAGAAGTTGTCGAGCATTTGCTGGGATGCGGGATCCGCGCCGCTTGATTCCAGAACCTTCGCCGGGGTTTCATCGGCAGCCGTCCACCACTCATACCCAACCAGCAAAACGGCCTGACCAATATTCAGCGAGGTATTACCGGGATTAAGCGGAACGGTAATCATGGCCGATGACAGGCTGATTTCGCTATTCCACAAACCTTCGCGCTCACGACCGAACAGCAGGCCAAGCTTCTGCCCATTCTGGCTGCGCATGCGGGCGTCGCTTGCAAATCCTCGCGCCGTGAAAACGGGCTTTACCTGATCCCGGCTGCGGGCTGTTGTCGCGTAGGTGTAGGAAAGGTCCGCAACGGCTTCTTCAAGGGTCGCAAAAACTGTTGCGGCCTCAACGATATCCTCAGCGTGCGCTGCCATTGCGTTTGCAGCCGGATTCGGCCAGCCATCGCGAGGATCAACCAGTCGCAGATCACTCAGTCCGCAATTCTTCATGGCCCGAGCACAAGCGCCAATATTCTCACCCATTTGCGGGCCGCACAGGATCACACAGGGTGGCTGAGCGGGCGGCTGAGCGGCCTCAGATGGCATGCACGCCTTCCTTCAGCAGCTTCCACGCGATTGCGTCGAGCAAGGCGTCAAAGGAAGCATCGATGATGTTTGTGCTGACACCCACGGTGGTCCACGTGCGACCCACGCTATCTTCGCTCTCGATCATCACGCGGGTTTTCGCGGCCGTACCGCTTCGCCCGTCGAGGATGCGCACGCGGTAATCAGTCAGATGCATATCCTCGAGGCTCGGATAAACCTCCAGCAATGCCTTGCGCAAAGCGGCGTTGAGCGCGTCTACAGGGCCGTTGCCGGGGGCTGCTTCGATAAACACGCGTTCGCCGATTTCCAGCTGGACCATCGCCATTGATTCGGTGACTTCATCGCCTTTGGCGTTGTGGCGGCGTTCGTCGATGACGCGGAAGCGGTCAAGCTGGAAGAACGATGTGCTCTGCCCAAACTGCTGGCGCGTGTAGAGCTCGAATGAGGCGTCTGCTCCGTCGAAGGTCAGGCCTTTGTCGGATTCAAGGGTTTTGATGCTGCCCGTAAGGTCGCCCACTCGCGGGTCTTTAGGGTCTACTTCAAGCCCCATAGCTTTGAGCTGGGAAAGCACGTTGGAGCGACCAGCCTGATTGGAGACCAGCACCTGTCGCTCATTTCCGACGCTTTCCGGTGGCACATGCTCATAAGTCCGGGGGTCTTTGGCGACGGCGGAAGCATGCAAACCGCCTTTGTGGGCGAAAGCATTGGCGCCAACATAAGGCGCATGGCGGTTTGGCGCGCGTCCCAGGATTTCATCGACCAGTCGGCTGACCTTCGTCAGACTCTGCAGACCTTCCTCGTTCACGGCAATTTCAAAATCGGTCTTCAGCTTCAACGATGGGATCAGAGACGTCAGGTTCGCGTTTCCGCAGCGCTCCCCCAGCCCGTTGAGCGTTCCCTGCACCTGCCGCGCGCCACAGCGTACAGCCGTCAGGGAGTTGGCAACCGCGTGCCCGGTATCATCGTGAAAATGCACGCCCAAACGGTCGCCGGGGATGACCGTGAGCACGTCATTGATGATGGCTTCAACCTCGTGGGGCAGGGTGCCACCGTTGGTGTCACAAAGCACAACCCAGCGCGCACCATTGTCGTAGGCAGCTTTGGCGCAAGAAAGGGCATAGTCGCGATCAGCCTTGTAGCCGTCGAAAAAGTGCTCGGCGTCGTACATGGCTTCCTTGCCAGCATTGACGGCTGCGGCGATGGTGTCGCCGATCATCGCGAGGTTTTCTTCGTATGAAACCTTAAGCGCCACATCGACCTGATAGGTCCACGATTTACCAACAAAGCAAGCCCCGACCGTCGGTGAATTCAGGATTGGCGCGACAACCGGATCATTGGCCGCGGACCGGTCCTTGCCGCGGGTCATGCCAAAGGCAACGAACTTTGCATGCTTGAAACCGGGGTCTTTGGCGAAAAATTCGGTGTCTGTGGGATTGGCACCGGGCCAGCCGCCTTCGATGTAATCAATGCCCAGGGTATCCAGCGCCTCGGAAATCATGCGCTTGTCCTGCACAGAGAAATCCACGCCCTGAGTCTGCGCGCCATCGCGAAGGGTCGTGTCGAAGAGATAAAGGCGTTTTGAGGCTGTGGCTTCTGGTGCCGCGCTCGCGGTCATCGTGCTGCTTGTCCCAGTCTGTGGATAAATCGACTGTTCCTGATGTACCGGGGGCGAAGGGGCTTGTCACCTATCGCGATGGTGAACCCCGATATTCCTATGGCCGAAGGTTCAATAATCTCAGCCAATAGCGGGGTTCACACTGGGTAGGCTTTTAACGAGCCGCCATCCGCATGGCACCGTCAAGGCGGATGGTCTCGCCATTGATGTACGCGTTTTCAATCATATGGATCGCGAGGCGAGCATATTCGTCAGGCGTACCAAGCCGAACGGGGAAGGGCACTTG
>JBMZBW010000193.1:0-3118 GCA_049612785.1 Alphaproteobacteria bacterium | reverse complement strand
TCACATTTCTCAATGAGAGTGGAAACCTCACATACAGCATAACGGCAAGTTGGATGATTTCTGAATTGGCTTTGAAAGAACGGAAGGATACTGGAGTGGGTATGGAGTAGCCCCTACTTTCCATATTGATTCAGGCAAGGTAGTTTATTCCGACGGAAATAGCTTCGCCAGCTACCTAACTCAGGCGTATATTGGCAGATTTTCAATTAAGCACGATTGGATCGTCCGACCATTTTTGTTGTCCAATTTGCCTCCAGGATTCAAACAACGAATCCACACAGCGACGCAGGACACCTAGTGTCCATATTTCGCCCGCGATTGAGATGGTCGTCAATCTCTGCCGCTGCGCCAATCATACGCCCATAGAGAAACAGATTGAATGCCGCATTCTCCAAATCTTGGACTGCCAAACGGCCCGATTGATAGTCTTTCCACAACAAAGAGAGCAACAAGGCGGAAATGAGCGCATCGACGTTGACGCAGAAAACGTAACGGCTGGCCCCGATGTCGTAGAGCGCTTGCACCAGCTCTTGGTAAAACGCATGAAATACGTTGTATTTGCCGCGCTTTGCCATGAATTCGGCAATGAAGCGTTCGCGTGGATCATAGTTGACCGGTTTACCCTTGAACACCGGATGGTGAACGCCGGGCAAAGCGCGCACTCCGCCGCCAGCTTCTTTTGCAGACTTCTTGTCGGCTTTGTATTCCTTGGCAAATTCCATGGCCATGGTACGCAAGTCTAGCCCGTGCTTCGGGTCGGCCGGATCGGTCAGACCGCTCTCTTCAAACTGCTCTATAAGGAAGGCAATGCCTTCGAACCCGTTGCCACCATGGCTATAGCCGCAGTGGCTGAGGAATCCCAACATACCCTTGTTGATCTGCACCCGTTCGGGCGTTTGCGGCCCATCCGCGGCCACCGCCCCCTTAGCCCCTTGCGCAGAGATAGCTCCAGGGCCGTTAGAAATCAAAAGGCCGATTAGGATTTGCAATGGTAGCACCTCATCCTCACAAGGCTTTTTACCAGTCAGAGCAAGGAAGCACAGATCGGCCATGGTCCATTCGCTGAACCGTTGAGCGCACGGGACGCCACATAGCGAACCAGGCTGGTGGTGCTGCCCCGGAATACTGGCTCCGATCATCACGCCATAGAGCCGTAGATACCACGGCAGGGATTCTGCCGTCAGACGGGAGATGCGCTTACGCATCAGCGGGCTCCATGAGATAGTCAGCGAAATTGCAGCCAGGATAGCATCTCGGCTGAGCCGGATATCTTGTGCCGTCAGGTACTTCAGGAAGGCAGATTTGCCGCCTCGCGCTTGAACCGCGCGCAACATCGCCTCGGGGCTTGGTTCGTCGTCTTCGTTATCGGTGGCGGCGAACAGTGCACGGGTCATGTCGTCGAAGCAGATCGCGGTGGTGTCAAAATCCTCGTCATGCCCATCCATCAGGCCGCTGTGAGCAAATAGTTCGATCAGTTTGCTGGTGCAGGCAAGCGCTCGTTTCACGCGGTTGGGGCCCAAAATCGCAGCAGCGGTAGCCATGATGGCATTGGGCGCATTGCCGGCCTCGCGTGCGGCATCGACCGCCGCCAGGATCGGATCGCCAACCAAATTAACCTCAGCCGCGACGGCCACGTTAAGCATTACTCGATCGTTTTCATTGGCGATCTCATGCACCAATGGCAGCGCAAAAATCGCTTCCAGCGGTTCCATCGCCAAATCTACAACCGATTGCCCATGCACGCTTGTGACTTGTGTCTTGGGGTCCATCTGCGAGGCGCCTGACTTGTCCTTCATGGTCTGGCGGGCAATCACGGCACCGATTTGTTCCTTCAAGGCCTCGATCTGGTCATTATAAGGTTCCATCGCCTGAACAGGCTTCAGCCTCAGGTTCTCAGGTAGGCAGATACCTTTGTCGTCAGCGATCCAAGGTTTTAGTGACAGACTACCGCGTGGGGCGAAATCGGGATCGACCCCGTTCAGTTTCATGACCGCGTTCAGGGCCGCGGGGATATCGGCGATGTTAGTAACCACTGCACCTTTGGTCGAAACAGTCGGGTTGTCGATGCTGAACAGCCCATCGACTCCGAAGGCGTCCATGAACCATTGCTCTTTGTCCTCGGCTCTGTCGCCGGTGCCAGCCATAGCGCCAGCGTGACCTACTGCGCGGGTCAGCTTGGACTTCCAGCGCCCGACTACACAGGCCACCACAGGTTTGCCGAAGTCGATCCCATGCTCATAATAACCACCCGGCTCAACATATAGCACCGCCGCTTTTGTGCGATCGTCAGCCTTAAGGGCGTGGGCATAGTCACGGGCAGAGTAGTGAATGTAGATATCCTTGCCCGATGAGACCAGCGTGGTCGTGCCCCAACCCTCTGTAGCCAGATACTGGGCGATGGTAGAGGTAAAACCACCGGAGTTAGAAAAGATCGAAACCGAGCCCTTGATCAGGGACTCTTCAGGGTAGTCGCCGCCCAGTGCACCGCCGATGCGCACACGATTCCAGCTGTCGGCCACGCCCAGGCAGTTGCCACCAATCACGTCGATGCCATTTGCTTGGGCCATGGCCCGTATCTCGCGGGCGTCGTGCACCGCAACCTTTTCGGTAATGATCACTATCTTGGTCAGGTTATCGTTCACCCGGATTAGCTCGGCCACGCCGTCGCGCACACCCGATGGCGGCAGGTAAACGACGCCAACGTTGAAGTCATGGCCTGCTTTTAGCCCCTCGCGCACGTTGTTATAGACAGGGATTTCCCCGGCTACTGTTTTCAGAACTTGGCCAGCACGCCCCGGCGATGTGCCAAACACTACATTACCACCTGAGAAAGCATGACTTATCGGTGTGACCTGACGAGACTCGCCACCCAAGATGTTTAGAACACAAACTTTGTCTTCAGTCGTCGCGATGTCGGCCAAGCTGCGCAAGCCGAGATAATAGGGAAAACCTTCGATTCCTTGCTGGTACAAGTCTCTTCTCCTTAGGATATGGTCTTGATGCCCATCTGGCGGGCAATTTCGTTGCGGCCGCCGTCGCGCATCCAGACGTCAACGCATTTGGCGTAGTTTATGACTTCGGAAATGGCACTGTCGAAGCCAAAAAACCTGTACGGAAC
>JBMZBW010000192.1:0-3150 GCA_049612785.1 Alphaproteobacteria bacterium | reverse complement strand
TTGCCGTCAGAGCGATAGCCGGGTTCATCCGCGTAACACAGATGGGGAATTGTCGTGCCTTCACGCTTGGCAACCTGCCAGATTGTTTCACCGGGCAGCGCATGGACTTCTTTACCGTCCAGCGTGAACTTGATTGTATCGACTGGGTTTCCGTCAGGCATGATCTTAAACCTCGTCCGGGAAGTGTTTCATGGTCAGGCGGATCGGGTTCGGTGCCGCTTGGCCCAGACCGCAGATCGATGCATCGACCATCGCTTGGGACAGGTCCTCGAGCAGGTCTTGATCCCACTTGTCCTGTTCCATCAGTTTCACAGCCTTTTCACAACCAACGCGGCAAGGCGTGCACTGGCCACAGCTTTCGTCTTCAAAGAACCGCAGCATATTCAGCGCGGCTTCCTTCGCACTGTCCTGATCGGACAGGATGACAATCGCGGCTGAGCCGATGAAGCTGCCGTGCGGCTGCAACGTGTCAAAGTCCATCGGAACGTCGTTCAGACTGGCCGGAAGCAACCCGGCAGAAGGGCCGCCGGGCTGGTAGGCTTTGAACGTGTGGCCGTCCATCATGCCGCCAGCTGCTTCGATCAGATCCGTGATGGTTGACCCTGCGGGTAGCAGTTTCACGCCCGGTTCTTTCACCCGGCCCGAAATGGAGTAGGAGCGAAGACCTTTGCGGCCATTCTTTTCGATGCTGTTCAGCACCTCAGGGCCTTCACGCATGACCCGCGCGACCCAGTGCAGGGTCTCGATGTTGTGGACCAGTGTCGGGCGTCCGAAAACGCCAACCTGTGCGACGAAAGGTGGGCGATGCCGGGGAAGGCCTTTCTTGCCCTCAATGGACTCAATCATCGCAGATTCTTCGCCGCAAATGTACGCTCCCGCACCCCGGCGCAGGTCAATGTAACCCGGCTCGACAATGCCGGCGTCTTCCAGCGCTTTGATCTCGGTTGCGAGGATTTCCAGCACCGCCGGATATTCGTCACGCATGTAAATAAAGGCGGTTTCCGCTTCCACGGCCCAGGCTGCGATCAGCATACCTTCGAGGAACAGGTGTGGTGTCCGTTCGAGGTAGTAGCGATCTTTAAACGTTCCCGGCTCGCCTTCATCACCGTTTACAGCGAGGTAGCGAGGACCGGCTTCTGCGCGCACAAAGGACCATTTCCGGCCTGACGGGAAACCAGCTCCGCCCAGACCGCGCAGTCCGGATTCCAGAACGCGATCCTGCACCGCTTCAGGGTCCATAGAGCCGCCCCGCAAAGCTTTGAGCTGCTCATACCCGCCGTTTGCCTGATAGCGTGCCAGTGTTTCGTAGTCCGGCATTTTGTGATGCGTATCTTGCGCCTCAACCGCAGCTTTCACCGTTTCCGGTGTGGCATGGTCAATGTGGTTGTGGCCCAGTTCACATGTCGGCGCAGTATCACAGCGGCCCATGCAGGGCGCGCGCACCACTCGGACCTGATCGGCGGGAAGATCGCTTTCCAAAGCAGCCTTCAGCGCCTGAGCCCCGGCCAGCTCACAAGCCAGACTGTCACAGACACGAATGGTAAGGGCTGGTGGCGGGGTTTCGCCGTCTTTCACAATATCGAAGTGTGCGTAGAAGGATGCGACCTCATAGACCTCAGCCTGCGACATCTTCATCTCTTCTGCCAACGCCCGCAGGTGATTTGCCGAGAGATGGCCAAATTCGTCTTGGATCAGATGCAGATGCTCAATCAGCAGATCAGCACGCCGAGGCTTATCACCCAACAGTCGCTGTACATCCGCCCAAGCGGCATCGTTGACCTGACGCCCCTTGGGGGTGCGGCGGCCTTTGCCTTTGCCAGATTTCCATACGCCTTCAGGCTGGTCGAAAGGAGCCATGTTCCCAATCCCTCATCTGACCTAAGTCTTCATTCCCTGCCGCGGGCACGTGCGCCAAATTCCAAGTCACCACTCCTTGAAACATAACAGGCTACCCGCGCTGCGCCCTTTCCCTTCCGCTGAATGACTCCCCTCACGATCATCATTCTGCGGCATTGAAAGGCTCGCTAACCTATGACCCAGGCGTCACATCTGCTTCCTCAATAAAGACATGCAATTTCATCTTAGGGACATCAAAATTGTCGCTTTTCGCCCGCGACTTTGGGGCGCTGGGGCTCAAAAAAAATGAGACGATGACCACTGCCATCGTCTCATCTCAAATTGGATCGGCGCGTTCTGATCCGCGATATTAGAGGCGGGAAGCCCGCGAAATTACCGCCTGATCAGGCAAAATCCCCAGATCAAGAAGAGCTCACAGTGCTCCGATCTCTACGATGATTTTTTCGATGTTTTGGCCGCAGGCTTGCTGGCAACCGCATCCTCTTTCGCAGGTGCGGCGGCATCTGCTGCTGAACTGTTGACAGATTTCTCCGCAATCGACGTCAGATTGTTCAAGGACTGAAGGTGAACGAAGCAAAGCTCGAGCTCATCAGTCGAGAGCATGGTTTGTAACGTCTCCGTATCAATTGCCTTTAGCTTCTCACGGTTGATCGTTGACAGGCCACCCAAGGAGGCACGTTCGCCCTGCGGCAGGTTAAACTGCGCAACGCCTGACTCCAGCACACCGAGTTGCACAAGGCGCTTACAAAACAGCTTCGTGCGCTCGAACATGGTCTGATAGTCCGTGACGAACTGGAGCATGTTGTTCAGGTATTGAGTGCGCTCGCCATCAGAGTCGAACAGCCGCTCTCCGCGTCCAGCGTCGTTGATGCCTTCGAATTCCTCGTCAATGCAAAGCGTAAATGTTCCTGCCTCTTCATCGTGGGAGAAAATGAAAGGATAGCGGCGCAGGAACGCGGGCACGTAAGACCCGTGCCAAACACCTTTCTCGTCAATCATTTCGTTAGTACTTCGCACGCCAAGTATCAGGGAAGGGAAGACATCTTCACCTTCGCCAGCGAACACGATTGTGCCGTCTACCGCTGCATTAATAAACTCGGATGCAAGAAGAGGTACTGCATTGATATTGCGGGCAAAACTGTAACCATTACTGCCTGTTACTGACCAACTCCCGTGCCTTTCAGAAGAAATTGGAACCGCACGCTCATAAATTAAAACTTGGGTCGTCATAAAGAAGTTCTCTCTTCAAAAAAATATTGGGCTAAATAAACACTGGTGCGAATAGAATGACAA
>JBMZBW010000191.1:0-3239 GCA_049612785.1 Alphaproteobacteria bacterium | reverse complement strand
TGGGTGTATTGATAAGGAAGGAATTTTGTCTCATCGTTACTGTCGTAGGCTTAGGATGAGACAAATTTCTCGATGTGTTGGCGGTCGTGGCAAGAAGGTCGTCAAGGCCACCCGCCGTGAGATCCGTAAGCCGTGCCGCCTCGCACAATTCGTTTTATCGGGAGTACATGGTGTGATCGTGCAGCTTTCCATGTCTTTTGCCACGATCACACTTATTGCCTGCCCATTAGTCTGATTGGTTGGCAAAGACGGCGTCACGAATTCCTGCGGTGCAATTGTCCTCCCTATCGACTGGTATTGTTCCGGTACCGTCGCAGCACCAAGCCTCCCACTTCAGTGACCGTCTTGCCCGCGTCGTGCATCCAGCCCCACAACGGAAGGGAGGCATGACGCCGCCCGATGACCGGGGTCGTGCGCGCGCCTGCTGCGCCGCTCAAGTGCGGCGCACGCGCAGTTTGGTTTTGAGGTCAGTCTTGCAGAAGGCGTGCAGAAAACAGGTCTGCTCGGAGATATCGAGCATTTCCTGCGCCGTCTGATCGGACTCGGTGGTCTGCAGAAACACATGGGTTTCGATTGGGTCCGCCGCGCCGGGTTTGCCGGTTGCGCCGGTGGCCCCGCCCAGACTGAAGTGCGTGTCCTGCACAATCCGGTAGGATGGTAGATCGAGGTTCAGCATCGACACGAACCGGCCGAACTGGGTCATGAAGCAAAAACCGATGCCCGCGCTAATCAGCGCGTTGGCGCTGGGTGCCCGACCATCTTCGGCGCTGAGTAACCTGAAGGATGTCCCCCAGGGCGAATACTGCATCTGATGCAGGCTGAGAATGCCGTCTTCCCGCAGGGTGGCAATTGCGCCGATGTTCAGCCTCCGGCTCTGGTGATCGCTGAGCGACGACGCTTGCGCCGCGGTTCCATCGGCGACCTCTTTCTTTGGTGTCGGCCCGACTTTCTCCAACAGGGCAAACCCGGAATCCACCGGACTGGCGGCATCGAAGCCCGCATCGGGGTCGGGTAAGTGCGGTGCGTCCAGTTCCAGCGCGCGGTCAGTGGTGAGGGGCGCGCCGTTCTTGGACAGCTTGAACAGGCTCTTCACCCGTCCTCGCATCAGACCATTGAGCGGCGACGCAAAAGTAGCATCGAGCAGAAACTGATTGAGGGCTGCGTCGTCGAGATCGCAGTCGATTTCAATCAGCAGCTCTGGATTCTCCGCGTCACCAACCATGGTACGGTCACGCATGGAACCGTTCATGGTGTAGAAGTTATCGAGCTCCAGACGCAGATGCCGGATCTCCACGCCCCGCATCTGTCCCAGCGCCCGGATCTCGTTGGCGTAGCTCGCCGCCATACCGCACGAAAGAAAGGCCAGTGGACAGCACGCGGCATCGTGACCGTTGAGATAGGGCCCCTCATCGCTGACAAAACGCCAAGTCTCACCTGTCTTTGCCGAGCTGACGAGGGCTTCTTTCTGAAACCCGCTCAGGGAACGAACGGCGGTGCGCAGCCCGTCGCCCAGTCGGTTGTCGGGTGCGCTGATGCCCAGCGCTGCGGCATTTCCGACGCGGAAGAAAGCGGGCTTGTCGCTCGCTGAGATCAGGTCCTGACCGATGGCTTTCATGGTGACTGAGCTCCTTATCCGCCAACCAGCGTTTGCGGCAGGAACAGTGCTATCTGCGGGAACATCACCAACAGGATCAGCAGGAAGGCCATGGCAAACCAGAACGGCCAGATCCCGCGAAAGATGGTCCCCATAGAGACATCCGGCGCTATCGATTTGACCACGAAAACGTTAATTCCAACGGGCGGGCTGATCATGCCCATTTCCAGCACAACCACGATGATGATCCCGAACCAGACCAGATCCCAGCCCATGCCCACGGCGATCGGGATCACCACCGGAATGGTCAGCACCAGCATGGCGATCCCTTCGAGGAACATGCCCAGGAACATGTAGATCAGGATGATGATCAGGATCACGCCGAGGCTGCCAATGGGCAGCGAGGTCATGAAGGTCACAATCTGCGCCGGCAACTCGGTCATCGCGAGGAACGGAATGAACACGTGCGCGCCAATGATGATCAGGAACACGGTCGCCGTTGCACTGAGCGTCTCAAGGATCACCGAGCGCATTTTTGACCAGCTCAGCGAGCGGCGCAGCAAAGCCACCACGAAGGTCAGGAAGGCGCCAACGGCTGAGGCCTCCACCGGGGTGAAAAAGCCGGTGTACATGCCGCCAATGGTAACCAAAACAATACCGATAATCGGCACAGCGAGGCGCAGGGAAACCAGCCGCTCGCGGGTTGTAGCCTTTGGCCCGGGCGGACCCAGTTCCGGCTTGCGCGCTACAACGATGTAAATCGCAGCGATAAACAGCAGGGTCAGGATAATGCCCGGGATGATCCCCGCCATGAACAGCCGGCCGATCGATTGCTCGGTCAGGACGGCGTAAATAATCATGCCCGCGGAGGGCGGAATCAGGAATCCGAGAGTGCCCCCCGCCGCGACTGAACCCGTCGCCAACCCATCGCCGTACTTGTATTTTTTCATCTCCGGCAGCGCGACGCGCCCCATGGTTACGGCAGAGGCCAGTGAGGATCCGGACAGCGCGGCAAAACCGGCACAAGCGGCAATGGTAGCCGACGCCAGCCCGCCGCGGAGATGTCCGAGCCAGCGATAAGCGGTGTTGAACAGGTCACCCGAAAGCCCCGAAGCTCCGGCGAGGTTTCCCATCAGAACGAACATGGGAATGACCAGCAGGTTGTAGTTCGAGGCGGCGACGAAGGTCTCGCCTGACAGGTTGGAAAAGGCAATCTTCCAGCCGCGTGCCCATGCCTGCTCACTGCCCATGCCCAAGTGCAGGAACTTGTTGGCATTGACCACCACGGTGCCGACGAAACCGACCCCGAGCATTGACAGCGCCACCGGCATCCGCAGGGCCAGCAGGCTGAACAGAGAAACGAGGCCGATGATGCCCAGCAGCGTCATGCTCATCATGATATGTTCCGTCCGATATCAAGTCGCAGCACCTTTCGGCCTTGCAGCAGTTCCCACACGTCACGCACCAGCACCACCACGTAGAGCAATACGGAAACCCCCATCAGGTAGTAGAAGGGCTCGTACGAGATCATCAGCTGCTGGGTGGTTTCACCAAAGCGCACGGCTGACTGCCCGGCGTGCCAAAGCCGCCACGACATCACCAGCAGTAGGGCGATGCACAGCAGCTTGATGACCACGTGAGACCA
>JBMZBW010000190.1:0-3265 GCA_049612785.1 Alphaproteobacteria bacterium | reverse complement strand
AGCGTTGAGGGTCTCACAAGCAGCAAGCATTTCGTCATAGGTGTCTGGAACACCAATGCCGTTTGCTTCCATGATGTCGCCACGAGCGTAAACGCCCCACTGGTAGAATGCGTAAGGGACACCGTACTGCGCGCCGCCAAAGGTAACGGAAGCAGCGGTAGAGGACATAGCGTCCAGCAGGCCGTTGTCAGACCATACATCAGAGATGTCAGCGAACAGGCCGTTCTCAACGAAGCCAGCCATACGGTTACCAGCGAACCACATGCCTACGTCTGGACCTTCGTCAGCAACCAGGAAGTTACGGATCGCGGTCTTGTATGCTTCGTGCTCGGTGGTGTTGATCGTTACTTCGATGTCTGGGTTAGCAGCTTCGAACATTGCAACGACTTCTTCGAGAGCAGCCTTCGGCGCAGCATCGGACGCGTTGGACGCGATTACGAGTTGGCCTTCAGCGTGCGCAGTAGCGCCAAACGCCAGCGCAGCAACGCTAGCGAGAATCAGCTTTTTCATAGTTTCCTCCCAAAAATACACGGTATTCAGACCGTGTACGAAAAAGGCTGTGAACGATCGGGCGCTTTGGACCCAAAGACCCGATGAAGAGAGGGGTCTGCAGCCAACGCGAAACAATACTAACGCCGACTAACGCTCCTCTCCCTGCTCATACTATACCCATAGTGTTGCTCACGTGCACTCCGGAAATAAACTATTCGTTTCCGGAGTAATCACGATTTCGAAGGGTGCACGCGGGGCGAAAACACGATTCAGCGACCGCCATAGGCACTTCCCTGCCTTGCCGGGCATAGGGTCCCAAAAATCGAGAAGTCGGCCTTTTGGTCCTACCAGTCCCAAAAAGTGGCGCTCATGCCCGTTCTGACCAGCCGCGAAGGGGCTTTCAACTGCGCGCCTAGTCGTCGTCAGCTGGGGTTTCGGCGGTTGGCAGGAAGCCCCCGGACTGCAGCGACCAAAGACGCGCATAGACACCTTCCTTGGCCAGCAATTCCTGATGCGTACCTTGCTCGACGATCTTGCCGTCTTCCATCACCACCAGCCGGTCAAGGCGGGCGATGGTGGAGAGCCGGTGCGCGATGGCAATCACGGTTTTGCCGGTCATCAGGCCAAGCAGTTGCTCCTGAATGGCGTGCTCGACTTCGGAATCCAGCGCAGAGGTCGCCTCGTCCAGAATCAGGATCGGCGCGTTCTTGAGTATCACCCGCGCGAGCGCAATGCGTTGCCGCTGTCCGCCCGACAACTTGACCCCGCGTTCGCCGACATGAGCATCCATGGCCTTGCGGCCTTTGTTGTCTTCGAGGTCCACGATGAAGTCCCATGCCTGCGCCTGCTTGGCCGCTTGGATGAGCTCTTCCTCTGTTGCGTCGGGCTTGCCATAGCGGATGTTGTCGCGAATGGAGCGGTGCAGCAGGCTGGTGTCTTGCGTCACCATGGCGATGGCGTTCCGCAGGCTGTCTTGCTGCACCTCGCTGATCGCCTGCCCATCGATCCGAATGGCCCCTGCATCGACGTCGTAGAAGCGCAGAAGCAGGTTGACGATGGTGGACTTTCCGGCCCCGGAATGGCCAATCAAGCCGATCTTTTCACCCGGCTTGATGCTGAGGTTCAGCCCTTCGATGACGCTGCGCTCTTTGCCGTAGTTGAAGGAGACAGCGTCATAGGAAATCGCGCCCTCGGGCACGGTCAGCGGCTGCGCGCCGGGTCGATCAACGATGGTGTGCGGCACGGCAATTGACTGACGGCCTTCAGAGACAGAGCCAGCACTCTCGAAGATATGCCCCAACAGCCACAGCATCATCCCGGAAAACCATGTCAGCGTGGACACCAACGGCAGCGCTGTCGCGATCGTCCCCGCCGACGTGCTTCCGCCCAACCACAGCCATAGGCTGAGCGTTGCGGTGCTGACAACGAGCAGGCCGTTGATGATGATGAGCAGCGACGACATGGTCACTGACCGGCGCATGACCTGGATCCAGCCGAAGTTAAAGTCATCGATGGACTCAGCCACGTTGGCGTCTTCAAGCCCTTTATTGGCGAACAGCTTGACGGTTTGGATGTTGGTGTAGCTGTCGACGATCCGGCCTGTCACTTCCGATCGCAGCTCCGAGTGTGCTTCGGATGCGCGCTGAATGCGCGGCATGAAGTAGACGATCATGCTCAGGTAGACCACCGTCCACACCAGCAACGGCAGCGCCAGCCAGAGGGAGGTAAAGGCGAGGATCAAGATCGACCCGAGCAGGTAGATGAAGCCATAGAGGATCCCATCCAGCGAGGTCAGGATCACTTCCCGCAAGGAGATCCCCGTCTGCATCACCCGATTGGCGATCCGTCCGGCAAAATCGTTGGAAAAGAAAGAGATATCTTGCCCAAGGATATGGCGATGCGACTGCCAGCGGATGAAGTTGCCAAATCCGCCCATCAGCCCCAGCTCAACAATGGCGGTCTTGCCAATGATTGCCAGCGGGCGAAAAAACAGGAAGAATCCCAGCAGCATCAGCAGAATGGGCAAGCGATCCTGCAGAAGCGCCAGGCGGTCGTCCATGGTCTCGATCCCCGGCGTGGCAAAGATGTCGACAAAGTACCCCAGCGCGATGGGGATCATGAGATCCGCTCCCACCTCCAGCACCTTGAAGAACAGCGCCAACGCCAAAGGCCCTTTGATCTGCTTGGCAAAGTGCCAAAAGAAAGCGCCCAGATCGCCCGGCGGGGCCTGATCTGAAGGCGCAGGGCGCAGGGGCATGGACAGGCGTTCGATCACCGTCATCGGGTGACGCGACTCCCCGGCAACCAACCGCGCGCGTGTTTCTTCATCCAAAGGCTGCTTATGCGCAGGGATAAAGTCCGTCATTTCACCTCACCACGAATCAAACCATAGCCACACCTTAGCAGATGGTCGCTGCAACGCAGCGGTTGAATTGGCATTCCCGTCCTGATCGGTCTGTCACAAAAAAAGGGGCAGCGCCTGCTGCCCCTTTTCTGTTTCGCGAGTTAGCCGGAAACCGGCTTACTTGGTCATGACGTAGCAGGCCTTGAACGAACCACGCAAGGGATCGCCGAATACGCTGTCGTTACAAGCGAACTGCTTGCCAGCAGGGAAGTCACGCTTGTTGTAACAACCGCCGATCCCGTAGAAGACCCAAGAAGGGCGATCAATCCGGATGGTCGCACCCTGATTGCCTACCTTCTTCGCGCCGCCAGGCAGTGAACGGTGCGTGCCCTTGCACTGATCCGCCTGACCACCGGGCTTGCAGTAGTG
>JBMZBW010000189.1:0-3282 GCA_049612785.1 Alphaproteobacteria bacterium | reverse complement strand
AAAGTACAGATTGCAAATCCGTGTACACCGGTTCGAATCCGGTCGGTACCTCCATTTATTTCCTGCTTTAAACGGCCGATCATACCACGCTCTGTTGAGCTCTTTCGCCACGAGTTACAGACATATCGCCTTGGCCGCCGGGCTGTGGTTCGCTAGATTGCACAAGTGAAAAACACCTAGCGGAAGCAGGCGCCCGGCACTTGATCCAGTCTTCAACCTTTTCGGTGCAGCCCGAACATGGCTTTATCAGCGGCTGGGTCGAAGGGGTCATTGCCGTCGATGACTCGCGCCCCTTTAATCCCGCAGCTATCGCTTACCTCGACCAGCGTTTCCCTGAAGCCGTCCAACCGGAAGTCACCGCAAAAGGCGCTGACCGATTGCCGCCTCGAACCAAGCAGGTCCTTGGCTGGTTGTTTCAGGCCATGCGCCAACTGCACTGGCCTGTGTTCCAACTGGGCCAGTTCATGCCGCGCCAGGATGGTTGTGATCTCAGTGGTCGGTTTCGGCTACCAAGCCAACACCAGTTGTCGCTAAGCCCGCTTCACTTGCTGAACTTCGTGCTGGAAAAGGCGCTGCTGACCGACCCAGAACACTGGAACGAAGCCGACTTTGCCCAGCAAATTGAGCAGGGGCTGGATCGGATGGCCCCCGGCGGAGTTTCCATCGCCAATCGTCGCGTCATCCTGTCTCAACTGGCGCGCCGATCTGCGCGGTTGCATGAGATTTCTTCGCAAATCTATCAGATTGGTGAGGGCCGCGATGCCCGCTTTGTCCGCGGAACGACGACCCAAGAGGTTGGGGTGCTGGGCATGGCACTGCAAGCTGACAAAGTGGCAACCACCGAACTGCTGGGGCTGTTTGACGTGCCAACGGTGATTCACCAAACGGCCTCCACGCTGGCGGCTGTGCTAAAGTGTGCGGAACAAATCGGTTATCCGGTTGTGCTGAAGCCGCGAAACGGGGCGCAGGGGCGTGACGTTCACGTCAACATCCAAGGGCCCGAAGCCCTGCAAAGCGTCGCGACAGACCCCGATTTCCCCCTGCGGCATGCGCTGGTCGAACGCTTCGTTCCGGGTGGTTCCTTGCGGATCATGTGCGCAAAGGGGCAGATTATTTACGTCTCGTTCAAAGCGCACGTCGTGCTCGAAGGCGATGGGTCAAGCACGCTAAGGGACCTGATCGCGGATTACTGCGCGCTCGCTATTCTAGACGAACACACGCTTAAAGAAGCCATCGCCGTCGATACTTTCTTGGACAAGAACAACATTGTGGAGCGCATCGAAAAGGTGGGACGAACCCTCGACCACGTACTCGTATCGGGGGAGACCTTCGAAGCAACGCTGGTGCCAAGCGTCATTTATGGTGCGCGCATCGACTTACTTGATATTGAGACATTGAGCCCAAATGCGCGGGCGCAAATCCAGACCATGTTCGAGCTCTTTGGCGAAGGCAGCCTTGGCATCGACGCGATCGGCGATATCGAGACCGACACGCTGGTTTTCAACGAAGTCAATTATGGCCCGGAAATCAATTACCTGCCACAGGTCGCCCCGCACTACATGGCCGCTGCCTACCCGGACTTGGATAAGGCCTAAGCTGGCCGACGGTCATAGCCGGCTACGAGAGGGGCGCGGCTGACATCAACCCCAACCGCGCTCAAAGTTCCGCGAGTTGCATGGGTGCCGAGCGGGCCCTATGATTAGGTGAAATACACTAAGTTGTGCGGAGGGTTTGAGATGAAGATGACCTTTTTGGCGGGTGTTCTAGCGGTTTTTTCGCTGGCGACGGCTCCAATGGCTTCGGGCCACACGGGTGCGCATGCTGGTGCAGTGCTGGGTTGGCACGCGCACGGGTGGGGCTGGTTTCCGGCCTTTTTTCACCATGTTCACGGGCCTATCGATGGGCATGCGCACGCGCATGCCATCGGCGCGCATCACCGGGTAGCGGCCCACGCGCTCAATGTCCGTTCCGGGCCATCGGCCCACCACGAAGTCATCGACTCACTGCATCGAGGCGATCACGTGGTGGTCCTTGGGTGCAATCACCATAACTGGTGCGTTGTCGGCTACGGGCATCACCATCAGGGCTGGGTCAGCGCCAAGTACTTGCACTGATCACCCGGCAAAGCCGCAAAGATACAACCCCCAAACCCAGCGCGGCGCGAGCCCGTCGCTCTGGAGCAAGCGTCGCCTGGCGACATTCTGCTTGATCGACACGCTTGAACGCGCGGCTTTCTCAGAGGCGAGGGGCCGTGCCTGTTAGATTTGAGGAGAAGCCCATCCATGCCCAAGCGCCTAACGTCAGCCCAGCAGGACGCCTACCACCGTGACGGCTTTGTCGCGCCCATCGATGTGTGTTCGGAAGAGGAAGCCGCGCAAATCCGGGCTGAGATCGAAGCGGCGGAGGCTCGATGGCCGAACGCGCTCGACGGGGCAGGACGGAACAATGGGCATCTTGCCTTGCCCGTGCTCGATCGGATCGTGCATGACAGTCGGATCCTTGATGCCGTTGAAGACATCCTCGGCCCCGATATCTTGGCGGCCGGCTCAACCCTGTTCATCAAGGAGCCGCACAGCGGTGGGTTTATCAGCTGGCACCAGGACGCGCGCTACGCGGGGATGGAGCCTCACAAGTGGGTCACGGGCTGGCTGGCAATCAGCAACGTTACCGAAGAGAATGGCTGTATGCAGATGATCCCCGGCTCTCACGTTGAACCGTTGCGGGACCATGTTGATACTTTTGGTGAAGACAATTTGTTGACCCGTGGACAGGAAGTGCAGGGGATTGACGAGAGCCAGGCTGTCTCCGTGCCGCTTCGACCCGGTCAATTGTCACTGCACCACCCACGGATCGTGCACGGATCCGGCCCCAACACGTCCTCTGAACGACGCATCGGCTTTGCCTTGCAGAGCTATATCACGCCGTCGGTTCAGCAGGTTTTGGGAGAGATGTACGTGCAGCGGGCGCGAGGAACCGACGCAGAGGGCTATCATTTGGAGGCTCCGCGCGTGACCCAAGCCATGACGGATGAGGCAGTGGCTCTGCGCGCCGATGCCAACGATAAGCTCGCTGCCATTCTCTATGCTGGTTCGGAAAAGAAGGGCCGCTACTAAAGGTGCCCTCTCAGGTGCCGGCATCGCGCACCAAACAAGCCGAACCATGGTTCAAAGAAAAAGAGGAGCTGCGCTGGCGCAGCTCCTCCCTGTCTTGATTGCGCGGAACCAGCCTTCGCGAGAAGGCTGATTCTTTCGCTCTGTCCAACTGGATTAGAAGGACAGTGTC
>JBMZBW010000188.1:0-3339 GCA_049612785.1 Alphaproteobacteria bacterium | reverse complement strand
GCCGAACCCATCGATCTCGATTTCCATTGCGCGGATAACCGGAACCACAAGCGGCAGAATGATGAAGGTGATCTCAATCCAGTCGAGGAAGAACCCGAGAATGAACACACAAAAGAGCACAAATAGAATTAGCCCGAGATCACCGAACGGCAGGCCATGAAGAGCGGCTTCGATGATTTCATCGCCTCCAAGAGCCCGCACCACAAAGGCAAACACTGTCGCACCGGCGATGATGGCAAAGATATAGCCCATAGTGTTGAACGTGCCGCGCAGACTGTCCCGCAGCATCGGCACGTTGAATTTTCCGTATAGGACAGTTAGAAGCATGGCTGCCAGCGCGCCAACTCCCGCAGCTTCGGTAACCGTAGCAACACCCGCGATAATCGATCCCAGAACCAAAATCATCAGTAGGATGATCGGCACCGCATCCATAAATACCCGGCCAATGGTGTAGAGCCCAAACTTGCGGCGATCTTCTGAAAGCGGCGCGGCTTCGGGTCGCAATATCGCGAAGATCAGAATATAGGCGACATAGAGCCCAGCCAACAGAAGGCCGGGAAACACCGCGCCCATAAAAAGATCACCCGCCGGTAGGCCAATCTGGTCGGCCATGAAAACAAGCATGATGGAGGGAGGGATGATAATGCCTAGGCACCCCGACGCAGCAACTGTCCCGACCGTCAATTCCTTGGAATAACCCTGTGCCACCATCGCGGGAATGCTAAGAACACCCAGGAGGACGACGGAGGCCCCGATAATCCCGGTGCTGGCTGCCAAGAGCGCACCAATTAGGGCGACGGTCACCGCCATTCCACCGCGCACGTTCCCGAAAAGCTCTTGCGTCGAGCTTAGCAACCGTTCGGCAATGCCGGACTTATCCAGCATATAGCCCATGAATATGAACATCGTTCCCGCAATGAGGATCCAATTGGTCATCAATGCGTAGATACGTTTGATCACGATCCCGAAGAAGTCAAAATCAAGCCCTATTGCCGTGCCCCAGTATTGATCGGAAATCATTGCGATCGCGGTAAACAGTACGGACACACCAAACAGCGTGTAGGCCACATGAAACCCAACCAGCAGCATACCAGCAAACGTAACGAACAGCGCGATAATCAGAAGCGTTTCGACAAACATCAAGGTTGGGTCTTTTTCAAATTTCGGATGTCAACGGCAAGGGCGATTGACCTTGAGAGCGCAGCGGCGCCGAAAAGGCCGAACCCCAACAGAAGGGCTGATTTGATTATCCAGCGCGCGGGCAAGCCGCCCGGATCAATGGAACCCTCGTTCTGTTTCCACGCCCAGCTGACAAAATCCCACGAGTGGTACATCGCTACCGCGACAAATGGCACGACCAGCAACAGATGCCCCCATAAATCTATTTTGAGCCGCCAGATCTCTGAAAATCGGTTATAAAAGATATCGTTGCGTACATGGGTGCCTTCGATGGTCGCATAGGAGAATCCGACCAGCCAGCATAACGCATAGATATGCCACTGCAGCTCATCAAAGCCGAGGTTCGATACTCCCCAGACATATCTTAGAAATACCGAGGTGCAGACAATCAGGACGAGAACCAATCCGAGCCAACTAAGCGCGTTGCCTATGCCGCGAATGACGCTATCGATAGTTTGAGTCATAGTTTTCAAGCCCATGCGCAAAGCTTCTGTTATGATCCAACAAGGCCCCGTCCGATTTCGGGCGGGGCCCGTGGACATGCAAGACAAAGTACTGCCGAAGATTAGTCGAATGCGTCCTGGTTCCGACCGATCATACCGATGTTTTCCCAAGCCTGGTAATCTTCCATAAAGGCCGACAGATCATCCCAAACCACCTTAAAATTGGGATGCTCCGCCGCTGTTTCAGCAACAACTTCGTTGAACGCGGAACGCATCTGAGCAAGCATCTTGTCGCTGAAACGGACAATCTCGACTCCCTTGTCTTGTAACTCCTGCAGCGCGGCGCTTTGAATTGCGTTTGCGTGTATCAGGCTGTGCATATTAGTTTGACGGACTGCCGCTTCGACCTGCGCGCGCTGCGTGTCGCTCATGCTGTTCCAGACATCCTTGTTTATGATTAGCTCGGCCACCGAGGTGGGCTGATGCCAGCTTGGGAAGTGGTAGAACTTGGCCACTTTGTAAAGACCTGCACGCAAGTCATTGGCTGGCAGGCCCATTTCTGCCGCATCAATCACACCTTTCTCAAGGCTGGGAAAAATTTCAGGGTACGGTACGAGAGTGGGGACCGCGCCCATCTTGGCTACTGTCGGAGCAGCTAGGCCGCCGATGCGAATTTTTACGCCTTCCCAGTCTTCAGGGTTTTCGACCCGCTTGGTGAACCAACCGGCCCCCTCGGAAGCCCAGACGCCGAGCGGGAAAACCTTCACATTGTATCCCGCGTCATCATACATCTTTTGGTAAAGCTTCAACCCGTTTCCTTCGTAAAGCCAGCCAAGGAAAACGATCGGTTCGGGCGAAAATGGAAACGTGCAGAACGGGATGGACTCTTTCAAAGAACCGCCCAGATAGGCTGAGCATGTATACCCAGCCTCGACCTGTCCATCTGAAACCGCCTTGTGTATCTCAAACGCAGGCATCAATTCGCCCGGATTGAACAGCTTGGCCGTCACTGTTCCGCCCGTCACCGCTTTGACGGTGTCGGCAAAGTAAACGGCACTGTCCCCAGTGGTTGGCAAGTCGGTGTTAAATGCAGTTGGAATCTTCAGCGTGACCTTTGCGTCCTCTGCCAAAGCACTTCCGGCACCTAGGCTACTTGCCACGAGCAAGGCCGCTGCAATGGGCGTAGAGTGACGGGCTAATCCGCCGATTATTTCCTTCAAGTAGAGCACTTCTTCCTCCCTTTCTGACCCGATTGTGAAATTCGAGCATTGGTTTTGTTGAACAGATTCTACGGCAGAGGCTCCTGCCATCAAAGTGAATAAAGGTGAATAGTTGTAAACTCAGATTCACCAACCTTACGACAAGGCTCACCCTGAAGCCCAAGGCTCTGGCAGGTTCAGCGGTAGCTTATTTGTGCATTTTCCTCTTCCGTTCGCGGGTTATGTGCGTGCCTGCGAGTTTTTCTACTTTGGCAAGGCAAGAATCCGCTTCGAGACCTTGAGCCAGTCTTGATGTATCTTGAAGTGTGGGAAGCAGCGTCACGAAGCGTTCAATAACCACGAGCATCCAACTTATCCCAGCCCCCTTAGGGACTGAGCCTTTTCTTTCTGGGGTTAACCTACCCTAACCTCTTCCTCTCGACATAGACCCTCAGCCACGCCCAATAGTGTGCCTGATTGCGGAAGCCTTGGGCCTGTGCTGCGAGGTCCTTGGCTTG
>JBMZBW010000187.1:0-3384 GCA_049612785.1 Alphaproteobacteria bacterium | reverse complement strand
GCGCCTGTCACACTCGCCTTTACCGCTGCGTGCCTGTATTGCGTATCTAATATTCAACGTTGACCGAGTAGCCTAGAACCCATGAGCGACACTGAGAACGCCCGCGATTTCCGAGATACAGTGACGACACCGGAAACGGCATTTCCCATGCGCGGCAATTTGCCGACCCGCGAACCGGAGTGGCTGGCCAAGTGGGAGGAAATGGGCCTGTTTGACCGGATCCGTGAGGAGTCGGCTGGACGCCCCAAATTTGTCCTGCACGACGGCCCGCCCTATGCCAACGGTAACCTGCACATTGGTCACGCGCTCAACAAAATCCTGAAAGATGTCATTAACCGCAGTCACCAGATGCTTGGTAAGGATGCGCACTACGTTCCGGGTTGGGATTGTCACGGTTTGCCAATTGAATGGAAGATCGAGGAACAGTACCGCGAGCGAGGACAGGACAAGGACGAAGTTGACGTCATCGAATTCCGTCGTGAGTGCCGCGATTTCGCGCAGGGCTGGGTCGAAGAGCAAACCCGTCAGTTCAAACGGCTGGGCGTTCTGGGCAACTGGGAACAGCCTTACCTCACCATGCACTATGACGCAGAAGCGCAGATCGTGCGGGAGTTGGGTAAATTCCTGCTCGATGGTCAGCTCTATAAGGGCAATAAGCCTGTGCTGTGGTCTGTGGTTGAGAAAACCGCGCTGGCTGATGCCGAGGTCGAGTACTACCCGCACAAGTCGGTAACCATCTGGGTCAAGTTCCCGATTACAGCCGCGCCGCAGGCCGAGCTGGTCGGTGCTAAGGCCGTGATTTGGACAACAACCACGTGGACCATTCCGGGCAACCGCGCCATGGCGTTCCATGATGACATCAAGTACGGCGTCTATCGCGTCGATGCCGTGGCCGAAGGTTCACTGGCACAGGTGGGCGAGCGCCTGATCATCGCGGACGAAACCGCTGAAGCGACAGCGAGCGCTGCCAAGATCGAGTCCTGGACCCGTGAAGACATCGACGTTGATCTGACCGGCGTGGTCGCGCAGCATCCGCTGAACGGGCAGGGTTACGACTATGACGTTCCCATGTTCCACGGCGACTACGTGACAACCGAGCAAGGGACCGGGCTGGTTCACATCGCGCCGGGGCACGGCTTTGATGACTGGCAGCTGGCGACGGTCAAGCATGGCATCGAAGTTCCCATGACCGTGGCAGAAGACGGTAGTTTCTACGACCATGTTCCGCTGTTTGCGGGTCTGACGGTCTATGACCAGAAGGGCAAGGACGGAACCGCGCTTGGTCCGATCCTCAAGGCCATGATCGAAGCCGGTGGATTGCTCGCCAAGGGCAAGCTCGAACATTCTTATCCTCATTCCTGGCGGTCTAAAGCGCCACTGATCTTCCGGAACACGGCACAGTGGTTCATTTCCATGGAAGAAAAGGGCCTGCGCGACGGCGCTCTCAAGGCCCTGAGCGAGACCGGATTTGTCCCGGAACAGGGGCGTAATCGCATCACCTCGATGATCGAATCACGGCCCGATTGGTGCGTTTCGCGCCAGCGTGTCTGGGGCGTTCCTCTGCCGATTTTTGTTCGCAAATCCGACGGTCAGCCGCTGCGTGATCCAGCGGTAATCGAGCGCATCGCCGACGCTTACGAGCAGGAAGGCGGTGACGCCTGGTTCAACAGCCCCGCTTCGCGTTTCCTTGGGAACGATTACGACCCGAACGATTTCGAACAGGGTAAAGACGTGGTTGAGGTCTGGTTCGATAGCGGCGCGACCCATGCTTTCGTGCTTGAAAAACGCCCTGAACTGAAATGGCCAGCGGATCTCTACCTCGAAGGCTCTGATCAGCACCGCGGTTGGTTCCACTCTTCGCTGCTGGTCGGTGTCGGCACGCGGGGTCGTGCGCCTTATGATTCCATTCTCACCCACGGTTTCGTGCTCGATGAGAAGGGCAACAAGATGTCCAAGTCCTTGGGCAACGTGACCGCGCCAGACGATGTCGCCAAGCAATTCGGCATAGACATTCTTCGCCTGTGGGTCGTTGCTTCGGATTATAGTGACGATCTGCGCATTGGCCCGGCCATCTTGAAGCACTCGGCGGATGCCTACCGCCGGTTCCGGAACACGCTGCGTTTCACGCTGGGCAATCTGGGTTCGTTTCAGCCCTCTCAAGCCGTTCCTTATGAGGAGCTGCCAGAGCTGGAGCGCTGGGTACTGCATCGCTTGAGTGAGCTTGATGCTTTGGTGCGTTCATCGGCTGAGGCTTACGACTTCCACCGGCTGTACACGGAGTTACACAACTTTTGTGCCGTTGATCTGTCCTCGCTTTACTTCGACATCCGCAAGGATGCCCTTTATTGCGATGCTGCGGACAGCCTTCGGGCACGGGCAGCGCGAACAGTTCTGGCGGAGTGTTTCTCATGCCTAACAGCGTGGCTCGCGCCGATCCTCGCCTTCACGGCGGAGGAGGCCTGGCTGACGCGGGCTGAGGATGAGAAAGAGCTGGCCGAAAAGCTGGTTGATACAGATTCCGTCCACCTGCGGACAATCCCGGATATTCCGGCGAGCTGGACCAATGCTGTACTGGCCGATAAGTGGGCCAAGGTCTTTGCCGTGCGCCGGGTCATCACAGCGGCGCTCGAGCCGCTGCGTCAGGAAAAGACCATCGGTTCCAGTTTACAGGCGGCACCAAAAGTTCACTTGAGCAGCGATCTGCACGCCGCAGTCAATGATGTGGATTTCACGGAAGTCGCGATTGTATCCGGCGTGACAATAGAGGCCGGGGATGGTCCGGCTTCAGCGGTACGTCTTGATGATATTGCCGGCGTTGCCGTAGAGCCGACCTTGGCAGAGGGCGCAAAGTGTCAGCGGTGTTGGCAGGTTTTGCCTGAAGTGGCGAGCCACCCTGAGCATATCTGTGCCCGCTGTGATACTGCGGTTTCAGCACTGGAGGGTTAAGCGCTGATGCTACGCTGGGGAATCCTTCTTGCACTTGTGGTTCTGGCTTTGGATCAGGTGACCAAAGCCTTTATCGTTGCGCTCATTGATCAGTCGACGGCTGGCAATCTGGACATTCGGGAAATCACCCCGTTTTTCAACATCTGGCACGTTCGGAACTCCGGCATTGCTTTTTCGCTGGGTAATTTCAACGATGGGGGCCGGTACTTTATCGGTATCCTGGCTTTTGTTGTTGCTGGCGTCCTGATTTTTCTCGGCACAAAAACCAAGAAGAACATCGTGATTGCGGCTTACGCGCTGATCGCAGGGGGTGCCGTCGGAAACGCCATGGACCGGCTCAATCCCATGCGTCAGACGGTGGTTGATTTCCTCGATTTCCACATTGGAAAAGCACACTGGCCTTCATTTAACGTGGCTGACATGGCAATTGTCCTTGGC
>JBMZBW010000186.1:0-3466 GCA_049612785.1 Alphaproteobacteria bacterium | reverse complement strand
ATGGATCGCCTGACTCAACTCAATAACCCTCGATAAATAAATACGTTATTCAGAAATCCATACTCTGCCCCTAATGTCTGGGCAATATTGGAAATTAAGTTTTTTAATGCCGTCGAGTGCAGCAAAGATAAGCCGATAATTTAAGCTTCTTTAGCGGTTACAAAATGACGTTTCGAGTGAACTCAATCAGTCTTGGGATTAAGTCTGACTCATCACTAATCAGAGCCGTATGTTCATAAAATTCTTCAGCCCTGTGGCGCAGGCCAACCGCGTAGATTTCCGTATCTTTACTCCGGTGACGCAGGGTTGAGCGAAGGGCATCGGGCAGGGCTGTTGGGGCTGTGTATCGTTCGGTCGTCGAGCAGCTCGGTGCGCCGTCTGACAGGACAATGAGCACGCGCCGACTGGCGGGGAAGGCCCGCAGCCGACTGACGGCCCACTCCACCGCTTCATGGTCGATGTTTTCCTTGAGCAGCGACGCGTCACACAAGCCCGGCAGCTGCATTCGGGGCTGTCGCCAGGTTTGATCAAACCCTTTGATGACATAGTGGCGCAGGTCGTTCAGACGCCATGCTGTACCCGGTTCCGGTGTAGGCGAACCCGCCTGCCGCCACGCTTTCAGCGTTTCGCCGCCATTGGTTCCCGCCGTCGTAAACCCCAGCACTTCAAAAGGAACCGACGCGAGGTTGAGCGCATCACCCAAAGCATTGAGGGCGAGCGTTGTAAGATCCATCCACTTTCCGCGCATGGAGCCTGAGCAGTCCACCAGCAGGGTGAGGGCCGCATCAAGATCCTGACTCTGATATTCCTGCTTAAAGGTCCGGCGACGGTGTGGCGCTGCGACGATCTGGGCGAGCCGGGACGCGTCGATCAGGCCCTCTTCCTGATCAAACTGCCAATCCGATTGCCGCCTTGAGCGCAGGGCCATGGCCAAGGCGCGGGACAGGCGGCGCGCTTCGGTGTGTTGGGAGCGGTATTTTTCGCGCAAGCGTTCGGCCTGCTGTTCAAAAACGCTGTCAGGCAGCACGTTTGACAGGCTCAGGACACGGTCAAATTCAGTGCTGAAAGGCACCACTGCCAGCGTTTCAGGCTTGTCTGGCGCGGCAGTGTTTTCTTCGTCTGGCTGCTCGATGTTTTCGCCGGTTTCGTCCAGTCGTTCAAACATGTCTCGGGCAAAGGACGTCAGGTCTTCGTCCCCCTCTCCATCATCATCGCCGGTTTCGCCGGGATCGGCTTGTGGGCCTTTGATGGGTTGGGTTTTGGGGGCTGAAAGAGCCTGCGCAAGCTCCTCAAAGAACGCTTTGCTGGCGTGCGTAAAAGCTGCGGGATCGTGCAGGGACGCATCAAGCTGCGGGATCGAGTTTGGGCAAGTCCGCTCCAACCACGATGCCCACATTTCTACGGCACCGGAGTTCCAGAGCGGCTGCTGAACGCCGCTCCACCGGTCGCTGAACACCAGCACCAGCGCGCGTTCCAGCGGCAATTGGGCCGCAAGGAAGGCGTGCGCGCATCCGGCGTCTTCCAACTCCTTGAAACTGACCTCCTGCAAGTCGGCGAACAACCCCGGAAAATCGCGCAATCCCAGCGCGGTCGCCCGTGCGAGGGTGAGGCGGTCAGCGAGGCCGTGCATGGGGCAGGGAAAGCGTTTGAGGAAAGCGGTCCGTGCGAGGGAACCGCGCGCGACCGACCATTGTTCGGCTGACCAGTCTGGCCGTGCATCGGGCAGGGGGTGCAGGTGGTCAGGCTGGCCGGACAAGGGGACAGAGAGCTTTTCAATCGAACGCCGCATACGCTCAAAGCTCAGCGTGCGCTGGCGTTGCTCCGAGCGTTCCAGCGTGGTGAGGTCATCATCAGGATTGGCCCAAAGCTGCAGCCATTCGGCCCCGTGACGGACCTTTCCGCGAAAGTCACGTTTCTGGATCTTGGTGCGGATTTCCTCCACGGCAAAAAACCGCTTCTCAGGTCAGAGAGGAGGAAATTTCTTCGGCTGCTGTCAGCATGGAGGGCAAGAACTCTTCCAGCATTTCCTCCGGCTTTTTCTGCCATGTGTGACAACACACGTTCATCGCCGCAACAATCTGTTCTGAGGAATTGCGGATCGGCACGGCCAAAGAACAAATGCCGCGCTCGAACTCTTCACGAAGCAGGCAGTAACCTCTTCCCCGCACGTCAGCGATGGCCGTCAGCAGTCCAGATACGTCCCAGATTGTCTGGTCCGTCATGGGCTGGCGCGGGTAGTCGCGAAGCAGTTTTTCCAGCTTGGCGCACTCAAGATCGCTCAGCAGAACCCGACCCAGTGACGTTGCAAAGGCCGGGGCACGGGTGCCGATATTGAGTTGAACGTTCGAGATACGGTGCCCGGCAGTGCGGCCCACAAACACAATTTCTCCGCCATCAAGAACAGCCAGAGAGCAGGTGTGATCGAGCTGGGTTGAAACCCGGCGCAGGATGGGACGCGAAACCTCGGTCAGGCCCAGACTGGAAATGTAGCTGAAACCCAGCTCCAGCACTTTCGGGGTCAGCGCATAGTTTTTACCGTCAAAACTGGCGTAGCCCTGATCGCAGAGTGTGATGAGGTAACGACGCGCAGCGGCACGGGTCAGACCGGACTCTTCGGCGACGGATGACAGGTTCATGATCGGCTTTTGCGTCGAGAACGACCGGAGCACTTGCAGCCCTGAAATAAAGCTCGCAACCACTTCTTTTCGGCCACTTTCCGAGGTGACCGGCGTGCTCTGGCTGGAGTCAGTCAGGGGGGTGAAGGCATGAATTTGCGAATTCATTGGGTTATCTCACAGGGTTTCTGAACGCTCTGCGAACAAATTACCGTTGCGCGAACAAATCTCAAGCTTTTTTCTTGACCGAAAATGGACCCCGGCAAAACTGGAGCCGTGCAGCTTAAGACATCAAGGGGAGGCCAAATGTCTGCTTACACGACTGATTTCGGCTCGATTGAAGACTACCGCAAAGGCGGTGTCATGGCGATCGACGACGACCCGAAAAACTACGTGTTTTCCAACATTTTTGAAGTCGCGGCGAACGCAGCGCCCTATGAGCGCGTGGCTGTCGGGAAGAACTTTGAATATGTCATCGAGACCATCCGCGCCGAAGGGACCTCTGACTGGTACACCTGCGCGCACGACGAGTTCATCCTCGCCATGGATAACCCGATCACGGTTGAGCTGATGAAGCTCGATGACCCTGATGCCGTGGTGGATCCGGAGAGCGAGGGCGCGGTCAAGATCAGCGGTGAGCCAGCAGGCCGCGCGATGGGATGGGCCAAACTGGGACGCGGTCACATGTGCATCCTGCCCGTCGGCAGCGCCTATCGTGTGAAGTCCGAGCGCCCGGCAACGGCGATTTTCCAGACAGTCGAAGGCAAGGAAACGGTCCAGCGCTGGGCCGAAATCTGCCAGATCGAGTCCATTGCTCAAGCCTGATAAACGGCTCAAAGAATTCCAAGGGG
>JBMZBW010000185.1:225-3498 GCA_049612785.1 Alphaproteobacteria bacterium | reverse complement strand
TCGGCGTGAACAGGATGCGGTCAACGAATACAGCGCCGCTTTCCTTGTCCATTTCGTACTTCACAGCGGAGTTCGCAGGGACTTCGATCACGACGTTGATGTCGACAGGTGGGTTCTCGCCACGAGAAATTTTGGACAGGTCCATAGGGATGAGCTCTTACAACAGATTGGTGGATTCTGCTGGCGGTTTGACAGACCAAGGCCAAGGGGTCAAACGCGGCTATTGCAGCTCTCCTTTCGCCATTTGAAAGGGTCAGAAGTGTTTAAACCCGTCAGACGTGCTGAGCGCTGTGCAAACGGCATCCGGGCCACGGAGCAAAACAGCCGCGCCAGAGGTGGCCTTCACCGCCACTTCCCCCACGACGGTACAGCCCGCAGGCAGTGGCGCGTTGGGGCTTAGGGTGAATACAAGTTGATAGTCGTCCCCGCCGCTGACCTGTGCCGCCCAGTCAGCCTGTGCGTCTGCATAAGGGACTTTCATCAGATCAAGATGCCCGGTAACGCCGCTGGCCCGGCAGATATGGCCCAGATCCGCTACCAAACCATCCGAAACGTCAGCACAGCCGCCAACGCCGGTGCTGCCCAGCAAATCCAGTCGCGGTTTCGGGGTTCTGTAGTGTTGGGAAAACGGGCTGTCGGGCTTGCCAGTCTGCATATCCAGAAGTCCCAGAGCCCCCTGGCCAATGGTGCCACCGACACAAATAAGATCCCCGACCCGAGCACCGTTCCGCCGCCACAGCGTTCGGCCTTCCAGTGTCCCCATCACGGTCGCTGAGAGCACCAAAGGCCCCGGAGAGCCGGTCGTGTCGCCCCCGAGCAGGCGCAGTCCAAACGCGTCACACGCCTCCCGCAGCCCGCCAATGAAAGCGGCACGCCACGCAGAGTCACAGGTTCGGGGTAGGCTGAGGTTGAGCAAGGCATGAGTGGGGCGAGCATTCATCGCCACCACATCTGACACGTTGACGGCCAGCAGCTTATGCGCGAGCTCACCGGGCGGCTCCGTGCCGAAGAAATGGACCGACTCAACCAGCGTATCGGTGCAAATGACGTCGCCTGTCGGCAGGGTCGCGGCATCGTCTTCGAAATTCAGCGCATGATCGGGGTCCGCCAAACCCTTCAGATCATCGATGAAATCAAACTCGGACACGGCCCGTTTCGCCTTTTGTCAGTTCTCGTTCAGCTCTTCGGGGCGCAGGGTTTCAGCGATGGTGACGAGCGTGCCGTTCACCATGGCAGGCTCTTTTCCCGAAAAGAACAGATTTGCGAGCGTGATGTACTCGTCGATGGTCACTTTGGCTGGAATGTCGAGGCGTTCGCTCAGCTCAAAAGCCCCCGCACGCAAGATCGCACGCATGACGCTATCCAACCGCGCCAGTGACCATTTTTCAGAGAGTGAGCCATAGATCATATCGTCGAGATCAGAAGCCACCCGTGAGATGCCCTCCAAAATCGCCTGAAACAGCTGTCGGTCATAGGCACCCAGTTCCATTCCATCCAGATCGACGCTGTTGAAATGTCGTTCAAAGCCTTTCAGCACGGGGTCCAGCAAGACCTCATCATTGGTTTCAATCTGATAGAGCGCCTGTACCGCCGCGAAGCGTGCTGCGGTGCGAGGTCCGAGAGTGTTGGATATGTTGACGTGATCAGTCGTGCTCATCTGCGCTCAGCCTGCGAACCGGTTTTTCAGTCGAACCAACGAAAGAGCCGCTTCGGCGGCGTCCTTGCCCTTGTTCTTTTGCGCGCGGTCGGCGCGTACCCAAGCCTGCTCCCGGTTCTCGGTCGTGAGAATACCGTTGCCGATGCAAAGACCATCCGTCATGGCCAGCACCTGCAGCCCATGGGCGCTTTCGCTGCACACGTAGTCGTAGTGCGTGGTCTCGCCCCGAATAACGCAGCCCAAAGCGACAAAGCCGTCGAACGAACCGCTGGTTGCGGCGAATTTGATGGCCGCGGGGATTTCCAGCGCCCCCGGAACTGTAACGGTCTCAAAAGTCACGCCTTCGCCAGCGAGGTATTCTTCAGCGCCTTCCTTCAGCGCCACGGAAATATCGGTGTAGTAGGGCGCTTCGACGATAAGGATGTGCGGTATTGCTGACATCGGTAGTTTGCTTTCCTTTAAAGGTTTTATTCGCTCAGACCACGGTAGCCCGCAACCTGCAAGCCAAACCCGTCAAGACCGACAAGTTCACGGCTGGCATTGGACAGCAAAACCATCGTGCGCACGCCCAGCTTAACCAACACTTGCGCGCCCAAGCCATAGGTGCGCAAGGCCTGATCAGGGGGGAGTTTTTCCATGCTGTCGGGCGAGTTGATCAAGACAATGACGCCTTTACCTTCGGCATTGACCGCGCGGATGGCCGATGGAAGGCTGCTCTTTCCGCCGCCGCCCAGAAGATCGCGGCGCATGTTCAGCGCGTGTACACGCGTCAGGGTCTCGGCTTCCGGCGCAATATCGCCTTTGACCAGCGCCAGAATTTCGGGCGCGGTTGGGTCGTCCAGCTCGCGGAACGTAACGATTCGGAAGCCTTCGCCAAATTCGGTTTCAAAGGGCTCCTCGTTAACCTGTTCGATCAGGCTTTCGGTGGCCAGACGATAAGCAACCAGATCAGCAATGGTCCCGATCTTCAGCCCGTGCTTCTCGCAAAAGGCAACAAGATCATCCCGGCGCGCCATATCGCCGTCTTCGTTCATGATTTCGCAAATGACACCGGATGGGTTCAGACCGGCGAGCCTTGCAATGTCGACGGCTGCTTCCGTGTGACCCGTCCGCTCCAAGGTGCCGTTCTCGCGCGCCAGCAGGGGAAAGACGTGACCCGGTGTCTGAATATCGCCCTGCTGTACGTTAGGATCAATGGCAACAGCGATTGTGCGGGCGCGGTCGGGTGCGGAAATGCCGGTTGTTACACCCGTTGCCGCTTCAATGGACAGGGTGAAGGCCGTACCAAAGCGGCTTTCGTGGCGCTGTGGCATGAGGGGAAGGTCCAGTCGCCCAATCTGTGCCGGTGGCATCGCCAAGCAGATCAAACCTCGGCCATAGGTCGCCATGAAGTTGATGACTTCGGGCGTCGCCATCTGTGCCGGAACGATGATGTCGCCTTCGTTCTCCCGGTCCTCGTCATCGACAAGAACAAACATCCGCCCATTGCGGGCTTCTTCGATGATCTCGGGAATCGAAGACTTAAACTCGTTGAAGTTCGCGACCATTGATTAGGAACCTTTGGTTTGCGGTATAAACTGTAACTGGCGATGAACATAGCGAGCCAATTGATCAAT
>JBMZBW010000185.1:0-215 GCA_049612785.1 Alphaproteobacteria bacterium | reverse complement strand
AGGTCTCGCCTCCGAAATCTCGATGTTGCTCAGGACGGAGAAAGCCGTGACCGCTTGGGTGTGTGGGATCATGTTGATCCCAAAGGTTTCTTCGTCGACTTCATTGATGGTCAGCGAAACACCGTTCAGCGCGACCGATCCCTTAGGTGCAAAGAAAGGCATGAGATCCGCAGGCGGGCGGATTGTCAGTCGCCAGCTATCCCCTTCGGCTTCCC
>JBMZBW010000184.1:0-3513 GCA_049612785.1 Alphaproteobacteria bacterium | reverse complement strand
TTCGCCAGTTGCCTGGAAGATTTCAACAAACTCGTTGGCAAGGTTCCAGCCAGCGGCGAAACGACCGGTCAGCGGGTATTCCATTACACCAGCAGCCTTCATTGCGTCAGCAACGTCCAGCACTTCTTCGTAAGACGTTGGAACCGCAAGGCCCAGATCGTCGAGGATGTCCTGACGAACCATCAGGTGAGAAGCGTTCGCCATGAATGCGATAGCCTTCACTTCACCGTCCTGCATGATCTTCATCGGAGCCGGCAGGTCAGCAACGCCTGGGATGTCGGTGATGCTTGCCAGCAGACCAGCGGCGTTAGAGGACGAGAACGTGGAGTTCGCGCCAATAACCATGTTGTATGCTGCTGGAGACGCAGACAGAGCATCCAGGAACAGGTTGTTTACATCAGCGTTTTCTTCCGTTTCTGCACCACAAGCGCGGGCTTCAGACTGGACAGCGTTGATCGCTGGGAAGTCGTTGGAAAGAATGCTGAGGCCAGCGCCGTCAACAGCACAGGCGTTAGCGTAAGAAGCGCCGAAGAGCGCAGCGGAAGTTGCCACCAGGGCAATTCTAGTAAACTTCATTGAGTTTCTCCCATTAGTTAAGTGCGCCATTCCGGTTCGCGAAAGGTAGACATTCAGTCTGTCCAACCCGCCAAAACAACGCGCTATCCAGTCCGCCCCCTAAGCCGGCCTGAATTCTGTGATCTGCCCTCGGCTGCTCTGCGCTGTTCCTTGTCCATCGACAGGCGAGCGCACCAGGCAGGAATTTCTGTTACCGCCGCTCTCCGCTTTCGGTATCGAAGAGGTGGCAAACTTCAGGATTGATCCTGAAGCCAATGGCTTGCCCGATGGCCGCGCGGAAATCCTTGGGTGCTTTACCGCTGAGAATATTGCCGTCTGACCGGATAGAGACCTGTGTGGCGTCGCCCAGTAGCTCCATCGAGTAAACCGGGGCCTGAGCCTCGCCGCCTTCTGTGACCACTTCCACGTCTTCTGCCCGGAAGCCGAGTGTCACTGGCCCATCTGGACCCTTCAGGCCACTCACCGTGACGTTGGTTCCCTTGAACGTTCCACCCGTCATTTCGCCTGTGATCAGGTTCATCGCTGGCGAGCCGATAAAGCCCGCAACAAAGGTGTTGGCTGGATTGTCATAGATTTCGGTTGGCGTACCAATCTGCTGGATTTCGCCTTGGTTCATCACCACGACCCGATCCGCCAGCGTCATCGCTTCGATCTGGTCGTGTGTCACGTAAATGGTCGTGACCGACAATTCGTGCTGCAGGTTTTTGATTTGAGCGCGGGTGGAGACGCGCAGCTTGGCGTCCAGGTTGGAAAGCGGCTCGTCCATCAAGAACACCGTAGGACGCCGCACAATGGCACGGGCCAAAGCCACGCGCTGCCGCTGTCCGCCCGAAAGTTCCTTGGGAAGGCGATCCAGCAGGTCACCCAATTCCACCATTTCAGCAGCGCGCTGGATCATCGCGTCATGCTGATCCCGCGCCACGCCCCGCACCTTGAGCGGGAAGCGGATGTTCTCCCGAACGGTCATGGTGGGATAGAGGCCATAGTTCTGGAACACCATCGCGACATCGCGGTCTTTGGGCTCCAGATCATTGATCAGCTTGCCATCGACGAGGATTTCTCCGTCCGTCGGCGTTTCAAGCCCGGCGATCATGCGCATGGTTGTCGTCTTCCCGCACCCGGACGGGCCGAGCAGGACCAAAAATTCCTGATCAGAGATCGTCAGGTCAAAACTATTGACCCCAACGAAATTACCCCAGCGCTTGCTGAGATTACGGAGCTGGATTTCAGCCATGTGTATCGCTTCGCCTTTACGCGTTCGTTCCTAAGGTGACCCTAAGCGCCAGATTTGACCTTTGGCAACACATTTTTGAATGCGTATGCAAAAAATCTCATCCGTCCACAATTGCGGTCGTGGCACAGGGCGCTTCAGCCCTTAAACACTGCGACTAACCGCCTGTTTTGGCGCAATAAATAAAATCTGCGTGTTTTTGCATGCGTTATCAGATTCGAGCCTATTTCCGAGGCTCAACCATTTCCATTCCGTCGCTCAGATTGACCCGCCCAAGGTTCCTTGCCTTGTTGAACTCAGCCAAGCGCGCCAGCACATCAATCCCGAGTTGGCGATAGATATCCAGCATGTCGATCAACACCCAGTTTTCCCGGATCAGACCATTATCAAAGCGCCAGAAATCCAGACTGCGCATCTCGATATTCTTGCCTGAAGGCGCGATTCCCAACCAGCCATCGTGGGAAACCGTCAGTCGCATGTTGGGCCAACCGGTCTCACAGACGTAGTCGCCTTGCGCGATGTAGTGCGAGTGCAGGTCATACATATCTTCGGACGCTTCACGGTCGCCGGTGGGGTCTACTTTCCGGTTTGGCATGCCGCGCAGGAATGGGATCTGGTGCCAGTGCCGGAAGCCGGCGATACCGCGTCCAGTCCCGATGCCTGCCGGCCCGTACCAGTTCATCCGGGGATGCCAATGTTCTTCCAGTCGCATCGCGCGGGGGTCTGGATTATCGGGGTGGCGGCAGATCGCGGTTTCCATATCGACAACCCGATCAATGCTTTTTTGCCCGTCACCTGAGACCGTTAGCCCGTCACCGCTCAGGGGACCGGGCGTGCACAGGTACGCGCCCAACTGCGGAGCGAGCGGCCAGGCGTTTGCCTGCATCATCAACTCTGGCACATCCCAAATCGCCTGAACCTCGACGATCTTGCCGTCTTTCACGTGGAAATATTCGTGATAGCGCATGTGCGCGAGGATGCCCGTCGGGGGGATGTCGAGGAAGGGGCCGAGGAAGGTGCCCATATAGTTCCCCATGCAACCGATCCAATCGAGACCCTCTGCCGTTGTCCCCGCAAGCAGGATCAGATCACGGCGCTCAACGTCTGGCATCGCTTGGTGAAGGGGGATGAGACAGGTTTCGAGATAAGCCGCTGGCCCGGAAAGCGTTCCGAAGGGATGGAAGATCTTAAAGGTCGCATCCGGCGCAAACAGGTCATCCATAACCGCCCGCGCTTCCTTGGGTTCAAAGTTCTCCATCGCCGTGCGGTAGGGTTTGAAGAAGGCTTTTAGAGCATCTGCATCCATCGAATTCATCCACTTCAGAACGGCTGAGCCAGTTATAGGGTTTAGGTCGACATTTCACCGAAACAACTCGACCAAGCCAACTTGAAAATGTAGTTTGGTATTCAGAACTGATATGGCTGCTTCTTCTATGATACGACATCGGCAAGTCGAGGCCTTCGCCGCCATTGTGCGAACCGGCTCTACAGTCGCGGCAGCGCGAAGTCTCAATACCTCTCAACCGACTGTCAGCCGCCTGATGGCTCAGTTACGGGATCAGGTCGGCTTTCAGCTTTTCAATAATCACAGCGGCAAGCTGATCCTGACTGACGAAGGAAAGCAATTCTTCCGCGACGTTGAACAGTTCCTGATGACAACCGAAGAGCTGGAACGCCGCGCGTGGCAGATTCGAAACTATGGGAAC
>JBMZBW010000183.1:0-3825 GCA_049612785.1 Alphaproteobacteria bacterium | reverse complement strand
TCAAGCGACAAACCCGTCCGCGCTTGCCCGTCCGTCACACTGTCCGGGATCATCGACCACGGAAAAACCTGATAACCACCGAAGAACCAACCAATCACAGCCATGAGCGGATAGAGCAGGATCAAGCTGTCCGCGCTGAGCAGAAAAACCGTTGCCACAGCAATCGCCAGCCCGCTGATCGCAACGATATAGCCCCGCTTCTTTCCCACCCGGCTGCCAAACCATGTCCAAAACGCCATCGACGCCATGGTTGAAATCACAAAGACCAGAAAGAAGCCGATGTTGGCTTGCACCGGGTCTTCAACCTGAAAATGGTACTTCAGGATGTAGAGCAAGTTAGACGTCACCACTGTCAGCGAGGAGACCTGCAGGAAGTACGTCGCGAGCAGCAGCCGGAACGACGGCGTAGCAAAACAAGCACGCGCCTGATCGAGCAGCGCGGCAACCCGTTCCGCTGCCTTCTGCGGTGCCTTGCGCATCAGAATAACGCCAAGGATCACGGGCGCAGAAAACAGCGGGATCATGGCAATCGCAGCCGTTCGAAAGCCACCGGGGTCAACGGCTTCGTTGGAGAACAGGCTGACGATAACCGGCGCGAGCCCGCCGCCAAGAAACATCCCGATCGACCCCACACCCCAGCGCCAAGCAGTGATGTTGGTGCGCTCGTTATAGTCCTCGGTCATCTCCGCAGTCATGGCGCCGCCGGGCACGGCAATCAGCGTCAGCGCCAGATACGTCGCCATGGTGAAAACCATGAAATAAAGCGCTGAGGGCACCCAGCTCTCACTGTCCAGAAACGGTGCAAGGAACATCACTGCCACCGTCGGCCCGAGCAGAATTCCCCCGGCCAGCATGAACGGCCGCCGCCGCCCCATCGGCGTGCGGGCTCGGTCCGAGAGGTTTCCGATCAGCGGGTCCGTAACGACATCGAAAATCTTCGCACAGAAGAACAGCAAACCCGCGAAAACCGGCGGCACGCCCAGCGCCTCGGTCATGTAAAACAGGAAGTAGAAGGAGGCGAAGACGATCAGCGTGTTGGTGCCGATTTCAACGATGCCGTACCCAACTTTAACGGTGCGGGAAACAGCTGGTGCAGAGGATGTCATGGAACACTTTCAGGGTAAGGCAGCGCCAAAGTCGCAAAACGCCGCACTTTCTCGCACCTTGCGAGAGCGGTCAACGCTTCCTGCGTGTGCTCGTTACAAACACAAATAGGCTCTTCCGGAAAAATCCTATCCGTTTCCGATTTACGCCTTATTGCCTTCCTGTATTGTGTTGTTTGTCAATAGTTGCCACCGCACAAAGGCAGAATGTTTTGCGCGCCAGCGCTTCGGGAGGAATGTTTGATGTCAGTTGTGGCGAACCATGCAGATTTCTTGAACTACGCAGCGACGGGGCTTGTTCCGGGGCTAGGCTCGATCTTGTTCGAGCGTCACCGGCCCATTGCCTTCGCTGACCCCTACCACCACCACGCATCTGTCGAACTGAACTTCCTCGATGGCTGTGACATGGAATATTCCTTTTCCGGGACGACGGTCGAACGGCCCTCGAACAGCCTGACCCTGTTCTGGGGGTCCTCTCCTCATGGTGTAAACAAGGTGACGGGGGATGGTGAGATCATCAACCTTTACATTTCCTTCAGCCAGATCCTGCGTTGGGGATTACCTGAGTCCTTCCTGAACGCGCTCATTGCGGGCGATGTCATGAGCGCGCCGGCCAATCCGGATATGGACCGGCAGATGTTTCATCGTTGGACCGAGGAGTTCAAGCGGCAGGATTCGACGTGGCACCAGCTTATTCTGGGAGAGGTTGAGATGCGCGTTCGACGGTTTGCTCTGGAAGGCTGGGAGACGGTCAAGTCCGGCTACGGTGAAGTGCGCTCGGTCGTCGGTGCAGGCGGGGCCATGCAGCATATTGAAGAGATGCTGCGCTTTATCGCAAACAACTACTGTGACCCAATCTCAGTGAGCGATGTGGCCGACCACGTGGGCTTGTCACCCTCTTACGCCATGACACTGTTCCGCCGCGTGGTGGGTGTTCCGATCAAGGAGCACATCACCCGCATTCGGCTCAGCCACGCGCAGATGTTGCTGTCGAACTCGGACGCAAAAATCCTGAGCATTGCGATGGACAGTGGCTTCGGGTCCTTGTCGAGCTTCTATGAGGCGTTCCAATCGCATCTCGACACGACACCGTCTGTGTTCCGCCGCGACGCGCGACGGTAGCAAAAAGGGCCGAGGCGCGATTACCGGAAACCAAAGCTGGATTCAGTGAAGTAATTGCCGCTTGAAGCGCCCATTATATGAGTTGTTGTATCAGTTCGTTCGCGCACCTGGCGGATACAGGGTGTGTTTTGGGTTTTGGAGGAGATCCCTATGGCTAAAGGGCCAAAGATCACGTTCGTCGGCGCCGGCTCTACGGTGTTTATGAAAAACATTGTGGGCGATGTTCTCCAGCGCCCTGCTCTGGCTGAGGCTCACATCGCGCTGATGGACATTGACCGCGGGCGCCTTGATGAAAGCGAGCTCGTTGCGAACAAGCTGATTTCGACCCTCGGCGTCGGGGCGAGTGTGAGCACCCACACGGACCGGCGGGAAGCGCTGGACGGCGCTGATTTCGTGGTCGTGGCGTTCCAGATTGGCGGCTTTGAGCCCTGCACCGTTACCGACTTTGAGATTCCCAAGAAATTCGGTCTGCGCCAGACCATTGCCGATACGCTTGGCATCGGCGGCATCATGCGCGGTATCCGCACAGTGCCGCACCTTTGGGCTGTGTGCGAAGACATGATGGCCGTTTGCCCCGAAGCGATCATGCTGCAGTACGTGAACCCTATGGCGATCAACACGTGGGCCATCGCAGAAAAGTACCCGGAAATCCGGCAGGTCGGCTTGTGCCATTCGGTGCAATTGACCGCTGAAGAACTGGCCCGCGACCTCGACTTGTCGGTGGAGAACATCCGCTACAAAGTCGGCGGCATCAACCACATGGCCTTCTACCTCAACTTCGAGGAAGTCATGCCCGACGGCACCTTCCGCGACCTATACCCCGACCTGCACCGCGCCTATGCACAGGGCCGTGCACCCAAGCCGAGCGCGTGGAACGAGCGTTGTCAAAACTACGTCCGCTACGAGATGCTGAAGCGTCTGGGGTACTTTGTTACGGAAAGCTCAGAGCACTTTGCCGAGTACGTGCCGTACTTCATCAAAGAGGGCCGCGAAGACCTGATCGAGCGCTTCCAAGTTCCGCTGGATGAATACCCAAAGCGATGCGTTGAACAGATCGAAGACTGGAAAACGCAGGCGGCACAGTACCGCGAAGCCGACCGGATCGAGGTAAAAGCGTCCAACGAGTTTGCCTCTGACATCATCGACTCCGTCTGGACTGGCGTGCCGAGTGTGATTTACGGCAACGTGAAGAATGAGGGCTACATCTCCAACCTGCCGGAAGGCTGCGCGGTTGAAGTCCCCTGCCTGGTGGATCGCAATGGCGTCCAGCCTACGGCAATTGGCAACCTGCCCAAGCAACTCGTCGGTCTCATGCGAACCAACATTTCTGTGCAGGAAATGACCGTCGAAGCGCTGATGACCGAAAACCGTGAGCACATCTATCACGCCGCCATGCTCGACCCGCACACCGCGGCCGAGCTGGATCTCGACCAGATCTGGGCCATGACGGATGAACTGATCGAGGCCCATGGCGACTGGATGCCTGCTTGGTGCCACGGGCCGCGCAAAGCCATCGCCGCTTAAGCCCTTTTCTCTCTCACTCTCTCCCATCCTGCCCACCCTCTTTTTGGGCTCGCAGGAACCGATAATCCCCCTTAGT
>JBMZBW010000182.1:0-3825 GCA_049612785.1 Alphaproteobacteria bacterium | reverse complement strand
GCTTAATCTCGAATAGCGCAAACTATCTGCCATGAGAAACGAAGGCCCGGCGCGCGTGACAGCGTGCCGGGCCTTGTTTCGTGTCGGATTGTTTGAGGGGCGGTGGCCCGGTACTACCCCTTCTGCGCGCCCAGTGTCAGGCCGGAGACGAACTGACGCTGGAGGAAGAAGAAGAACAGCAGCGGCGGCATCGCCACGATAATGGAACCGCCCGCCATGACGTTCCACTGGTTCTGCCACTGACCCGAGGCGAGGTTCACCAACTGGTTCGGAACCAACATCAGATCGCCTTGTGTGAGTACCAATGACCAGTAGAAGTCGTTCCAGACAAAGGTAAAGATCAGCAGGCCCAATGCCGCCAGTGCCGGCCGGAGCAGGGGCAGGATGATTTTGGAAAAGACCTGAAACTCATTGGCTCCCTCCATCCGCGCTGCTTCGATCAACTCCGTCGGCAGGGCGGCGATAAAGTTCCGCATGAAGAACACGCAGAACCCGGTCTGGAACGCCCCGTGGAAGATGATCAGCGCCCACAGCGAGTTGTAGGGCGACCAGTCGCCAAAGCCGAGATCCTGCATCATCCGCAGAACGGGGAAGGTCAGCACCTGAAACGGGACAAAGTTACCCGCCACAAACAGCGCGAACAGCCAGGTCCGCCCGAGGAAGCGGTGCTTGGCCAGCACATAGCCCGCAATCGTTGCAAAGCCCACGGCGATGCACACCACCGGGATCACGACCAGGAAGCTGTAAACCATGGACCACCAGAACGGCACGTTGCCTAGAATGGTCATGAAGCCTTCAGGCATCAGCGGCGCGGGCATGGTGAACTTGGCACCTTGTTCGGCGTTGATCTGAATGTTGGACTTCAGCGCGGTCAGCAGCAGCAGCATGATCGGCGTCAGCCAAATGATGGTCACGGCGATGGCGCAGGACCAGTAGAAAACGCGCGCGCCTGGACGCCAGGTATTCTCAGGACTTGGATACATCGTTTAGCCCTCCCTCAATCGTCCGCTTGGCGGATCATGTTGGTTACAAAGAAGACGATGAAGACGAGCATAATCAGGAACAGCAGCACTGAAATGGTCGCGCCATAGCCGTAGTTGCCGCCGTTCTCGCCGAAGCCCACTTCGTACATCAATCGGGCCATAACTTCCGATTTCTGCCCCCCCACCGTCATCACGTGCACAAGGTCAAAGGATCGCAAGGCCCCGATGGTGGTGACGACCACGCAGATAAAGGTCGCAGGCCAGAGTTGGGGCAAGACGATCTTACGGAACAGGGTAAAGCCCTCTGCGCCGTCGAGCTTTCCTGCCTCGATCAACTCGGCATTAATCGCGGTCAGTCCGGCGAGATAGATGATCACGCAATAGGCGATTTGCGGGTACCAGGCAGCGATGATGATGCCGATATTCGACCACCCGTTGGTCCCCAAAATGCCGTCCTTGCCCCATCCAACCATGTTGAAGAACCACATGAGCGGAGAGCCATCGGCGGTGTTGTAGAAGAACTGAAAAAGGAAGGCGATGACCGTCGGTGAAAGCACGAAGGGGAAGAAGAACATCGGCTTCATCAATCGGGTCACAACATGACTTTGATTGAGCAGCACGGCCAGCGCGAGCCCTATCGGGATCGCCACTTGGAACAAAACAAGCCAGATGACGTTGTTCAGCAGCGCTTCAGCGGGATCGGTCAGGCGCGGATACTTGGGCTTGGCCTTTTCACGCTCTTTCTCCGTTTTGGTCGGGTTGAGGTACTGGAATGTCACCAGTTTGCCGACTTCCTTGCCCAGTCGTTCAATGTTGCGCGGGGTTTTGGCAAAGAAGCGCTCGTAGTTTGCCAGTCCGACAAACTCCATCTTCTGCACCCGGCGGCACTTCTCCCCATCGGGGAGGTCCACGATCTCTCGACCGTCGGCACAGATCATGCGATCCGCCCGAACGTCGTGAAGACTCATCCATGTTGACCCGGCAATGGGGTAGAGAACAAAGATGCCAAAGAGCAAAAAGGCAGGCGCAAGGAACAGGATGCGGGACGGTCCATAGCGGACCAACCGGCCTACGGTCAGCGCAAAGACGATGGTTGCGGCGATCAGCACCATCAACCAAATCGTCAGCCCTGTCGGGCCAATCGCATCCCAAATACCACCAAAGAAAGACATAATTCGCTTGAGCCTCCCATCTCTCGCAAGGTAGCGCAGGTGACCACGCCTGCCTGCGGCTGTCTAGGGCGGTCAGGGCGACAAACTTCCTGAATCCTTTGGCGAAAATAGCCAGCATCAAGGCGAATTTTCTTAAAAAGCAAAACTTAAAGAAAATAAGTGCCTAATCACTAATGAACGAGCTACTGAGCGCTCTTCATCCGGCGTGCGGCTCGAACCATGCTAGGGCTCGGGACCTGCACCCAAACATGCAAAGTGGACCATGCTGCCAAACCTGCGAACAGCCCGATCGGCAGCGCGCTGATCATGAACATAACGATGATCAGCAGGCTGGGCCGCCCGTCGGGCGTCCCCATCTCCGCAATCAGAGCCGCCAGCGCCTCGTCTCCCAACCACAGCCTCACATCGATCGAAAAGATCGCCCCAATCACCCCCAGCGAAACAGCGGGTAAGACGTACGAGATCAGGTTTGGAGGGGCCAGCCGCCAGATCAGAAGCAGCAGCGGAAAGGTTGCCAGCGGGTAGAAGGGCAACTCATAACGCAGGTATGATTGCAGCCCAAAGATCGACGTGTAGTCAGGGAAAATCACGCGCTGCACGATCATAAACCCCAGCAGCGAGCCAATTGCCGCTGTAAAACTTGCCAGAATAATGCCCCGTAACAGCCGGATGAGAAGGTGGAAGCAACTCGTCACGCGCGCCAATTCATTCGATTTGACCGTAAAATTAGGGCAATAAAGAACAAAAGCCCTTATCCAAAGTCGTAATGACTATTGTAATATATTCTAAAAAGATATCCAGCGATAATTTTTTTCAGTCAGTGCGAATAGTTGAGCCTTGGCGTTCGAAAAACGGGCAGATATCCGGCGTGCTCGCCCAAATTTAGGGCTTTGCCGCGCCTTTCAGTTGTTTCCTGCACAATCCCATGGCACCGTCACCTTCGCAAAAATCTGAGGAGGGGTTCAGGACAGCCGTCGTGGACCGCTCATCACCCAAAAATCAGGGAGGAATGCCTCATGAAAAAGTTTGCACTTGTCGCGGTTTCCGCACTTGCAACCGTTGCTGTCAGCACGGCGCACGCGCAGGAAGTTCGCGTTCTCAACTGGTCGGATTACATCGACGAAGACCTTCTGGGTCAGTTTGAAGAAGAGACCGGCATCAAGATCACCTACGACGTGTTTGACTCCAACGAAGTGCTGGAAGCCAAGCTGCTTGCTGGTAACTCCGGCTATGACGTTGTGGTTCCATCGGCGTCCTTCCTCGCCCGTCAGATTCAGGCTGGCGTGTTCCAGAAGCTCGATCAGAGCAAGCTGCCAAACAGTGTTCACCTCTGGGATGAGATCAAAGAAGCGACCGCCATGTCCGATCCGGGCAACGCTTACTCCATTAACTACATGTGGGGCACCACGGGTATTGGTGTGAACACTGGTGAAGTTGCGGCGCGTCTGGGTGAAGACTACGGCTCCTCTTGGGATCTGATCTTCGACGTGGACAAGATTTCCAAGCTCTCCGATTGCGGCGTGCACATTCTCGACGCTCCGACGGAAGTCATCCCGGCTGCGATGAACTACCTTGGCCTGGACCCAACCAGCCAGGATCCCGACGACATCGAAGCGGGTGGTAAGCTGCTTGAGACCATCCGTCCTTACGTGACCAAGTTCCACAGCGCC
>JBMZBW010000181.1:0-3871 GCA_049612785.1 Alphaproteobacteria bacterium | reverse complement strand
CCAACGGCGACGCTGCGCTGATCAGTGAAGTTGGCGTCATGAAGCAGTTCATCACCCAGCTGTGGTCGGTTGTCTTCTCTGCGGCTTACGTCGCAGTCGTGACCTTCGTCATCGCAATCGTATGTCGCGCTCTGGTTGGTATGCGTGCCGAAGACGAAGCGGTCTCCGATGGTCTGGATCTCGCTTCTCACGGTGAGCGTGCTTACGACCTGACTTAAGTCCAGCAATCAGGGGTCTCAGCCTCCTCTAGAGGCCCCTGCATTACGGCTACAAGCGCCCGGTGCACCAAACGCACCGGGCGTATGTCGTTTTGAGGGGGCGAATTTGCCATTAAGCCTTGTTTACCAAGGGCGAAATGGCCTAATAAGCGGTCTGTGGATGGCCCATAGGGGTATAGCTCAGTTGGTAGAGCATCGGTCTCCAAAACCGAGGGTCGAGGGTTCGAGTCCTTCTGCCCCTGCCATTTCCACAGCGGGTTTACGGGACGGACGATCACCCGTGCCAGAGTTGTGCTGACGTCAGCATCGCAGATGGCACTCGCTGGTTAGAATCCAGTCCTTTGATAATTGAAGAAGAAGTAAAGGCGGCACGCATGGCACTGTTTCGGTTTTTTGGCCAAGTGCGAAAAGAAATCGCACGGGTAACCTGGCCATCACGTAACGAAACAACGGTTACGACCATTTTGGTCTTGATCCTCGCGACACTGGCTGCGCTGTTCTTCATCGCTGTCGATTTCGTATTCCGGAACCTGATGGGCTTCCTGCTGGGTATTAACCTCGGCTAAGATAGCGCGAACGCGCTGTTCCCATCCCGACAAGAAGTGCTGAACTGACAATGTCCGAAAACCATAAATGGTACGTCATCCACGTCTATTCCGGCTTTGAGTCCAAGATCGTTGAATCGATCATGGAACAGGCTGAAAAGAAGGGCATCGCTGACCAGTTCTCAGAACTGATGGTGCCCGCCGAAGAAGTCGTCGAAGTACGGCGTGGCAAAAAATATAATGCCGAGCGCAAGTTCTTCCCCGGATACATCCTCGCGAAAATGGAACTGTCCGATGCCGCTTGGAACCTGGTCAAGAACACGCAGCGTGTGACGGGCTTTCTGGGCGGGCAGGGACGTCCTGTGCCGATTTCCGAGCGCGAAGCCAAGCAGATCATGCAGTCTATGGTCGAAGGTGCGGAGAAGCCGCGTCCGTCTATCACGTACGAAGTTGGTGAAAATGTCCGTGTGACCGATGGGGCCTTCACCTCCTTCTCCGGCGTTGTCGAAGAAGTTGATCTGGAGAAAGCACGCCTCAAGGTCGCTGTATCGATCTTTGGCCGGGCTACGCCGGTGGAACTGGATTACAGCCAAGTCGAAAAGGCTTGATCTAAGCAGAGCAACGCAAGTCCGGTTCACAGGGCTGCAATAATTCGAGACCCCCGTGGAGAAATTCACGGGGGTCTTTTATTGAAACTCTCGTTTCATTCCCAACATGAGGTCGTGCGCACCGGGGTGCGAATTACCAAAAGTTGTTAGGGGATAACAATGACTTTCAAAAACAATACGGGGCTGTTTGGTGGCTTGGCGGTGATGCTTGGCTTGCTGATGGCTCCTCTGGCTGTGAGTCAGGGAACGCAGGCCGATCTGTCAAAAACCAAAATTGGTGAAGAGATATTTGCCGTAGGGGATGACTATGCGCTTGGTGGTAACCAAGGGCTTGCTTGGGCTTTGGGCCGCGCAATTGATGTGAACGAGCCAACGGGTGGCGTTTTTGCCCTCGGCGAAACCATCACCGTTGATACACAAGTTGCAGGACCCGTTGTGGCTGCTGCTTCAAAGTTGGCGATCAAGGGTGATGTTTCCGGCTCTATCTACGCCGCTGCTGAAAACATCGTTCTCGACGTTGCACACACAGGCGGGACCATCCTTGCTGCTTCAGCGGATACCCTTGAGTTTTCCGGTTTCTCGGCGGGCAGCGTGTACCTTTACAGCGCTACCGTGCGCGTAGCCGGGCAAATTGACGGGGACCTTTACGTTGGTGGTGACTCGTTGCAGATCGCTTCCGATGCCATCATCAATGGCGAAATCGTCTATGATATGGATACCGCCGCAAACATCCCGGCTAATCTGAACAGCCGAGGCGTGACAATGGAAGAACTTCAGGAGAAGTTTGGCGATGAAATCGGTTTTGACCTGAGCCGTGACAGCTCGGGCGTGGACTTTGGTGGCAGCCTTGGTTTCCTCATCTTCAGTCTGGTTGTTGGCAGTCTGGTTCTGCTGGTGCTGGGACGCCAAAACGATACTTTCACCCGCTGGACAGCGACAAAGCCGCTGCAGACTGTCGCAACTGGCTTTGTGGGCCTGAGCTTTTGGCTGGGCTTGACGATAACCAGTCTGGTCGTTGTCTTTTCGCTCGCGGCTGGAATCAGCTGGTTTCTTTTGATTCTGTTGGTGCTCGTGCCAGTCGTTATGCTGGGCGGTTTCTTGCTGATGGTCTTGGGTTACTTCAGCGGCATGCTGGTGCTTGGCTCTCTGGTCGGTCGGTTCCTGCCGATTGATGGGTTCTCTCCGTTCCTCAAGCGGCTTTCCATGCTCGTGCTGGCCATGATCGCCTTGTTCCTTGTTGGCCTGATACTGCCGGGTCTGGCCTCCCTGCTGGGAAGTGTCGCGCTGATTCTGGGTCTTGGAGCGCTTGGAATGCGGATCTGGAAAGGTCAGCCGGCCCTGGCTTAGATAGCTTGAAGCCACGCAATAAAAAGCCCCGCACCGATTTCCACGGTGCGGGGCTTTTTCGTGTTCGGATCTTGTCTGGATTAACGAGAGTAGTATTCCACCACCAGGTTCGGTTCCATGGTCACTGGGTATGGAACGTCTTCCAGCTTTGGGCCGCGCAGGAACTGCGTGGTCATTTTCTTGACGTCAACTTCAACGTAGTCTGGAACGTCGCGCTCTGGGGAAGCCAAAGCCTCGAGAACCATCGCGATCTCACGGGACTTGCCCTTGACCTCAACAACGTCACCATCACGCACCATCATGGATGCGATGTTGGCTTTCTTGCCGTTCAGGGTCACGTGACCGTGGTTGACGAACTGACGTGCTGCGAAGACGGTCGGGACGAACTTGGAGCGGTAAACCACGGTATCCAGACGACGCTCGAGAAGCTCGATCAGGTTTTCGCCGGTGTCGCCCTTACGGCGCACAGCTTCGGCGTAGTACTTGCGGAACTGCTTCTCAGTGATGTTGCCGTAGTAGCCCTTGAGCTTCTGCTTGGCTTTCAGCTGCAGACCGAAGTCGGAATCTTTTTTCTTGCGACCCTGGCCGTGCTGGCCGGGACCGTAGGAACGCTTGTTGATCGGGGACTTTGGGCGGCCCCACAGGTTGACGCCCAGACGGCGATCAATCTTGTACTTAGCGGAAATACGCTTTGACATAGTAAACCCTTCGTTCACGAGGTGTTATTTTGACGGTGCCGGTAGTCTCAGAACCGAAGCCCTTGAGCGTGGAGCCACTTAGATCAGCGGTGACACCAACTTTCCCGACGTATCTCAGAGAGATAGGGGGTCATTAAAGATAAGGCGCGCCGCTGTCAAAGGGCGCGCCTCATTATAGGGCGAAGGGCTGTAATGCGCCTTTGCATGCTCGGGCTTTAGTGAGCGCCCACCAGCCGATCAGCAATCGTAACCCCGCCATCTGCAACAATGGTTTGCCCGTTGACGAAAGCGCCCGCTTTGGAGGCGAGGAATACAGCGATTCCGGCGATATCATCCGGCTCACCCAAGCGACGAAGAGGGGTCGAGTTGATGGTGGCTTCCGCCAGCTTTGGATTCTTCCAGAGCGCTTCGGCAAAATCAGTCTTGATCAGACCCGGTGCAATCGCGTTTGAGCG
>JBMZBW010000180.1:0-3904 GCA_049612785.1 Alphaproteobacteria bacterium | reverse complement strand
GAGATTCTCTTCACTGCGTCCATCGAGCCGTCTCTGGATTGGAAGTTTCGTCCCAAGCAGCGCACGATTACCGTTCCCATCGGTGAGCAAGGCCAAATCGAATACGTTGCGAAAAATCTGTCGAAAACGATGATTAACCGAGGCACGGCGACCTTTAACGTTACACCGCTGCAGGCTGGACGCTATTTTTCGAAGATCCAGTGTTTCTGCTTCGAAGATCAGCAACTGGAGCCCGGTCAATCCGTTGATATGCCAGTGATTTTTTATGTTGATCCAGCGATCCGTGACGATCCTGATCTCAAGGATCTCCGGCAAATTACTTTGGCCTACACGTTCTTCAACGCGGCTGATTGATCAGGCTGGTTCGACGCTTTCCAAAAACGCAAAGGTCAGAACCGCTGATAGAGCGTTGCACCACCGCCCCGCGCCCCTTAGAAAGGGGGCAATGTACAAATTCTAGCACGAGGACATCCAGCGATGGCTGATGCACATCACGGTCCGAACCATGACTATCACCTGCTTGAGCCATCCATTTGGCCGCTGGTGACTTCCATTGCCGTCGGCATTCTGCTTTTTGGCGCGGTGCTCATGTTCCACAACAATCCAAACCAGACCGAAGGCCTGATGAACACGCTCATGGATGCGCGCTGGTTTATCGTCGGTTTGGGCGGCGCGGGCTTTATTGCTTCCGTGTTCGGCTGGTGGAGCGACGTGATCAAGGAAAGCCGTCAGGGTGATCACAAGCCGGTGGTACAGTTGGGTCTACGCTACGGCATGCTGTTCTTCATCGCGTCTGAAGTGATGTTCTTCTTCGCGTTCTTCTGGGCGTACTTCAACTTCGGTGTGACTGAAGAAGTCTGGCCGCCAAAGGGTACGGATTCCTTCAACCCGATTGATATGCCGTTGTACAACACGGTTATCCTGTTGCTGTCCGGTGTAACGGTCACTTGGGCGCACGAGGCGATCCGTCATGGTGACCGTCGCGACTTCCTGTGGTCGCTGGGTCTGACCGTTCTGCTCGGTATTCTGTTTACCTGCATGCAGGCATTTGAGTATTTCGAAGCGTTCACGGTCTTTGGTTACGGGTACAACGCAGAAGGCGTGGTTGAGACTTACCCATCAACCTTCCTGATCGCGACAGGCTTCCACGGCTTCCACGTCATCATCGGAACGACCTTCCTGGCGGTTTGCTGGTTCCGCGGTCTGGCGAACAACATGACCAAGGAAAAGCACTTCGGTTTCGAAGCAGCGGCTTGGTACTGGCACTTCGTCGACGTGGTCTGGCTGTTCCTTTACGTGTCCATCTACTGGGGCATTTTCGACCGCGGCTAAGCGGTCTGGCGAACGCGGGGAAAGCATGACTCAAGAGCCGTCTTTTCCCCGCCGTACTGTTGCCGAGGCCGTGGGCCTCGGTCTGAGCCAGAAGTGCCCCCGGTGTGGCAGTGGCTCACTTTACCAGTCCTTTCTCAAAGTCCGATCTCGTTGTGAAAGCTGCGATCTCGACCTCTCCCGCGAAGACAGTGGAGATGGTCCGGCTGCCTTTCTGATATTTGGTATTGGCGGAATCGTCTTGTTTCTTGCGCTTGTCGTGGAATTGGCTGCGCAGCCACCCTATTGGGTGCATTTCAGTATCTGGCTCCCCTTGGTGCTGCTTTTGTTTTGGTTCACAGCGCCCAGAGCCAAGGCAATCTTCATTGCCATGCAGTTTCACAATAAATCTTCTGACAGTGGCAGTGCCCAATACAAGTGAACCCGCGCCCCATGAATCGACGCTTTCATCCCCGTCCGCTCCTCTATCTGCTCGCCTTGCCGTGCTTTGTGCTGCTGTGCGGTTTGGGAACGTGGCAGCTACAGCGTTTGGCGTGGAAGCAATCTTTGCTCGGGGATATCCAGGCTCTTAATGCCAGTGCTCCGATTGAGACGGATGTCAGCCACCCGCTCTTTGGTCTCGAAGACCATTACCCTGTGATCCTCACAGGCATGCTCGATTTGAGCAAGGCCATTGGGTTTTTCGGAAAGTCACTCAATGGTCGGTCCGGCGAAGATTTCTACGCGCCGCTCACCCTGAACGATGATCAGATCGTGTGGGTGAAGTTGGGCTTTGCAGCGGGCTACGAAACCACCGATGCGCCCACGGCCTTTGGCGAGTTACCGCGAGGTCAGGTCTACGCTGGCGGCTGGCGGGGGCATCCGTCTTTCAACCCGGGCAACGAGCCTGAGCGCGGCCTGTGGGCCGTCGCTGACCCTGGCGCCCTCTCTTCCCACGTGGGGCTGGACGCGGAATTTACGCTGCCCATGCTGGTGGAGTTGACAGAATCATTGGGGGAGCGCAGCCCCTTCACGCCCACTCCCACCAACAACGCACTTCGCAACCCGCATTTGAGCTACGCCGTGCAGTGGTTCAGCTTCGCCTTTTTGCTGGTGTTGTTCGTGGGCCTATTGAGCTTTCCAAAACGAGGAGATGACGCATGACCAGTTACGCCGCTATGGAAGCGCTGAACGCCAAGGCTGGAACGCTCGCTGAAGCCCTGTCCATCCTGTATTGGGACCAGCAGTCGATGATGCCGAACGGCGGCGGGCCAAGCCGTGCAGACCAGACGGCCCTGCTCGAAACCATGGTTCACGACATCACTGCAGGCGCTGAAATGGGTGATGCCATCGAAGGCGCAGATGGTGACAACGCGTTAGACCCGTGGCAGCGGGCCAATGTCGAAGAAACCAAGCGCCAGTACATTCGCGCGACGGCAATTCCCTCTGATTTGGTCGCGGCTAAGTCCAAAGCGGAAAGCCACGCGCTGGCGATTTGGCAGGAAGCACGCCCAAATAACGATTTCGCAGCAGCGCTCCCCGCTTTGCGTGACTGCTTCAATCTGGCCAAGCAAGCAGGACAAGCGATTGCCGACAAGACCGGCCAGCCACTCTATGAAGCCATGATCGATGGTTTCGAACCCGGTCTGACGGTTGCACAGATTGATGCGGTTTTTGACGATTACGCAGCCTTTCTACCCGACTTTCTGGACGACGTTCTCACCGCCCAGGAGCAGCGGGGAGAGCCCTTGCCGCTGGATGGTCCCTTTGACGTTCCCACGCAGCGGCAGGTCTTTCAGGACATCATGAAGTCGGTCGGATTTGATTTTGAACATGGCCGCCTCGATACCTCTGCGCATCCCTTTTGCGGCGGTACCCCGAGCGACGTTCGCATGACCACGCGCTACCGCGACGAAGATTTCATGGACGCGATGATGGGTGTTTTGCACGAAACCGGTCACGCACTTTATGAGCAAGGCTTGCCGAAGGACTATGCACGACAGCCTGTCGGTCTCGCTCGCGGAATGGTGCTGCATGAAAGTCAGTCATTGACCATCGAGATGCAGGTCGTCCGCAGCCGCGCTTTCATGAACTATGCGGCTCCGATGCTGGCCAAAGCTTTTGGCAAGTCCGGCCCAGCCTGGACGGGTGAGAACCTGTCTCGCCATGCCGCGCGCGTCGCACGGTCTTTCATTCGGGTTGAGGCTGATGAAGTGACCTACCCGGCGCATGTCATCCTGCGTTACCGGCTGGAAAAGGCCATGCTCTCCGGTGATCTCGATCTCGCGGATCTGCCGCAGGCTTGGGGCGATGGACTTGAGTCGCTTCTTGGCATTCGTCCGGATAACGACCGTGAAGGGTGCCTACAGGACATTCATTGGTACTCCGGTGCCTTTGGATACTTCCCGACCTACAGCCTCGGCGCCATGTGTGCGGCTCAGGTGTTTGGTGCTGCGCGGGATCATCTGGGTGATGTAGAAGCCCAGATTGAGCGCGGCGAGTTCTCGCCTTTGGTTCAGTGGTTGCGCGAAAACGTGCATGGCAAGGCTTCTTCCGGCTCTACTGAAGAAATCTTGACCGCTGCGACCGGCTCTGG
>JBMZBW010000179.1:0-3929 GCA_049612785.1 Alphaproteobacteria bacterium | reverse complement strand
TTCCTTCTCCAACGGCCGCCATCTGAGTCAACGCCAGCGGATCAATCTCATCGGCCAAAAAACGATAGCCAATGGTAAAGGCAAAGGACTCACCGGGCAAAAGCGCTGGCATTTCATCAATCGGTCGCTTGTCCGTAACCCCATCATAGGTCAGTGGCTGAACGATTTTGGAGCCAAGGGAAGGGGGGCGGGCAACCGTTGCTGGTTGCGGAATATCAATGAACTCAAGGAACAGCGTTTCAGGTATAGGCAGATCGACCGTGATGTTGCCCAAGGTGGCCGTACCGGTGTTGGTTACCGTTGTCTGAGCATCGAGCAACAGGAAGTCGTTGCCATCGAGGGTCTTGATCTCGCCTGAAAGTACCGTCGCGACCTCCAGCCGGCCAAAGCCCACGGGCGCGGCATCGTTGCCCTCTTCTCCGTCCCCGTCCGCGTCTACGCCCAGTGTCGTATTGGTGTCCGCCGGATCACCCAAAACCGTATCGAGCTCCCCGTCACCATCCAGATCCACCCGCGCAAAGGCAGCAGCGCGGTTCAGGATGGGTTCAGCCAGCTTGCTGTCATCCAGACGGAAGAACACGCGCGCAGCTATATCGACCTCTTCCCCGGGCTGCAGAACCGCTTCCCCGCCGTCAAAGCGCTGGACGTTATTCAACCCGACAAAGGCATCCGGCAAACCAGTAGCCGTGAAGCTTTCAGATTGGGCTTCGATATACAGGATTTCGACATCCAGAATTTCGGTCACAGCCTCATTTTCGAGGAACAGATCCGCCATCGCCAGATCCTGCAAAGCCAAGCCGCCGGTGTTTTCGATCCGGAAGCCAAAAACCGCGTCATAGGCATCATCGACACCGTCAAAAGCGGCGGGACCGGGCAGAACATCAACGGATTTGACCAGCCGCAGGCCAGGTAAAGGCGTGCTGTCATTCTCCGGATTACCATCGCCATTTTCATCGACCTCGCCCTTATTGAAGTCATTGTCAGACGGGAACCGATATTCTGTCTCATCCACAGTCGCGAGCAGATCCCCCCGAATGGAAAGCGGCGCAATGCCCTCCAGCGCGTCCTGATCGTAATGCACCGTCATACGGAGCAGCGCGCTGTCCTTTGGGCGCAGCACGCCGTCTGGAATGAACAGCTCATCGGCCCCGGGAAAGCCCGTGTATCCGGGGTTCAGCGCAAGCCATGAGCCGGGCTGCAGGGGCTGAATTTCAAACACAGGTCGTCCAATAATCGAGACAAAGGCATCCCCCAGATGCCGCCGCAAAGAGACCGGCAACGATAGGTCACGCAGGGCCACTGTACCGGTATTGGAAATCGCAAAAATGACGTCAGCCTCGACCTGATCACCGTCCGCACGCTTTCGCAAACCGATCAGATCCGTCTTCAACTGCGCTGCAACCACAGCCTTCTCGTCCGTGTCTGCCGCAGCCTGCTTAGGCTCGACTGCATTGGCAGGATCCGCAACCGGCTGCGCCTGTGCCGTTGCCTCGTCCAGTTCTGCAATCGGCTCTAGGGCGAGGGTTTCCAGCGACTGCGGCTCACCCTCTGCGGTGTCTGGCGCAGGTGCGGCGACCTGTAACGGTGGTTCAGGGAAGATCAGCAGACCCACATCGTTCACCAGGTTGGTATCGCTCAACGCCTGCCCGGTCACAGCCATGGCCAAGGGATCATTGGCAGACTTCACAATAACCCGCAGCGCCAAAGTCGCCGTCTGGTTCGCAGGCAGCGCATCGACCAGTACGGCACCATCATCCAGTACAGCGCCGCTGACGCTTTCAATCATCACGCCAGCGGTTTGCGCCGAATCAATGCGAATGTTCGTGGTGTCGCTCGGACCATCGTTGCGCAGCACCAGATCGACGATTGCCACCTGCACGCCTTCACCGTCGCCCGGCTCAATCGATGCCAGCCGCAGTTCAAGGCCAAGGTCAGTTTCAGCTGCTGCCACGGACAAGGGCAGCTCACTGGCAACGCCACTCATGGTCCAGACGTCGTTGACCCGGCCCAGACCTTGCTCAGGCCCCCATGCACCAGCCACACCGCGCAGGGAGTTGGTCCTGTTGACCAGATCACCATCAAAGCGACCGGCCTCAAATCCCAGATTCCAATACAGATCGCCTGTGCCGTCCTTGGGTCCATTCATCCGGCGAACGCGAAGACCGGTTTGACTGTTCAGGACGTTGGCCATCGGGAAATGCATCTCAGCGACTTTAGAGGTAAAGCGGCCAATCAAATCACCGCTCAGACCGGCAGGAAGCACCAGCGATGAAGGGCCAGCGGGAAGGTTGTTATAGGTAAACTGCGCGATACCATCCGCGCCCGTATCATCCGCGTCGAACAGCTCCAGCGCGTTGGACAGGCCCTCGCCCTCAATGGTGACGGAAATCATGTTCGTGGCGGGGTCAAAAGCCAGTTCTGTCATGGTCTGCGCTGCCGCAGTACCGGCGAAGAGCCACTCTGGTCCCATGAGCGAAGAAACAGACTCCGCTGGTTGGCTCTGATCCGGGCGGCTGTAGAACAACTTTAGAGACTGCTCCTCACCCACGCCCGATAGTGCATACGGATCCGCGATAAAGGCGCGAGTCCCAAGGGCATCCAGCGTTGCAGAAGCATAGAGCGAGTCCCCCTCAGCATCTTTCAGCCCCCGCGTTGACGCCAGCAGATTAAGCGCAGCCACCTTGATCCCGTTGGTGTCCAGCGCGTAGGTGAAACCGTCCGAAGACCGCCCAAACCAAATGGTATTCCACGGCTGTCCTTCGGAAACCTCGTTGCTGACAATGCCTGCGAAAGTGCGCAGGTGCGTCCGACCGGAAATAACCGGACCGCCCTCCGAAATTGCGTTTTTGGAGACCGAAACGTCCCACGCACGGACCCAGAAATCTGTCTCCGTCTGCGGCTGCCATTCGTCGCGGCTGAAGACCGGCTCATAGCGGGCAAGGTCTACGTCGGTGCTTGGCGGCACAAACTCGACTTCCCAGATCCCCGACAAACCTGGTTCGACTTTCACCGAACAAGGCGTTCCCGCTGCGGGTCCGGCCTTTTCCATGCTGAGGTTTTCAATGTAGCCCGTGGCCAGATCACAGCGGTTGGACATGCCCGTGGGGTCGCGATAGACGATTTTACCCTGTCCGATGCCTTGCGCCGACGAAGCCATGTTCAGGTACTCGCCTTCGTTCAGATAGACGAAATGCAGCGACACGGTTTCCCGGCCATCGGGGGGCAAAATGCCAAGGGTCGGGTCAGAAGCCAGCAAGCCCGCCCGATACCCCTTGCCGCGCTGAACCAGATCGGCAGAGCCCTCGCCTTGCGCGACCCCGGCTATCAGGCAAAGCCCGAGGAGTGCGCTGGCAAGAACCGAACCCAGTCGGGGCAGACCATCCCACCCCAACTTCCGATTGTCAGCCAGAGGCTCAGAGCACCGCGTCATCGTCATCATTGCTTAATTTGCCCTAAATTGCGTTCAAGGCCGTCCAAAAACGTTAGGATTAGGCGCATAATCTCATGCATCACCGCGTTTTTGAAACAGGCTAAAGAGTTCAGGGAAAAGTCGCAAAAAGCAGTCCAAGCTTATTTGTTACACACTAGGTCAAGTCCATATGAAATGGCTAAAAAGCGATTCCTTTTTCAACCGAGTCGTGCAGTCGGCTACGCATAATACAGACGGATTGGTAACTTTTCCCGCTGATTTTTCGCATAATCATCTTTTTGACGGGCTGTGTTTCGAAACCGCTTGATCTCCCACACTCACACCGACCATCAACGCGTTAAAGTATATTTATTTTCTCTTTTTAAGATTTTTCAAATTGTTCCGACGCATTCATTTCCAGGAACCTTATTATGTCTTCGGCTCTTTCAAGCGCTGGCTATGACCGCGCTAATATACCTTTGTTGGATGATACCTTCGAGGTTTCACCGCGACTGAAACT
>JBMZBW010000178.1:0-3933 GCA_049612785.1 Alphaproteobacteria bacterium | reverse complement strand
CTGAGCGTCAGCACGACGTAGGGCATGACCGGCACCAAATGTACCAGAGAGACCCCAAAGACACTGCCGGCGAGGTCGATTGGAATGCCTGCATTCATCAACGCCATGTCCCAGCGGATGAAGTTGATGTTGAGGCCAAGGCTGAATGCGATGGGCGGCACGATCGTCGGAGCGATGATCATGAACTCAACGATTTTCTTACCTCGGAACCGATACAGGCCCAGCGCGCGCGCCGCTGGTAAGCCAATGATGACCGACGTACCGGTCACCAACGTGCCGATGGCAAGGCTGAGCCAAAGGGCTGAAATGACATCCGGCACCCCGGTCCACAAATCGATGAAGCTTTCAAAGGTACGGTCGCCCGGGCGGGGGATCAGCTTGAGCCGGACCCACGCTTGCAGGCTCCATTCCTTCGGGACCAGTTGGGGGTAGAACCAGCGGTAGGCAAAGGCGTTGATCATGAACGAGATGACCGGTGCCAGAAAGGCGATGCTGATGGCGATGACGGCTGCGTAGAAGGGGATGCGTCTCATCGGCTCAATCCTTCCGTACCGTGCGTGCGGTGATGTACATGTAGATGAAGATCAGCACGAGAACGATGAAGGCGATGATCATGCTCAGCGCCATGCCCTCAGCCCGCGCGTTGAGGTCGGGGTTGAGGAAGAAATCCAGAGACATGACCGGCAGCATCTTCGGGTATCCGACACCGAGGATACGCGGCACTTCGTAACTGCCAAATGTAAACGCGAAAACGATGATCGACGCCGACATCAGGCCGGGCATGATCAGGGGCAGTGTAACGGTACGGAAACGCTGCCAACGGTTCGCTCCAAGGCTCTGCGCGACGGCTTCATAGTCTTCGCCAAGCGACTGCAGGATGGCGAGGACAATGATGCCGAAAAAGGCGACTTCCTTCCAGATATAGGCGAGAATGATACCGATGCCGTAGGCGTCTTTGGTCAGCGCGGGGAAGTCACGCGGTGAAGTGACCAGCCCAAGTTCACCGAGCATCCGCGAAACCAAACCACTCTGACTGAACAGCATGATCATACCAACCGCGATCACCAGATGCGGGATCGGCAGGTTGAGCTGAAAGAAAAACACCGCCAGCTTTTTGCCAAAGAACGTCCGGCGCAGCAGAAGCGCGACAAAGATGGCAATGGCGGCAGAAACGAAGGTCGAGCAGAAGGCGACCCAGAGGCTGAGTGTCAGGCCGGACCAGAACCGCCCTGAAAATTCTTCGGAGAACATGACGCGCAGATAGGCGTCGAAGTTGATGTCAGTCGCGCCGATGTTGGGATTGTAACCAAGGCTCTGCAGGAACCCGTAGAGCAAAGAGCCAAAAAACAGGATGCTGATCACAAGCAGCGTCGGCGCCAGCATCACCGCTATTCGGATACGTTCCCACTTCATAAGGCCTCTTTCGACTGCACGAGAAATCTGAATTTAAACAAAGGAGATAGGGAGGGAGCGCCAAAGGCGACGCTCCCTCTTTCAAGGTCTCGGACCCAAGTCTATTCTGGAAGTGGCTCGCCACGCAGAACGTATTTCTGCCAGTCTTCCTCGATCAGATTCTGGTACTCACCAGCGATGTCAGCCACCAGTGCACCCGCCAGACGAGCCGGGTCAGCCGCGGCATCTCCGAGGTTCATCATGGCGGTTTCGATGGCCGCAATCTGATCGGCATCGGTCACCCGCGATACATCGATCGCCCAACCACAACAGAAACCATTGGCGGGCTGAACCTGTGCGGCCTGACGATCAGGACGCAGAACGAGGTTTGCCGTAACCAGTGCCGCTGCTTTGTTAGGCGCGTTGTACGGGATGGCGAGGTAGTTGAAGTCGCCGATCATGTAGTTGTCGAAGCTGAAGGCTCGGGACGTCGGCGCAATCACACCGGCACCGATGTCCGGACCCGCACCTGCTGGGGACTGTGTAAAGGCAAACTCGACCTCACCATTGGCAAACAGGCTCTTAAAGTCCGCGTTGCTCTCAGGGTAGGTGTTGCCTTCACGCCAGAGGTTTGGCTCCCATGAAATCAGCTCTTTCCAAGTCTCGACACTCCACTTGTTGTACAGCTCCTCATTGAAGGGGCCGACCCACTGTTCGTGGTTACCGGACAGTTCAAACATCAGCTGCTTTACGAAGCGGGTCCCGATGAAGTTACCCGGACCAGGCGCAACGTAGCTGAACTGGCCAGGGTTGGCCGCAATCCAGTCGCTCAGGTCCGCGTAGGACCGTGGCAGCTCGGAATCGCTCAGGCGCGCGCTGTCGTACATGAAGTGGAACTGAGCACTGGACCAAGGGCTTTCCATACCCTCGACCGGCTTACCGAAGTCGAGGTTAATCGCCGGGTTTGCCCAGTCAACCAGCTCGGAATTCGGGATGTCCTCTGCCCACGGACCGTAGAGCAGGCCAGCCTGCTGCATGGTCTTGAAGTTCTCACCGTTGATCCAGATCATATCAACGGAACCTGCGTCACCGTCAGCACCAGCTTCCTTCTCAGAAATCACCTGGTTCACGGCATCAACCGTACCAGCCAGCGGCACACGCTCGAGGTTGATCCCGTACTCCTCCTTGAGGGGATCACCGTAGAAGGTGTCGACAAAGCCGTTGATGGCGTCAGAGCCACCCCACATGTACCAGTAGACAGTCTGACCCCGGGCCTCCTCCAGCACCTGATCCCAACTGTCGTAACCCGGAGGCGCTTCGGCATGGGCCTGCACCCCGAATGCGCTGACTGCGGACAGCAGCGCGACTTGGATTGTTCTCTTCAATGAAATCACTTTTCGAACTCCCATTTAGTGACTTTTTGGCTTTCCTTAGACATTGACCCCGTCGATTTGGACGTGATCGGCGTAAGGAACGGGTTGGATAAGCTGCATTCGGGTCCAGGCGGCGAGTTCCATAAGTTCGTTGCTCATATCACCCTGACCCATGGCGAAATGATGCTGGACGCCCTTGACCGTGAGCGTGTTAATCAAATCCCAAATGTCAATTTTCTGCCCGTTCATCGTAAGGTTGGAGACCCAACCTCGCGTTCCGTCGTAACCCGCATCGGGGTGGTCTACGACGTCGGAGCCCAGCACCAGCAGTTGCTTGGCGTCCTCGTTCAAGTAGCTGATCGTCACGGGCTGCGGGGCGAATATCTGGTCGCCTGAGACGCCGTAGGGTCCGTCGGTCCCATTTCGTCCCAGCGTCACGTGATCCACCCACGCAATGCCGTCACTGTTGGCAAAATGTCGGGGGGTCACGCCACAGTGCCACATCTGCACCGCCTGTCGGTCCGGATCCAGTGAGGCAAGATCCAGAAGCGTTGACGACCCCTCCTTCCCCGAAATCAGGTTCAGCATGTACATGCTGATCGCGCCCAGAACGTCTCCTTCGCAGGAAACGGGGAAGTTATGATCGCTGCCCAGCCAGCTGTACGCCATGCACGGGGCAATGTTGTAGAGTTCCTGGATGGTGGACCAACACTGGACGGCCATTGTGTCCAGCTGCATTTCTTCCGAAGTATCCAGCAGCGCAAGATAGAAGCGCGTTACCCGCTCGAACGAAGCGGGATCAGACAAAGACACCTCACGCGCGACACCGCGGATCATGGCCGCAGCCGTCTCGACCCGGTTGGCGTCCATCGCCTCCGCACGCTTGACGATCCCGGCGAGGTCCATCTCCTCGATTGTGAGCCCAAGGTTGGCCTGCATTCCCGCGTCATCGGGCAACATGCCATCAAAGCCGGGCGAAACGCCGCCGATCCAGCCGACCCGTGCCGCACGAAGATTTTTTTCGGCCCGCAAAGCCTTGACGGTCACGGCAAACCGGGTGGCGAACTTCTCCTGCTCCGGGTTGCCAAAGAACCATTTGAAGGGAATCTCCCGGTCCTTGAAGTAGCTTTTGATCAGGCTGGCATAGTGGCTCATCGACACCATGGAG
>JBMZBW010000177.1:0-4045 GCA_049612785.1 Alphaproteobacteria bacterium | reverse complement strand
TCGCTCGCCTATCAGCAGGCTTTGAGCGCGGGCACGGTTTCCGCTTCGCCCGTAACGGCTTCCAACCTTTACGGAACAACCTATCAGCCGCCCGTGCAGCCAAACATGGCGATCAACACGGCAAATACGGTTATGCGCGCTCCGTCGGTTGCGCCGCTGACCGCTGGTCTACCGTCCAGCGCGGTTTCCACCATTACCAGTCAGTCGATTTCTGCTCCAACCCAGCCTGGCACGCTTGACCCGGCAAACCTGAGCAAGTCGACGATCACCGCTATTCAGACCGCGTTAAAGAGCCGCGGTCTTTACTCAGATGTCGTTGATGGCGTCTGGGGGTCGAACTCCAAGGCAGCAATGAACGCCTATCTGGCCACGCGCGGCGAGTCCGCTGTGTCGCTCGATACGCTGTTCAGTCTTGGCGTGTCGCTTTGACGTTCCGCACGACGTCGCTCTTTCATTTTCTCTGAAAGTGTCTCCAAAATACCTTTAGCCCGTCAGGTTATTCCTGACGGGCCTTTTTTTTGGAAAAACGCGGAAAAATCAGCGTGTTAAGAGGCAGGAGACGGGGTAAGCGCGGTGAATTCTTCAGGCGTATTGACGTTGTAGAACGGATCCTTGGGGTCCGTGGGCCATTCGACGGTGGTCCAGCCAACCTGCTCGGCGAGACGGTCGATTTTGCGCTCGCCGCGATGGAAGGAGTCCAGCAGGACTTCCAGACTGTGCGCAGGCCAGCAGCCAACGACCGGGTGATGGCGTCCATTGCTGCTGGCAAAGATGATTTGGTCGGTGTTCAGCGTCAGCTTGCGTACCAGATCAAAGGGGATGTGGGGGCAATCAATAGGAATGGTGATCAATCGCGCACCCATACCACCCGACGCACGCGCCCACGCCAAACCCGCCAAAATACCGCATATGGGCGCCTCTGACGGCTCAAGATCAAAAATCCGGGGAAGTTTGATCTCACTCAGCCGTTCTTTGTTCGGACCTGTGCTGAGACCCAAAACGTCGACTTGTGGCTGCACACGCTTGATCGCGCGTTTTATCAGCGTATCGCCCTCAAATTCCAGGTAAGCCTTGTCGCGTCCCATCCGACGAGACTGACCGCCCGCCAACACAAGTCCAAAATTCACGTGCCGGTGTCCTCTACCGTATCAAAAAGCAGCCGCTGCGCACCGGACAGAACGGTCAGGCGCTTCCCCTTGGCGCGGCCAATGAGGGTTAGATTGGTCTGACGCGCCAACTCGACACCCCAAGCCGAGAAACCGCTGCGAGAAATGAGAACGGGCAAGCCCATCGTCACAGTTTTGATGACCATTTCTGATGTCAGACGTCCGGTGGTGTAGAAAATCTTGCCTGCAGGGTCTACGCCCTCCTGCGCCATAACACCTGCGATCTTATCGACAGCGTTGTGTCGCCCCACGTCCTCCATGTAGATCAGGGGCCGATCTTCTTCGGCCAAGGCGCACCCGTGGATGCCTCCGGCTTCCAGATAGAGGCTTGGCACCGAGGCAAGCCGACGGAGCAGGCGGGTCAGCGTGGAAATCGGCAGTTTGGGGCTGTCATCGGGTAACCAGACACCCTCAAGCTGCTCCATCAGATCGCCAAAGATTGTTCCTTGGGCGCACCCGCTGGTCAGGGTTTTCTTCTTCAGCTTATGTTCGAAGTCTGTCTCGTCCGGTGTACGAACAACCGCGACGCCCAGGTCATCATCGTAGTCGATCCCATCAATTCGCGCATCCCGCGGGAGCATGCCTTGATTGACCAGATAGCCCAGTGCCAGCATCTCCGGAAAATCCCCCACCGTCATCGCGGTGACAATTTCGGCATCGTTGAGAAAGATCGTCAGCGGCTTTTCTCGGACGGCTCTGACACGTTCTGTCTGACCGCGCTCGTTGGTGATTTCGATGGTATGGGCGAGCTCCGGATCTTCAGGATTGGGTGCCAGCAGCAGAGAATCGAGCGCGCCGTCTTCGATCGGCGGTGCCTTGGCGCGCTTGCGGATTTCCGTGCCGGGCTCCCCTGAATCGCTCATCAGGCTGCGACTTTCCAGTCAGGTGTTTCGCCGACTTCCAGCGCGGCAAGGTATTTCTCAACTTCCAGCGCCGCCATGCAGCCCATGCCAGCCGCCGTTACAGCTTGGCGGTAGATATGGTCGGTCACGTCCCCCGCCGCAAAAACACCGGGGATGTTGGTTTTTGTGCTGTCCGGAGCCGTGATGAGGTAACCCCCGTCCATTTCCAGTCCTGTGCTCTGGAAAATCTCAGTCGCCGGGGCGTGTCCAATCGCGACGAACAGGCCGTCAATCTTGAGCTCGCTGACGGCATCGGTTTTGCGGTTGCGCAGGGTCAGCCCGGTTACTTCCTTTGGAAAACCGGAGGTGCCGTTGATGGTTTGGACTTCCGTATCCCAGATGGTTTCGATCTTGGGGTTAGCCATCAGACGGTCTTCAAGGATCTTCTCGCACCTCAGCGTGTCGCGGCGGTGGATGAGCGTGACTTTCGTGGCGTGGTTGGTCAGGTAAAGCGCTTCTTCCACGGCGGTATTGCCGCCACCGACAACCGCCACTTCCCGGTCCTTGAAGAAAAAGCCGTCACAGGTTGCGCAGGCCGAGACGCCAAAGCCGCGGAACTCGTCTTCACTGTCCAGCCCCAGCCATTTGGCCTGTGCGCCGGTACAGATCACCAGAGTATCGCAGGTCCACTGCGTGCCCGACTCGCAATTGAGTGTGAAAGGACGGTTATCCAGATCCACAGAGGCAACGTGATCGAAGACCATTTCGGTCCCGACGTTTTCCGCCTGTGCCTTCATCTGCTCCATCAGCCATGGACCTTGAATGGCTTCCGCAAAACCGGGGTAGTTCTCGACATCCGTGGTGATCGACAACTGGCCACCGGGCTGCATGCCTTGCAGCAGCATGGGTTTCAAGGCCGCGCGCGCAGCATAAACGGCTGCGGTATAGCCCGCCGGTCCGGAACCCAAAATGATCATCCTGCGGTGGTTTGAGTCGGTCATGCGAGGGGCTCCCTGTTAGCGTGGCAAAGCCCGATGTTATACGGCTTTGCCTGTTCGATCTGTATATAGGCCAAGCCCTTGGCTCTGGCAAAACCGGTGTCTGTGGAGGAGTGGTGGATAATTGCTTTTGTGTGGAATATTCTTTCTGATAAGACGGAAAAGATTCCTGAAAGTGTCCGAGAACCCCTATGCCACGCCTCGCACTCGATGCCATTGATCTCAAAATCCTGAGAATCCTGCGTGATAACGGGCGCATCACCAATGTGGCGCTGGCCGAACGTGTGGGTATATCACCGCCGCCGTGTTTGCGACGGGTCCGCGCTCTGGAGCAGGCTGGTTATATTCACGGCTATCACGCCGAGCTTGATCCCGATTTGATCGGCTACGAGGTCACAGCGTTTTGCCATGTCGGGTTGGTCAGCCAGGCAGAGGCAGACCTCAAATCCTACGAAGAGCTGGTGCGCTCGTGGCCCAATGTTCGAGAGTGTCACATGCTGATGGGGGAAGATGACTTCATCCTGAAGGTCATGGCACCCTCAGTTGAGGAGCTTAACGCCTTCATCATCAGTCACTTAACGTCTGCACCTAATGTGAAGAACGTCAAAACTGCGATCTGCATTCGACGGTCAGACCGCAAACCGTCCGTTCCGGTGCCAACAGCTTAAGACCGCAAGGCACCGGAATAAGCGCGGCAAGATCACTTGATCTTGTTAACGTCGTCCGAACCCCAAGCTGCGATAAACATGGAAAGCACCACGCCCAGACCGAATACGGCGATGGGCAAAAGGGTCCAGTTCATGACGAACAGCATGAACAGAACAACGACCATAACGACCACCCACATGATTGCGGTGATGGTGTCCTTCATGGAAATTTCGAGCGGGTTCTTCGCAGCCATTGGGCAATCCTCAGACGAAAAAATAATCAGTTGCAGATGCTTTTACTGATCTATGCGGCCTTGGGCAATCGGTCCCTGTCATGCGGTGCGCTCAGGTCAATGATCGGGCCTTTGGGGACGATCAAAGTCGGGTTGATG
>JBMZBW010000176.1:0-4047 GCA_049612785.1 Alphaproteobacteria bacterium | reverse complement strand
TTCTTCTATTTCACGCCATCAGCGCTTTCGCTTCCGCTGCACTCAAAGCAGCCGGACGCTCGCACGTGCTGGCAATATTGACGACTTCACCGATTTCACCGGCGGTGATGAGCGCAAGCAGAACTTCCATGACATGCTGCGCCAAATCCTGCCCACAGCGATGGGGGCGGCCTTCTTGAATGGCTGCGGCCATGTCTGCCAGCCCTGAAGTCCGGTAGTTCGCCATCTTCCCCTGATTGTGGTCCTCGTTCGGAATCCCAAACGGGTGGTCAAAGGCTGGCAGATCCCGCGCCTCGGAACCGTCCGTTGCGCGGACTTCACCACCGAAAAAGTTGGGGTCCGGCACGAAAATCGACCCTTTTTCACCATAAAGCTCAATGGGCGATAAACCGTGTTTGTGAACATCCCATGACGTGTTGAGCGTTACCGTCGCGCCGTTTACAAACTCCAACACACCGCGCAGTGATGTCGGTGTTTCCACGGTCACAAACTCACCCGCGCGCGGCTGAGAGGTGATCTCTCGCTTGGTTCGCGGCGTGGAAGAGAAGCACGCGAGGCGCTTTACGGGGCCAATCAACTGCACCAGATTAGTGATGTAATACGGCCCCAGATCGAGTACGGGACCGCCGCCGGGCTTGAAGAAGAAATCCGGGTTCGGATGCCACATCTCCATACCGCGCCCCATGACGGAGGCGACACCGCCGGTAATCACGCCCAAATCACCGCTGTCTACGAGTGCGCGGGCTTGCTGATGCGCGCCGCCCAAGAAAGTATCAGGCGCGGAACCAACCCGCAGTCCTTTACTGGCCGCGAGGTCAAGCAGGGCCTGCCCCTCTGACACACTCAGAACAAAGGGTTTTTCCGAAAAAACATGCTTTCCGGCTTCCAGGATTTTACGGGACACCTCAAAGTGTGCAGCCGGAATGGTCAGGTTGACGATGATGTCGATATCATCTGCGGCCAGAATGTCGTCCACGCTCAAGGCCCGAACGCCGTATTTCTCAGCCTGCCCCCGCGCTGCATCCATATTCAGATCCGCACAGGCCCGCATTTCGATGCCCTTGAACATCTTGGAGAGGCCCAAGTAAGCGCTGGAAATATTGCCACAGCCGATTACGCCGACACCCATTACATTGTCACTCATGGTTCAGGCACTCATCTTGCGAACATTGGTATAAGCGCGCTCTGCAAAGCGACGCGGATCAGCGGGTTTGTCGTGTTCCATCACGTAAGTTCGGGCGGCAGTTTGTGCACGCACGGCGGCGAGCAATTCCGTCCAGGGCATAACCCCCTCACCCACGTCAGCCCAGCCGTCTTCGTCTGCATTCTCCCCTTCGGGCGCAATGTCCTTGAGGTGCACCGACGTGATCCGGCTTCCGTACTTCTCAATCCAGGCAAAGGGATCCGCGCCACCGCGCACGATCCACGCAATGTCCGCTTCCCACTCGACCTCTGAAGCGGTTTCGAGGATGACGTCCATCGGTGTTGAACCGTCTTCCAACGCGACAAATTCGAAGTCGTGATTGTGCCAACCAAAGTTGAGACCAGCCGCTGTGACATGCTTCCCCGCTGCTGCCAGACGCTCAGCAAAGGCCGTCCAGCCGGCGCGGTCCGTTGGACGCTGATCCGGCATCAGATAAGGCGCATACAGGGACTGAATGCCCAGCGTTTTAGCCAAGGCGAGCATCTCGTCCAGCTTGGTTTCCAGATCATCGATGGCAAAGTGCGCCGAAGGCATGCTCAGACCCAGATCATCCATCATGGTCCGCAAACCCGACGGGTCGCCCATGACGCCACCAAAGCCTTCCACTTGCGTGTAACCCGTATCCGCCAGGTGCTTCAAAACACCCGCGAGATCAGAATCTTCCCGTGAAGAGTAGAGCTGGTAAGAGAGATCCATTCCCCATCAATCCTTCTGTTAGATACGCTTCTCATCGGCATCGAACATCGACCCGCGCGCCGGATCAAAGCCGATGGTTACCTTGTCCCCGTGGCGCAGCTGCAGCTGGCCTTCAACCCGGAAACGGAACGAAAGATCGTCAATCATCGCCCAAACCAGCGTATCGGCCCCCATGGGCTCAACCACTTCAACCGTCACTTCACGGCTGAAAGGTGCCGACGAAGCGGCCTCACCGAAGAGAACATGCTCCGGACGAATGCCCAGCGTCACGCCCTGCATTGGACCGCTTTTGAGGGTTTGGGTCAGCTCGTAACCGTCCATCTGGATGTTCAAGCTTCCCGACGAGAACATGAGCTGCTCGCCAGGGGTCAGCGTGCCTTCGATAAAGTTCATCGCAGGAGAACCAATGAAGCCCGCCACGTACTTGTTCACTGGATTGTTGTAGATGTTGTAAGGCGTATCCAACTGCTGGATCAGACCGCCACGCATGATCGCAATTCGGTCAGCCAAGGTCATGGCTTCGATCTGGTCGTGCGTCACGTAAATCATGGTGTTTTCAAGCCGCTGGTGCAGGCGCTTGATTTCAACACGCAGGTCCGCGCGCAGCTTGGCGTCTAGGTTAGACAGCGGCTCATCGAACAGGAACACATCAACATCGCGCACCAGCGCACGACCGATTGCCACCCGCTGCCGCTGCCCCCCGGACAGCTCTGCCGGACGACGCTTCAGCAGCGGCTCGATCTGCAGAATTTCCGACGCCTGCGCAACGCGGCGTTCGATCTCGTCTTTCTTCACACCAGCGTTTTTCAGGCCGAAAGACAGGTTACCCTTGACGCTCATCTGCGGGTAAAGCGCGTAGGATTGGAACACCATGCCAATCCCCCGATCCTTGGGTTCTTCCCACGTCACATTGCGGCCCTTGATGTGGATTTCGCCATGGCGAACATCCAGCAGACCGGCGATACAGTTCAGCAGCGTGGACTTCCCGCAACCAGACGCACCCAAAAGAACCAGAAACTCACCGTCTTCGATGTCGAGGTCCATGTTCTCCAGAACCACAATCTCACCGTAAGCGACCTTTAGGTCTTTGATTTCAATCGAATAATTTTCAGTCATGGGTCTAACCCTTCACAGCGCCGGCAGCGATGCCGCGCACAAAATAGCGTCCGGAGATGAAGTAAATCGTGAGTGGCACAAGCCCGGTCAAAATGGTCGCAGCCATGTTGACGTTGTGCTCTTTGACCCCTTGGGTCGTGTTCACGATGTTGTTGAGTTGAACGGTCATCGGCCAGTTCTGGGTCCCGGCGAAGATCACACCGAACAGGAAGTCGTTCCAGATACCTGTCACCTGCAGAATGATCGCAACCACAAGGATCGGAATCGACATGGGCAGCATGATCTGGAAGAAAATCCCCCAGAACCCGGCACCGTCCACGCGTGCCGCCTTGAACAGCTCCACCGGCAAAGCCGCGAAGTAGTTCCGGAACAGCAGCGTCAGGATCGGCATGCCAAAGATCGTATGGATTAGGATCACGCCCCAAAGCGTACCGAAAATGCCCAGTTCTCTGGTTATAACAACCAGCGGATAGAGCATCACCTGATAGGGAATGAACGAGCCTATAATCAGGATGGTAAAGAACACTTCGGATCCCTTAAAGCGCCAGTATGAAAGGGCATAGCCGTTCACTGAGGCGACAACGATCGAAACGATCACTGACGGCACGGTAATCTGAACCGAATTCCAGAATCCAACCTTCAGACCCTCACAGTAGAGGCCGGTGCAAGCCGTGTCCCAGGCTTTGAACCAGGCATCTACAGTTAGACGAACAGGAAGAGCAAAGATGTTGCCCTGGCGAACATCATCAAGATCCTTGAGCGACGTGATGACCATCACGTAGAGCGGCAGAAGATAGTAGACAGCAGCAACAAACAGGATCGAGTACACGACAATTCGGCTGGGACTGATGCTCGCTGGCTTTCTTCCGCGTGGCGTCTGAGCTTTCGAAGTCATTGTCTTTGTCTCCTAGCGCTCTTTTTTCCGGCCGTACTCGAGGTACATCCACGGAATGAGAATGATCACAACAGTGATGAGCATCATTGTCGATGCTGCAAGAGCCTGACCGAGGTTGGCCCGTGAAAACATGAAA
>JBMZBW010000175.1:0-4117 GCA_049612785.1 Alphaproteobacteria bacterium | reverse complement strand
GCATGGTGCTCTCCTTTATTTTTCGTTTTGCCGGGCGTCTGGGTTAGGTGCGCACCCGGTTTGTGACGGACCGGTTCAGATGGCGGTGGTCATCTGCTCACCAAAGGTCCGAAGCGGCAGGTCATCCCGCCGCCGAAGCCAATTGTCGCTCGGGTAATTCGCCGATGCGTCAATTGTGTGAAGGGTATAGGCATAGCGCGACTTGTCAGACGAGTTCGCAGAGGAACGATGCGGTAGTCGTCCATGCAGCATGACCAGCGAGCCTTTTGGCGCTTCTAGAGGAACGGCTTCATCCAGCGGCCATTCAGCCGTTTCGAGGTTTTCAAAGTCAGTGCCGTTACCCTGCCCGGTGCGGAAAAACCGCTTTTCCAGCGGTCCTTTGTGCCAACCGGGAAGCGCGTACATGGCCCCGTTTTCCGTCGTTGCATCCTCGAGCGCGAACCAGAAGCCAATGCAGGTTTCAGGCTCTGAATAGATGAAAGTGCTGTCCTGATGCATGGTTACTTCGCCGCCCACGTGGGCGTGCTTGAAGATCACCATCGACTGCAACAGAAGCGGCGTGCCTAAACCCAATTGCTCGGTGAGCTTGGACAGCTGCTGTTGATGGGAAAACGCCTCAAAATCCGGATCGAGGTCATGCATGGCATGGCCGAGTTTATTGACCGCCCTAACGCGATCAACACCCTCAACCCGTTCCTCCATAAATGCGCGCATGACATCGCCGGAGCTGAGGAAATAGTCTTCATCAGCGTGTTGATTATCAACGGCATCAAAGGCGTGACCATCCGCAGCCTCCACCAACTCTTGGGAGAGACGGTCGGCTGCTGCCATCAGGTCGTCGCAAGCCTGTTCAGAAACAAACCCCTCAAGGATAAGGCAACCAGCCTCTTCCCATGCGGCTTTCGCACCTTCAGGCGCGCCGGTTTCAGGGTCATAGGTAAAACGGGGGGCAGACACAGTTTTTATCATAGTGCATCTAAGATTCACTCAATTGGCCTGCTTTGGCAATCAGAATTTCCTAATCTATCCGCTTTGTCCTTCGGTAACCTGCTTTTCAGGGCCTCCCCCGGGCAGTTTTGCCCTACACGCGGACTGATGCGAGGTAGTCTTCGTTCAATTCCACACCCCATCCGGGCTTATCGCTGAGCCGCAGAGTGCCGTCTTCGGCCTTCAGATGCTCCATCAGCAGCATGTCACGCGGAGATTCCGTGAATTCAGGGGGATCATAGGCAAATTCAAGCCAAACCGGTTTTTCACCCCGAATGCCCGCAATGGCAGCAACCAGATGCGCATTCGTTACAATCCCAAGGCCATTTCCCCAAGTGTGCGGGGTAAACCAGTGCCCCATGTCAAAGGCCTTTAGGCCAAGCTGGATCAGCTGCTTCATACCGCCCACGAAAACGACATCTGGTTGGTAAACATCCAGACAGTCATCGCGCATCACCTGATCCCACTCGTGCATTTCCCGGGTGATTTCACCGCCCGCTATTTTGCACTGGGCCACCTCCCGAAGCTTCTTCATGCCGACGTAGTCGCCGCGGTGCAGCGGTTCCTCTAGCCAAAAAAGGTTGTGCTCGCGGGTGCGTTCTTCCAGCGCCATGATCTCTTCGAGGCTTGGCCCCGGATGAATGTCCCACGGCATCCGCCAACCGTGGTTCACGTCCACCATCAGGGAGACGTCATCACCCACCGCGTCACGCACCCTGGCAAGGGCTTCAATGTCCGTGTCTTCCGAAGGGCGGCCAAAGCGGAGCTTGATGGCTTCATAGCCCTGAGCTTTATACTCCTTGCCCATGTCGGCGAGCACCTTTGGATCTCGCAGGGACCCCGTTGACGCATAGAGCGGCACCTCCGGGCTGGTCCCCCCCAGCAGTTTCCAGACTGGCTCGCCCTCAATCTTCCCATTCAAATCCCAAAGCGCCAGATCCAGCGGCCACATCCGACAGTGATGCGCGCCGATGTTGTCAATGATCGCTGTATGTCGGTCCATATCGCGGGGATCCTGGCCGATGAAGTACTTCTTGTAGTCCTCGATGCCGTAGCATGGATCTCCAGAACCAAACCCCTCCAAGCCCGTATCTGTCTTCACGCGGACAATGGTGGTTGGCAGTGTACCGCGAGGAATGGAGTCCCACGCCGCAGGATAGGGCGGATCGCAGGGAACGATATGGGTGGAGACCTGAATATCCGTGATTTTCATGGAACCATCGCTTTCTTGGAGTGCATCAATAGATATTCAAAAACGTAACAAGCTCGGCACAGTCCAGCCTGTCAGCGACTGCATCCGCCAAAGCTGTCGCCCTTGCGTTAACATCAGGAACATCGCCGCGGAAAAGACCAATCATGCAGCCAGGGCTTTCAGCTGTTCCAACTTTTGAAACGGCCAGCATTGACGAGCCTTCGCTGAAACCACTGGACCAGAAACGATGGATTACTGCAAAGGGCTGGCCCGTCGCATCAAGCCGCCATTCGATTGTTGAGTGAGGTTCATTGAAAAAAGGTGCCGTTTCGAAACGGTCGTTTCGGACCCCGAAATCAATGTCAAACCGAAGATCGCCTTCGGTTGCGAAAACGGAAATACCGTCCAGTCCTTCGCATACGCCGGACCAGTAACCTTCCTGAGTTTCCTCATCGATAATCGTGACGGAACCCGCACAGTCATCGAGGTTCAAGGTTGTGAATACGCTGGAGTTCTGCGCTGTGGCGCTTTGAGTCGCCATGGCGCAAAAACCGAAAGCAAGCAGCAGAATACGGTTCATGGGAACGTCCTATTGGATATCGATCACGCAACACCATAGTTCTGCATGATACTATCGCAAATGTCTGCCCACTTGGTTTCGCTGAAGGTCATGGGCGTGTTATCACGCATGGCCTTGTTTTCTTCCGCGCAAGCCGCTTTCGTCAGCTCCGCACCGCTGGACGCAGAGCCATCAAACTGCAGGCTAGCGCCGCAGTCGCTGACCAGTTGTCTCCAGACTTCGTCCAAAGGCCCTCGATCCAGCGCTCGTTCGAGGTCGACGTAAGCCTCTGGCGCACCCTGTCGGGTCATGGTGATGGTTGCATCGGTAACAACAGCAACAGCGTGACCATGGGCGACCGGCAAAACGGAACCCAAAGCATGACCAATCGAGTGACCAATGGTCGTACCGCCCAGGTTAAGGGCTTCACCAGCCTGAAACGACCCCCACTGCGTGAGCCGAGCGGCATCGCCCCCCTCACCCCGAACGTAGGCCGGTAAATGGTCGCACAAATGCGCGATAGCCGTGGCGGCGAATGCAACGCCTTCGGGTGAGCGGCCATTGCCGGTCGCACTTTCGTGCGCGTGAGCAAAAGCGTCATAGCCACACATGGCCTTGAACCGCTGTGGCACGGTCTCGGTCAGTTCCGGCCAAAGGCAGGCTGCGGTCGTCTTCAGCTCTTCTCCCCAAAACCACATTTTTGCGCCCTCAATCGTCGAAGCGATGGACGTGCGCGACGCCTCTGAGCCAGTGCCAGAAGTGGTTGGTACGCAGATCGTGGGGAGTGGAGCCCCCTTGAAATCCTGCGCGCAAAGGGCGTAGCCCAGTGTTTCATCCGTTGCGATGGCGACCGCAGCGGCGAGCTTGGCACCATCCATGGTAGAGCCACCCCCGACGGCGACGATTACCGGATTTTCAAGGGCCCTAATCTCAGCAGCGAGTGCATCCACTTGCGGGATTTTTGGCTCTCGCGGAAACGTTGTCTTGGCGACAGCCGCGTTGATGCCGCCGCTGGTGAGTGTGTTGTTCAAATCCGTGAGGGGACCGTCACCAGCACCCGGTGCCGTAATCGCCGGATCGACGACCCATAAAACCGTGGGGACGCCATCACCAGAGGCCAGATTCGCGATGAATTCCACCGAAGCCAACTCAGAACGACCTATTACTTGCGTCATTGCGACTACCCCTCTTTTTCCGCACATCAGCACGAATTTTGACCATTGACCTTCGTGCCGAACCCATACATGGCAACCTGAGAATGACAAACAAAAACGCACAGTGCGTGGGGTAGAAATCATGGCCAGAGACGATAACGCCGGACGATCCCGAAGACGCAGTGGTGGGCGTGGTGCGAAGAATGCCGCCGCTGCGGCCCAATC
>JBMZBW010000174.1:0-4189 GCA_049612785.1 Alphaproteobacteria bacterium | reverse complement strand
TTCTCTCAGAGCTACAACTGGTACGCGCTTCCGATGGGTCGGTGGTGAAGGCTCAGGCCAATCAGCCGGTCTGGAGTGGAGAGGGTGATGCACCCCGTCTGTTCGAGCAGGTGGCGTTTGAAAGGTTTGAGCTGGCACAAAATTCTAGTGCCCAAGACGAAGATTGCGAAGACAATCCAACCAATGATGACGATGAAAGTTGCCTGCTTCCATTAAGGGTAATGTCCAACGACGCAAGCGAAGGACTTGGACTGGGAATGTTTGCCGCTCCTGGCGGCATAGCACTCCTTGCAGTGCTGAACGGCAGTGGTCAGCCAGAAGAGAAGGAGGCAAAGGTAGTCAAAGACCAAGAGGCGGAGGAAGAGGGCCCACCTCCGGTCCAGTGGGAGACCGAGTACTGGAAGATGTTCGATTTGAACCTGGACCCCGGCGGCATCGATGTCAGCGACAGTGACCCAGCCCAATTCACGGAGTTCCAGGGGGATCTATACTTTCGGGCCGCCGGTGAGCAATTTGATTGGGAGCTCTGGAAGTTCGATGGCACCAATGCCAGCATAGTTGAGAACATCTATCCTGGTGTAAATTCAAACGAGTACTGGTACGACGGCGGCGACGTTAAAACGAGTTATCCAAGTTCCTTGGTTGAATATGATGACGCGTTGTATTTCGTCGCGAACGACGAGCTTGAGGGAAGAGAGCTCTTCAAATTTGATGGTACCGACGTGTCTCGCGTCACAAACCTCAACACCGACCCCGGTGGAAACTCATTCCCTAAATATGAGTATTGGGAATGGGTTGGTATTGACGAACGCCTCGTTGAATATCAGGGATCCTTATATTTCACTGCATTCGGCAACGATGGGAAAGGCATACAGCTCTGGAAATACAACGAAACGGATGGCGCCGTTCGGGTCACAGATATTATTGGCGAAGACTTGGGGATGATGCCCTCAGGCTTAACTGTATTTGACAATGAACTCTATTTCTATGGTTGGGAATACTACAGCGGATATGAGTTATGGAAATACAACGATACGGATGGTGCTGGCCAGGTCGATGACATCTGGACTGGCAGTTCTTCCAGCTACGGAGAGACTTCTGACATCCCCTCTGACATCCCCATCGATGTCGTGAACATGGCTGTCTATGACAATGCACTGTACTTCGCCGCCGACGGCAACGATGACAAAGGCCTGGAACTTTGGAAGTACGACGGCGGTGCGAGTGCCACCCTTTTTGCGGATATCAACGAAGGGCCCAACGGTAGTGATCCAGACAATTTTCTTGTCGCAGACGGATTACTGTTCTTTGAAGCGGATGATGGGATCCACGGCAAAGAGATGTGGCAGTTTGACGGCACTTCCGTGAGCATGGTTGTCGATGCGCTTGAAGGACCAGACGGCAGCAACCCCAGAAGACACGAAATCGTGCAGGACAAAGTATGGGTAGAAACCACAGACGACACCTACGTCGATGGGCTCTTCTATCTCGACAGTACCGGCCTCAACTACTTCAATCATTTCGGGGATCCCTTTGATGGGGATATCGATGCAATCGGTGGATTTGACAAATACATCGTGGTCCAAGCGCAAACCGAGGCGTATGGAGACGAACTTTGGGTCTACAATCCTGATGGCTGGGTTTAGCGCCCCTTAACCATCACGACATTTCAGGTCATGGTCTCGAAGATGCGCGTCCACAGGGCTGCCGCGTGAGGTGTCGGTGTGCCGGTATCCGGCGATCCCAAGATCCGTGAACGCGATAATGCCGTCCCCTGACGTTCTGACGTGATGGGGGCCAGCGTGGCCGAGCCGTTAATTCGCGCAGTAGCTCGGCACCGCTGAAACGTTCAATCAGAGCGGTGTTTTGTGCCCATTAGTCTGCTTGGTTGGCAAAGAAGGCGTCACGGATTTCCTGCGGTGCAATCGTCCTCCATATCGACTGGTATTGCTCCAGCACCGTTGCACGATTGATTGGGACACCGGGGATTGCGATCCACTCTGGAATTTTGTGACCTAGCAGCTTGCTGATGGTGGTTCGGGCTGCTGCGACACCCTGTTTGAAGGGGTGCTGGCCGGCGATGCCGACAATCGATCCGCCGCTGGCAAGCGACTTTGCGGAGAACTTTCCCAGATCAACGGTTGTCATCGGGATCTTCAGCTCGGACAGCTCACTGAGGACGCTTTCTGCTGGCGTATCCCACACGACAAACAGGCCGGCCATATCTGAGTGTTCCAAAAGCAGCTGGCGACCGACAGCCCCGGCATCTTCAACGGTATCAAAACGCGTTGAGACCAGTTCGACATCTGGTCGGTTGCGCTCCATCCACCGCGAAAACGCCAGTTCGCGCTGGTTGGTGGCGAAAAAGTCCGCCTGAAAGCCCAGCAGGCCGACCTTGGTGTCCGGCGCGACGAACTCGCTTAAGGACTTTGCCGCCATTTGGCCGAGTCCGAAGTTATCAGCAGAGATCAAGCCGCCATAGTCTTTGCCTGGGATCAAGGCCGTGGGTGCGTTTTCGAGCAACATCAGTTCAATACCATTGGCACTGATGTCTTTGTGCGCCTGTGCCACCGGCGCGTTAGCCACGGGCAGTGAAATTAACACCGAGAGATCTTGCTTACTCAGGCGCTCAAGCGCCTCGATCTGGCGGTCAGGCGAGAACTTGCAATCGATGATTTCGGTAACAACGACGCCGCTTTCTCCGAAGGTGCCAATCATTCCGTTGAGCAGCAGCCGGGACCAGTCGCCTTCGAGCGTGTGCATGGCGATGCCAACCCGAAAGTCGCGTTCCTTGGCTCGGCGAATGTCTTCTGGGAGGAGGACGACGCGCTCCGGCGGTGACGGAGATTCGCCATGAGGTCCAAGACCTGAAACAGACATTTTCATCGCTCCTCTTCGTCTCGGCCTGCACGTGTAGCCGCAGGAATGTTGTCAGGGTTATCGGCAAGGATGGGGTGGAGTACCGGTGAGCCAAGATCGACCCACTGCCTTAGCGTTTGCAGTTCAAACAGCGCCTCAACCGCAATCTGTCCTGCGCCGATCAGTGATGCGGAGCCCCCCATTTGAGACCGGGTTATATGCAGGTCTCTGGTCGCTAACGGGTGCGCAGCCCGATACAGTCTCTCACGAACTGCGGCCAAAAGAATGTCGTTTGATTGCGCTAGATCGCCCGAAAGAACCACCAGCTCCGGGTTTAGCATATTGGCAAGCGTCGCGATGGTCTCGCCTATCCGATGGCCGCTCTTACTGATGATATCGATGCTGGGGATATCGCCCATCTGAGCGGATTGGCAGACGTCGTTAACGGTAATGACGCCCGTGCGGTCGAAAATCTCCCTCAATCGGGGACTGGAGCCAGCCTCCGCCGCCTTCTGCCCTTCGCGAAGCACCATTTCAGTACCAGCCAATCCATCGAGCGTACCCACCGGTTCACCGGCGACGGGCAGATGGCCAATCAAACCCACGGCACCAATAGCGCCGCGATACAATTGCCCGTTGGAAACCAGCCCTGCTCCGATTTGTCGGCCAAGTTTGACAAACAGCATGTTCTTCACGTCGCCTTCGACCCCACGCGTGTACTCACCCATGGTCATCGTTTCGACGCTTGAGCGCAGCCAGATCGGTACGCGGTGCGCTTGGAGAAGTTTGTTTAATACGTCGGCATTCACCAGCGTGGGCTCAACAATCTGGTTTTGACCCTCAAAAGGAGACGACGACAGGCCGATCACTGGCCCTGGCAGGGCGATTGAGATGCCCCAGATTTCCTGTCCTTTGGGCTGTCGACTCATGGTCCAGTCAATCAGGCGCAGGATGCGGTCCACAATATCGTCTGGTCGCTCCGCAAGATCCGCGGTCTCATGGTGTTCGGTTACAAGATTTCCGTCGAGATCTACCAACCCCGCGCCAATGGAGTTCGAGCCAAGGGTCGCAACAAAAATCAGCGCCCGGTCAGCACAGAACTGAACCAGTCGCGGCGCCCGTCCGCGTGTGGACTCCCCAGCATCGTTTTCGTGAACAAGGCCCAGTTCAGTCAGGGTCGCCAGCCGGTCGGCAACGATGGCTCGGCCATATTCGCTGGACTCTTCTATGGCGAGGCGCGTGTTCGCACGACCGAGCCGAATGAGCGTCAGGATCTCGGCCAGACTGGCTACGACCGACTCCTTGGATCGCGCTCTTTGGCGTTTGTTTT
>JBMZBW010000173.1:0-4326 GCA_049612785.1 Alphaproteobacteria bacterium | reverse complement strand
AAATTCAGCTTGCCGGCTTCGAGCTTGGATAGGTCCAGCAGATCATTGAGGATCACCAGCAAGCCTTCTGCCGAATCCTGTGCTGTTGTGGCATAGGCTTTTTGCTGGGGGTCGAGGTCGGAGTTCATGAGCATGGTCGTCATGCCCATGATGGCGTTCATGGGCGTGCGGATTTCGTGGCTCATCATGGCCAGGAAGTCGGACTTGGCCCTTGAACCGGCTTCCGCCGCATCCTTTGCGGCGCGCATTTCGGTTTCCGCCTGCTTGCGCTCTGAGATGTCCCGAATGGAAAAGACGGTTTCACTCCGTTCTTCCCCGTGGTCGATGGCACGGGCCGAAAGTTCGACGTTGAAGACGTGCCCGTCTTTATGCTGCGCCAATGTTTCGCGCGCGCGCAACGATTCCGGCCCCAACGCCTTGTTCCACGCCTCTTCGGTTCCCGGCGCGAATAGAATTTCGATGGGCTCGCCCTGTAATTCCGCAGGATCCCAGCCAAAAATCTCATTCAGATGGTCGTTAAACCGGCTGATCCGGCGGTCTTCGACAACGACGATGCCGTCAAAGGATGCTTCAGCCAGTTGCCGGAAGCGCAAGGACGACTCTTCAAGCTCCAGCTCCCGACGCTTGAGCTGCGTGATGTCGGTGGCGATAGAAACCACCTCCCCTCGCCGCGTCCGGCGCTCGGCAATTTGCAGCCAGCGATCCCGCATGAAGGGTTCTTCGAAGGGAGCAGAAGGGTTGTTGTGGCGCGCCAAGCGCTTGTTCAACCAAGCCTGCGCGTCGCCTTGAGCCGCCGGGAAGCGCTGCGCATTCAGGTCTCGTTTCAGCAGCGCAGCGAACTCTGGCCCGCTCTGCGCTTCGTCCAGCGTCATACCATGGTTTTGACGAAAGCGCTGGTTGGACAGGACCAAACGGTCTTCGCCGTCATAGAGCGCGAAAGCGTCGGGCATGGTTTCAATCGCTGTGGCGAGATAGTTCTGTGTCTCAATGGCCAGACTTCGTTCTCTGAAGACAAAGAACGCGATGATCCCGCCCGTTGCGACAATAAAGAGGAAAATCAGTGCCAGCAGGTTGTAGGTGTTCCTGACCTTGCGTTGCACGTCACTGATCAGACGTTCCTGCACCTGCATGGCTTCACGCGGATAACCGCTGAACTCCCACGCAAAGCCATTCATGGATTCTCGAATGGCTTTGATTTGGCCACCGGTGAGGCCATTTTCAGCCAGCAGCTCCATCTGGGGTTGGAGGTTAATCAGCTCACCATAGAGGGCATTCAGCGACGTAGCAGCACCGTCAATCTCAGAAACGGCGCGCATGTTCTCGGAATTCTGGAACAGGGAGACACGCGTCAGCAGAACTTCATAGGTATCGACAACCGCGACCGGAGAGCTTTCCGGGTCCAGCGACCGGTAAAGGTCCATTGCGTTGATGTAACGCAGAAGCGCCGTTTCGACTTCACCGATTCGCCAAAATGGAGAGTTATTGCCGCCAGTCTGAATGTCCTTGTTGTGACGGTTCAATTCTGCAAATGCCCAGAACAACAGGGCAAATAAGAAGATCAAAGCCCCAAGAGCCAGCGCATATCGCCGCCATCCGCTCCAAAAACCGAGCGAACTATCCAAACGCGAGTCCGTCAAAAACCGTCTCCTATGCCTAATAGTCGCATAATTTAAAGCATTTAGCCGATTCGGGCGACCAAAAATCGCAGATTCGAAAATTATTTTCCCCAGTGTCGGGCTTGGCAAACAGGCCACAAACGTCCATCCAAGGCCTGCACAGAACAAGAGTCCGCCCCTATGCCTTTTTCGACGACCGATACTTGGGTCTTTGACCTCGACGACACGCTGTACCCGGCGAGCTCAAATTTCTTTCCGCAGATTGCCGAGCGTATGGGGCTTTATGTGGCTGAAACCTTCGACATTCCTCTGGTCGAAGCCAAAAAAGAACAGCGCCGCCTGTTCCTCGAATACGGGACCACGTTGTCGGGTCTGGTTGCTGAGCGCGGTATAAACGTCGATGAATACGCGCAGTTCCTGATGCGGGTTGATTATGGTCGTATCCCACACAGCCCGGCACTGGTTGAGGCGGTCAAGCGACTACCAGGGCGTGTGCTGATCTTTACCAACGGCTTCAAGGAACACGCAGAGGCCTGTTTGGATCAACTGGGCTTCCAGCACGACGACTTCGAGGCCATTGCCGATATTCGCACCATCGACTTCAAGCCCAAGCCGCGCCCCATTGCTTTTGAGACGTTCTTTGCTGAACACAAGGTGGATCCCAGCAGCGCTATTTTCTTCGAAGACAGCCCCAAGAACCTTCGCACCGCCAAAGACCTTGGCATGAAAACAGCGCACATCGTTACGGATACAGCGTGGGGAAATATGGGTCTGGAAGAAGGGGATGGCTTCATTGACCATTCTGTATTGGACCTGACGGACTTTCTGAACGACACCGTTCTTAAGAGTTTCTAACCCATCCAACCCTCACTGACGACAGGAGTACGTCATGGATCTCGCTCGTCTCGAAACCCTGATCGAAGCTGCCTTCGACGATCGCGACAACATCAATTCCTCCACACAAGGTGACGTCCGTGACGCGGTCAACGCCACGCTCGACGCACTGGATAGCGGCGCACTGCGGGTCGCAGAGAAGCAGGCTGTGGGCCAGTGGACTGTGAACCAGTGGGCAAAGAAAGCCGTCCTTCTGGGTTTCCGGCTCAATGACATGGAAGTCATGGAAAACGCCTGTGGCGGTGCACCGGGTTGGGACAAAGTTGCGCTCAAGTTCGGTGACTGGGGTCCGGAACAGTTTGCTGCCGCCGGTTTCCGTGCCGTACCGGGCTGCGTGGTTCGCCGCTCGGCACACATCGCTAAGGGCGTGGTTCTGATGCCATCGTTCGTCAATCTGGGCGCTTATGTCGATGAAGGGACCATGGTCGACACGTGGGCGACGGTTGGCTCCTGCGCACAAATTGGCAAGAACTGCCACATCTCCGGCGGCGCTGGCATTGGCGGCGTGTTGGAGCCGCTGCAGGCTGGCCCGGTTATTATCGAGGATAACTGCTTCATCGGTGCCCGCTCGGAAGTGGCTGAAGGTGTGGTCGTCGAAGAAGGCGCTGTGCTGTCCATGGGCGTTTACATCGGCGCGTCTACCAAGATTGTGGACCGTGCGACCGGCGAAGTCTTCATGGGTCGCGTTCCGTCTTACTCCGTGGTTGTACCGGGTTCGCTGCCGTCCAAAACCGGCGATGGTCCGTCACTGTATTGTGCCGTGATCGTCAAGCGTGTGGATGCCCAGACCCGCTCGAAGACCGGCATCAACGAACTGCTGCGCGACTGATCCAGACCATGACCGACAGCCCATCCCTCACCCACGCCCGCGCGCTGATCCGCTGCCCCTCTGTCACACCGGTTGAGGGCGGCGCACTGCACTATATCGCAGCGTGGGCAGAGCGGCTGGGCGGTTGGTCGGAACGAGTGGACCGTAACGGGACTCCAAACCTGTTCGTCAAGTTTGGCAATCGGGGCGCAACCAACGGACGGCATTTTGCCTTCGCTGGTCATACGGATGTGGTGCCAGTGGGCGATGAAGCCGCCTGGACCCATCCGCCGTTCGGTGCGGACATCGTCGATGGCGTGCTCTACGGGCGCGGAGCGGTCGATATGAAGTCGGGCGTAGCGTGCTTCATGGGCGCAGTTGAAGCCATGGTCGAAAATCTGGCCCAAGGCGACGCCATTTCGCTGATCATCACAGGCGACGAAGAGGGGCCCGCCACCGATGGAACCCGCGCCTTGCTCGACTGGATGGCCGAACACAGCGAGCGCCCGGACGTTTGTATTGTAGGTGAACCCACCAATCCCAATGCCTTGGGCGATTCGATCAAGATTGGCCGTCGTGGGTCTGTGACCGCTTATTTCGAAAGCGCAGGAACCCAAGGGCACGTGGCCTACCCCCACTTGGCTGATAACCCCGTGCATCCCTTGCTCGCGGTTCTTTCAGCGCTGACCGCTGAGCCACTGGACAACGGCACAGAGCACTTTCAGGCCTCCTCAGCACAAGTCGTGACCTTTGACGTGGGCAACAGCGCAGACAACCTGATCCCAGCCAAGGCCAGCGCCACCGTCAATATCCGCTTCAACGACGAACACAGCAGCGACAGCCTCAAGGCTTGGATCGACGCAGCCGTAGAGCCGCACCGGGCGAACGTGTCCTACCGCTACCGGATTTCCGGGGAGAGCTTCATCTACCCCCCAGAAGCCTTTGGCGCGATGATCGCGGATGTGGTCGAAGAGCACACAGGCCGTCGCCCGGAGTATTCCACCGCTG
>JBMZBW010000172.1:0-4366 GCA_049612785.1 Alphaproteobacteria bacterium | reverse complement strand
GCGACTTTGAACTCAGCCTCAAACCAGAATGTAGACCCTTCACCCACAACTGACTCAGCCCCCGTATCGCCCTCCATTGCATCGGCGATACGGCGACAGATGTTCAGACCGAGCCCGGTGCCACCTTGTCTCTTTTCCACTGAAGCACCAACCTGCTCAAAAGGCTGGAACAACCGTTCTTGCGCCTCCCGTGAAATGCCAAGGCCCGTGTCTTCTACAGAAAAACGCAAGCGAACGTTATTCGTTGTGCCGGGGTCCGTATCGGACAACCCCACACGGATTTTCACCAGACCATGATCGGTGAACTTAATGGCGTTGGACACAAAATTGATCAGCACTTGACGCAGCCGCCCACCATCGGCTCGAACCGCAGTGGGCAGGGCAGGGTCAAGGATCCGCTCCAAAACGATGTTCTTGGCGTCGGCAGCGTCGCGGTAAAGTCGGACGACTTCACGCACAATTTGCGCGAGGATGACGTCTTCTTCCTCCAGCGCTAATTTGCCGGCCTCCATCTTTGACACGTCCAGAATATCGTTCAGAAGCATCAGCAGGTTTCGGGCTGATGTCTCTGCCACCGAAACGTACTCATGCTGTGTATCCGTCAGTGCATGTCGCTGGATCAGCCCCAACATCCCCAGAATTGCGTTCAACGGCGTTCTGATTTCGTGACTGACGGTCGCAAGAAATTCAGATTTTACCGCATTTGCTGCCTGCGCCTCATTCCGGGCAAGGGTTAGGTCCCGTTCCTTCTCGGCCAATTCGGAAATGTCCACGCGCACGCCAACCACCCATCCGTTGGGCAGGCGACGATCCGTAGCGCGAATGGTTTTACCGTCTCTTAACAAGTGCTGGTTGGTGCGGGTCATACCGATCCAGCCCGCGCTGTCATTGATCGACAGGGTATTTGGCATTTCCATATATTTGACAAAGCCGCTCTGTCTCTCGAGCTGCCAAATATCTTCAATGTTTATGCCGGGAACATACATGTCGGCCAATTCGCCGTAGAGCTGCCGGTACCGCTCATTGGTGACAATGATTCTTTGTTGGGCATCGACAACGAAAACGCCTTCACCCAAAGCATCAACGGCGGCGAGCATGAAATCAGTCTGATCCCGCTCGGCTTGAGAGGAGAGGCGCACCAGGGCTGTTTGCAACTCATCCTCGCGAACCCGCGTCATGCGGATGGCTTGCGCCACCAGCAATCCAAACCGCTGAGCCGCCTGAAGCGATGCGTCGTTAAAGCCGCCTTTTTCATGGCTGGTACAAATAATGATGGTCGCACCAATTTCCTGCGGGACCGGAATCGACAGAGTAGAGATGACGTTTTCCCGAACCTCAATTGGCTGTTTCTGCCATTCCTCCATCGTCTCAATGTCGTAAACCGGGATCGCAACGCCTGACTTAACCCGCTCAAAATGGGGGTTCATATCGAAACTTGCGTCCTGAAACTTAGCGTGAGTGGAGGCAACGACCCTCAGGGGTTCACCACTTAACGGCGCGCGCAGCACAAAGGCTTCATCAAAGAACACGCTCTGCCGCAGCATTTCCAAGGAGCGCGAATAGACTTCCGAAGTCTGCTCAGCGAAACCAAGATCGCGCAAAGACTCCAAAAGGAACTCTGACTCAAGCCTGGTCTGGCGCTCTCTTACTGTTGCCTGCTCCAAAGCGACCAAAGCTTCACGGAGTTGTTCTTCCAACCCGGAGTTTTGTAAGTCCTGATCTTTGCTCATTCTCTCCGGCTTACTCGGTTAGACTCCAAATACCACGACGGAGATCATTAGGTTTCCATGGTGGTTCGACCCACCAATGAAGCATCCTTGCTCACCGAAAGTGAAAGTCCCCAGAAAAGGCTTTCCGCCAAGCATTTCACCCAGGCCACGAGCGACTTCATCCATCCGATCTTGCACTGTCAGCATACATCCCGCGCAGTAAATTACTAATGCACCTGAAATACAGTCCTTATCAAGTCTCGCCATTTCCAGGGCATTTTCAGCCACCCTTGGCGCGCGATGCACCAGGTTATCCTCCGAGCCTTCCATCAAAACGATTTCGTCTCCCACCTCGATATTGGAAAACAGAGCCAGCCCACCATCCGCTGAAACAGATTCAGGGTGCGAGAGAAGGAAATAATCAAAACCAGCAACGGCATCACGTCGACGCCCTAGCGGAGATAGCGACGTGCTGGCAATCACGCTGCCGCCCTTGTCCATCGCGTCGTCGATCTTGCCGCCGGTCCATTGATTGTAAACTTGTGCCCCGGGTTGGCCGTCGATTGCCATGATGCTTCGCCCGACGGTGCTGGTCACTTGTCCCATTGTCACCGTTGGCCTGTACCCGGAGTGAAAGGCATATCCGACCGGAACAGACGGAAACATGACGGTGATGGCAATCCCTGAACCAAATCGCGCGGACCGGTCGAAAACAACCCAATCTCCGGAAACGGTGTTGTCAGCCGCCGAACCCCCACAAATTGGGACCCCTTTGCCGATGGTTTCATGGATACTCGCAATGACCCGCTCCTCCATACCTGGCGTCGATGAAAGCCAGATCAGCTCAGGCGTCTCGCCGGGGCGCCCCGCTTGGATCAAGGCCCTTTGCAAAGCATCACGCGCGGCTTCTTCGACTGTGTCCGCCTCCATGCTCACGACCGCAGAACCATAGGCTCCCATGGGATCTGAAATACATAAGATCCCTGCACCAACGCCACCTTCGACAAAAGGCCCTTCGTTGGTCATAACGCCCAGACAAGAGGATGCACCGTGAAAGGGAACATCGTTTTGATCACCATTTTGAAAGACACCCAAGTCTGTCGCAATCGATGCACCGCACAGAATCAACGAGGGAGGACCAGCCAAATCAGCCATTACTGATATTAAAAGCTCTTCAAGTTTCGCGTCCAAAGCACCGCGACAGACCATGGAGAACATATGATTCCCTTCCCTTTATGATACTTCTTTTTTGAAATTTACTGTTCGCTTCATTTGCTTCTGCCTTTAGCATCATGCCGAGATACTTGCCATAACTCAGAGTTGTATTTTCAAACCTTGTGAAATTGTCAAATTGACATTCATTCTGAAAGACATATCATCCCAGTTGAAATTAATTAATTGGGTGCGAGGGACCGAAGCACTGATTCTTCGGCGATAAGGCAAGTTATTTGCCATAAGAGGAATTTTTTCTTCAGGATACAACATAAAGTCGGAATCCTTTGCTGTTGAGCCCCCACGGGTAACAGCCAGCCAAACCCGGGTTACGAGTTGATATCTCTCTTGCGTTTGATTAATTTTTGTTAAAAAGGCGAATAAGTTTCTTTATTTGCAATCTTGAGCGAAAACAAGGGCCGGGGCCGAAACGATGCCAGTTAAGTTGCTGATCATTGAAGATTCACCATCAATGCTGCACATGTACCAAGGTTTTTTGCAGAAAGAGCCTTTTAACATCCTGACAGCCGAAACCGGTAAGGCCGGCCTTCGAATTCTCCGCGATCAGCGACCTGAACTCCTGCTGCTGGACCTTAAATTGCCTGATATGGACGGGCAGCAAATTCTTGAATTGATTGCCGAAGAAGGGCTGGGCACAACAACCCTGGTCATGACAGCTCACGGCTCAATCAATATTGCCGTTGATGCCATGCGTCTTGGGGCCAATGACTTCTTGGTAAAGCCGTTTGCTCAGGAACGCCTTGTTCAAACGCTGCACAACGCTATTGAGTTGCGCCAACTCAAATCCAAAGTTGCGGTCTATCAGCAGCTTGACCGTCCATCCTACGACGAAATGATTGGCAGCTCGTTAGCGATGCAGGCTGTCTATCGGACGATTGACTCGGCAGCCCCTTCCGACGCTACGGTATTCATAACCGGCGAGACCGGAACCGGGAAGGAGTTGGTGGCTCAGGCACTGCATCGTGCGTCACCACGGAAAGATGGAAACATCACGGTCTTGAACTGCGCCGCGATCCCAAAGGATCTGATCGAATCAGAGCTGTTTGGCCACGTGAAAGGGGCCTTCACCGGCGCGACGACGGATCGGGACGGCGCAGCGCAAATGGCCCACAATGGCACGTTGTTCCTCGACGAAATCGGTGAAATGGACATAAGCCTCCAGTCTAAGCTGCTTCGGTTCTTGCAGTCTGGCAGCTTCCAACGGGTCGGCTCTTCAAAGCTCGAATACTCCAACGCTCGCATTATTTGCGCGACCAACCGAGACGCATGGGAAGACGTGCAATCTGGCCGTTTCAGGGAAGACCTGTATTACCGGCTTAATGTTATTCCAATTCCACTGCCTGCGTTGCGCGAGCGAGGAGGTGACGTTATCGAAGTAGCACGCTCTTACCTGCGCCAATTCGCGAAGCATGATGGCAAGGCAT
>JBMZBW010000171.1:0-4406 GCA_049612785.1 Alphaproteobacteria bacterium | reverse complement strand
CGTCAGGACGATACCCGCGATACCCGGCAAGGTCAGGGTTGCCCCGAACAATGACAGCATCCCCAGAAGCATGACCAGGTTCACGACCAGAGCCACGTTCGCCATCAGACCAAAGAGGCCGTACGCCATGGTCATGAAGACGAGGACCAACACCATCGCCACAATACAGGCAATCGCACCAGAACGGATCGACTCAGCGCCCAGACCCGGTCCAACAACGCGTTCTTCAATGCTTTCAACTTCAGCTGCCAGAGAGCCCGTACCCAGCAGCGTGGCCAGATTGCGCGCTTCTTCAAACAGGAAGCCACCGGAAATCTGCACGGCACCGGTGGTGATGGCTTCATTCACGTTTGGCGCGGAAATCACTTCCCCGTCCAAAACAATGGCCAGCCGTTCACCGACATTGTTCCGCGTACAGTTGGCGAAGTCCTTGGTGCCGCGGCTGTTCAGGGTAAAGGTCACCGCAACCCCGTATTCAGAGTTCACGCCCGTTCCCTGAATATCGGCACCATCGACGCAAGCTTCGCGTTCAATCAGGTAAGAAATAGGCTGCTGACCCGGCTCCAGCACGCGCTCGGCGTCTTGGAGCATCATGAACAGGGTCTCGTTCGGGTTTCGAGTTACATCGGCGCGGTTCACGATGTGAATGGTCAGCGCCAGCTTCTTCAAATACTCGTCGATGTTGGAAACGCCCGGCACCTCAATCAGGATGCGATCCTGTCCTTGAATCCGGATGCTGGGTTCGGTCAGACCAAAAGCATCAATCCGGCGTTCAATGGTATCGCGGACCGATTGCACGGTTTCCTGCTTGACCAGCTCAAAAGCCTCATCATTGATTCCGACGGTCAGAACCGCGCCTTCATCGGTAAAGTTCGCGTTCGGGAACTGTTCGCGCAACACCTGACGCGCGCCCAGCATGGCGGTCTCGTCACGGAACTGGAAACGCACGTTGGTTGGCGAAGAGGTCGCCCGCAGAGCGACACCCTGGTCCCGCAGCACGTTTGACCCGATCCGCTGGACATCCTGCATGTAAGACGCCTTGGCGTCTTCCAGATCCACACGAACCAGACGATAAGACCCGCCCTGCAGGTCGAGGCCCAGATTGACCTGATATGGCAGAAAGGGCACGGGCACGTAGTTCTGTGCCGTGTTGTTTTCATCGTACGTCGCGCGTGGGAACAGGTTAGGGGCGGCGAAATACATGCCGCCCAGCACCACAAACACGACAACAAGGGGCTGCCACCAACGGGTATAACTCATGCCTACAGGCCTTTATTCTCGGTGTGTAAGGGGGATCGCGACGGGCAATGCCCCCTGACGTTCAGTGCTCGCGCGCCGGATTAGTTATTGCGGTTCCGGCCTGCTTTCTTGGCTGCAGCTTTTTCAGCGGCTTCGTTGGCGCGGTTTTCCATCGCCGTGGTGTTCATGGTCACGGCAGAAGGATCAACCTCTGCAATGACACCTTCAGCCAGCTCAACACGGAAGAAACGGTCGTCCTTGTGCTTGAGCTTCACCTTGAAACCAGAGTTCAGCAGCAGGCTGTCACCAGACTGGCTGCTTTCGATCATTTCCCGCTGCTCGCGCGCGCGGCGCTGCTGTGGGCGGATCATGAACAGGTACATGACGATACCGATACCACCGAACATGATGAGCATCTGGATCAGCCCACCGCTGCCACCAGCCGACTGCGCCAGTGCAACGCTAGGCAGGGTCAGGAGCGCAGCCGATGCTGCTACGGTACGGATCAGGGTATTGATTGGTTTCATGGTTTTGGTCCTAAAGTTGGATTGCGTATGGCCATCTGCGTTCATCAGGCTTTACGCTTTCCCGCTGGTCTGTTGATTTGGGCGGACTATACAGGTCAAAACCCATAAAGCCACGCCCGCACCGCCACTGATTTATGCGGCGATTGCAAGGCTTTGCGGCGTATATGGGTCATCAAAGCCCGCTCCGCCACTCACTGCGGCGGAAGAAATGGTATTTTCACGCGTTGGAGAACGATTATGAGCACGGATGTCATGGAGAAAGAACTGCGCGCCATGCGAAGTGCGCTAGAGGCCATGGCCGCCCGGTTTTCCCCGGAAACTGCCCCTATCGAAGCGACTGATATCGGCGCGGCAACCGCCTTCGTCTGGCGTCCGGAGCAACACCGGCTGGAACCGGTGCACAAAGTCGCGCGTGTGGATCTGGAGCTGCTGCTGGGCGTGGATCGCTCGCGCAATACGCTGTTGGAGAACACCCGGCGCTTTGCCCACGGTAAACCGGCGAACAATGCTTTGTTGTGGGGCGCACGGGGTATGGGAAAATCCAGCCTCGTCAAAGCCGTCCACGCGACCATTCAGAAAGAAGACAAGCTGGCCCAGCCCCTGTTGCTGATCGAACTGGCGCGCGAAGACATCGCGACCGTGGGCCGGCTGCTGACCCATCTGGCGGCGCTTCCGGCGAACAGCATTCTGTTCTGCGATGATCTTTCCTTTGACTACGACGATGCAGCCTACAAGTCGCTCAAGACCGTGCTGGATGGTGGTCTGGCCGGGCGTCCGGCGAATGTGCTGTTCTACGCCACGTCCAACCGCCGCCACCTGCTGCCGCGCGACATGATGGAGAACGAGCAGCGCGCGGCCATTCATTCACAGGAAGCCATCGACGAGAAAGTCTCTCTCTCCGACCGCTTTGGCCTGTGGCTTGGGTTCCATCGCTGTGATCAGGATACTTATCTGGCCATGGTCAACGGCTACCTCGCCGAAGCCGGGGTCAAGGCGGACGAAAACGAGGTCCGCGCCGCTGCACTGGAATGGGCAACAACGCGCGGCGGGCGGTCTGGCCGCGTTGCCTGGCAGTTTTCGCAGGATTTCATCGGGCGCAGCACCTAACGAACTGACGCCCGACGGATTGTCTTAAAAGCCGAGAACCTTCAGCGGATCAATCGGCTTACCATCGCGGCGCACTTCGAAGTGCAGCTGGGGGCGGCTGATGTTGCCAGACGTGCCGACAAGACCCAAAGCCTCGCCCGCTGCCAGTTGCTGACCCACCTCAACCGAAATCGCGTCCAGATGCGAGTAAGCCGTCACCCAGCGGCTGTCATGCTTCACCAGAACCATGTTGCCGTAGTTTTCCAGAGCGCTGGAGGCAAAGATCACAACGCCCGGCTTGGACACCGTCACGCGCTCACCCGAACGCGCAGAAATGTTGATGCCGTCGTTGACCATCCCGCCCTCTTTGGGGCCAAAGGTCATCAGCAGGCGACCGCGTACAGGCCAGCTGAACTTGCTGGCATCAATCCGTGACACGCGCTCGGGCAGCAAGACGGTCTCATCCTGACGCACCGCAGGCAGCGGGTTCATCAGGCGAGGGCCGGAGACCCGCACATGCGTCACTTGCGGGGTCGCAGCCGCAAGGGGCTCCGGATTCATGGCATTGAGCGTCTCTGTCAGGCGCAGAGGGGCATGGTTTGGCGCTGGCGGTCGTTTGGACGGAACCGGCGGCATTTCCATACTCAGCACCGAGGTCGGTGGTGTATCAAATGACGTCGTGCTCAAGCTGACCGTTGCAGCCGTTGGAATGGTCAGTTGCTGACCCAGTCGAAGTGTGTAGTTGGCATCCAGACCGTTGGCCGTTGCGAGAATATCCAGCTTTACACCGTATTTCTTCGCGATCCGGTACGCTGTTTCGCCGCGTTGCACGGTGTGGAAGCGCGCGCTGGCTGTCGCCAAAGGCACGGAAACGGCAACCGATGTCCCGACATTGGTCAGGCCCTCATCAAAGCTGCGCAGGGGAATGAACAGGGTCTGTCCTGTTACGATCCGGCCTCCGTCACCCAAGGCGTTGCGCTGGATCAGTGTCCGCTGACCGACCCGAAAGCGCTTGGCGATGCCGTAGAGACTGTCGCCTTTCTGTACAACATAAGACCCGTCACTGCCGAGCAGCCCCTTGGCTGTCTTGTGTGGAGGGTAGACTGTGTTCCAGTCACCAGCCGATGCCTGATAGCTCTGTGCGCCCGCAAAGGTCGCAACGGCAAGCGTGCCGCCCGTAAGGGCCGCAATCGAAAGAACAGCACCAACGCCGCTCACAATGTTTTTTCGAACTACAGCCAGTTTCGATGAAAATGAAACCAGCCTCGATACGTTGCCCATATGGACCCTTAAAATGTGGGTCATTCTTGCCGCCTCAATCCCGTGTTCTATGCTTTTGTTTGCAAATGCATTTTTTTATACGTCGCCGAAGCCTGAAATGACCTCGACGAAACCGAGGGAGTGCAAGTACTACACCGAATCAGAGTATAGAATCAACTTCAGGCGATTCTATTGTTGCAGATTCGTGAGATATTTCCGTGGTTTGCGCGCTTCTTTTCGATGGGAGTCCTTGAATCATCGGGACAAATCGGACTTCATTCAATCTTTCTTCAA
>JBMZBW010000170.1:0-4487 GCA_049612785.1 Alphaproteobacteria bacterium | reverse complement strand
CGGACTGCCTTTTGACTATTTGCGGGTGGAACAGGATTTCATGCTGCCGCAGGATCTGGAAAAAATTCAGGTGGGCGACCGGGTTATCACAAGTGGCGCAGACGGGGTTTTTCCTCCGGGACTTCTGATTGGTTTCATCTCCGAAATTACCGTAGCGGAAGCCCGTATTCGACCCACCGTGGATTTTGACCAGCTTTCCAATGTTCTGGTGGTCGATTATCCGGGCGTGGACATTAATGCCGATTTGATCGCCGCCGGTGCTGTCGGATTGCAGGGTCTGGACGAGAACTAGGTCATGCAAACCATTCTTCTCGTCATTGATCTGTTACTGGGCGGGGTTCTGCGGCGCATTCGTATCCTGCTACCGGTTGTTATGTTTCTCATCTTTCTGGCCCTGGACGCATCTGCGCTTGGGTTGGGGCGTGGGATTGCTTTTCTGCCTGATCTGGCCTTTGCCACGGTCCTGTTCTGGATGATCCGTCACCCAAGCATTATGCCGATACCGTTGGTCTTTGCGATTGGGTTCTGGACGGACGCCATGAATGGCTCTCACATGGGCCTGTCTATCATCGCTTATTTAACAGTTTTCTACATGATCGGTTCATTTCGGGCCGATGTGGAGGGGTCTGGTTTCTTGTTTCACTGGGGCGCAGCCGTTACCGGAATTGCAGCCTATTTCACAATCCAGTGGACGTTTTATTCTGCCTATGAGCTGGAAGTCACCGCCCCGTTTCAGAACATGATACGGGCTGGCATGACAGCGCTGGTGTACCCACTTGTCTATGTGTTGAACAACGCAATGCGCTCCTTCCTGTGGCGAGGAGCCCTGCAGTTGGAGGATCGCTAGTTTGACGGCGCGCGACGGCAAAAAGAGGGAAACCGGTTTTACCCGGCGTCTGGTGCTGGCGACCACCATTCAAGGGGTCGCACTCGCTGCGCTGGGCTATCGTCTCTATTCGCTGCAGGTCCCGCGCCAAGACGACTTCCTTGCCGATAGCTTTGACATTCGAACGGTCACGCGCTTTGACGCGCCGACGCGTGGCATCATCCTTGACCGTTTCGGGCGGCAACTGGCCGGGAACGAGAAGAGCTTTAACCTGATGTTCTATCCAGAGCGCAAGGCCAAGCAGATCGAGACCAACAATACGGCAATCGTCCGGCGAGCCGCCGCGTTGATCGAGGCCAGTCCGTTTTTGACCGAGCGCATGATCGAGCAACTGGATATCGGTCAGGATGTAATCGCGGGCGAGGGGCGTCTGCTGACTGAAATTACGGCGGATGATTTTAACCTGATCGCAGAAGTCGGCCCCGGACGCTGGCCGGGCTTTGGTGCCATTGAGCGGTTTGGGCGCTATGGGCTGACCTACAAGGTTGTCTCTGGCCGCGCTAAGGACGAGGCGCGGGCCATTGAGGAGATCTTTGGGATCTTACCGCTGAGTATCGAGCAGCAGCGCGATATCAACCGGCGCATTGTCGAAGCCAAGCAGATTAATGCGGAGGGTGGCGTACTGCTGGCCGAGGACCTGTCCTGGGACCAAGTCGCGCGGCTCAAAGCGCGGGCTCTGGATCTGCCTGGTGCTGAAATCGACGTCGCCGAAAAGCGGTTTTACAACTATCCGGGTACAGCGGCTCATGCCCTTGGTTACGTCAGCCAGGTGCAGCCTGAGGATTTGATCGGTGACGAAGACCGCATGCTGCGCCGACCCAATGCCAAGATCGGTCGGAAAGGCATTGAGCGCACCATGGAGAAGTCCCTGCGCGGGCTTGCCGGCCGCCGGATCATGGAGATCAACGCCTTTGGTCAGGAGCAGCGGATTGTCTCCCGCGTGCCCCCCGTTCCCGGCCGTGTCATTCGCTCCACCATCGACCTTGGTCTGCAAACCTACGCCGAGCAACGGCTGGCTGAGCAGCCCATTTCTGAAAGTGAGATGATCCGTGCGGGGGCGGCTGTGGTTATGAAGGTGGATACAGGCGAAGTCCTTGCCATGGCTTCCCATCCGACCTTTGACCAATCCATTTTTACCAGTCGCATCACGAATTCAGTCTGGAGCGAACTGATCAACGATGAGCATAAGCCGTTGGTCAACAAGTGCTCTGCTGAACACTACCCGCCGGGTTCGACCTACAAAATGGTGACCATGCTTGCTGCGCTGGAAGTTGGAATCAGCCCCAGTGAACTGGTCACCTGTTCAGGCAAGACAGAAGTGGGGCCGCAAACCTTCTACTGCTGGAAACGTGACGGGCATGGCCGGGTGGATATGGAGTACGCCCTCGTTCAGTCCTGTGACACTTGGTACTATGAAATGAGCCAGCGGATTGGGCCGGAAAAAATGTCTGAGGTCGCACAGCGGCTTGGCTTTGGTGATCGATTGATGATCGACGTGGCCGGGGAAACCCGAGGCGTTGTTCCAAATGAGAACTGGAAGCGTAACGCGCTGGGGCAAAATTGGTTTGATGGCGACACGGTACAGGCGAGCATTGGTCAGGGGTACGTCCTGACGACACCCTTACAGTTGGCCACCATGACCGCGCGGATTGCGAACGGAGGGCGAGCCGTGCGTCCGCACTTGATCCTTCCTGATATGCCCTATCCTGCAGAGGATCTTGGCTTCAAAGAGGAGCATCTGGAAATCGTACGCCGGGCCATGAACCGGGTGACGAACACCGATCGCGGTACGGCTTACCGCTATACTCAGGTTGAGGACCCGGCGCTGCAGATTGCGGGTAAGACGGGTACGGCGCAGGTTGCCCGACTGTCTGTGGGTGAACGCCTGCGCATGCTCGAAGACGTGCGGACCCTCGATTACAACCGACGCAACCACGCCTTGTTTGTCGGCTACGGTCCGATCAGCAACCCTCGCTATGCTTGTGCCGTGATCATCGAGCACGGGGACAGCGGTGGCCGATCCGCAGGGCCGGTGGTGCTGGACCTGCTGCAAGCCGCGATTGTTGGTAATTCTGGTGGCCAGCCGAATATGGTGATCGACCGATACAACCTCATTGGCAGAAACGATGGGGTTTGAGTCATGACGTCTACCCTTGACCGGACGCACCAGCGGCGCGTTCAACTTTCGCTTCTGGATCGTGTTTCCAGTGTGCCGTGGCCGCTGTTCATTCTGGTGATCATCCTCTCCAGCATTGGTGTGGCCATGCAGTATTCTGCGGGTGGATTGGCCTGGGAGCCCTTTGCCAGTATCCACGTTATTCGTTTGGTGATCTTCTTTGGCCTGGCGGTGATCGCTGGCCTGATCGACATTCGCGTTTGGTATCGCCTGTCTTACATCATCTTTCTGGTGACCATGGTCATGCTGCTTGCGGTTCCGTTTATTGGTGACGAGTTCAACAACGCTAAGCGATGGATCGACTTGCGGGTCATGACCTTGCAGCCCTCGGAGCTTGTGCAAATCGGTTTGATCATGACCCTCGCGCGCTACCTGAATACCGCGAGTTGGGAAGAGCTGGGCAACCCTTTAGACCTGATTTTTCCCATATTCCTGGCCGCCGTTCCAACCTATCTGATCATGGAGCAGCCTGACCTTGGCACCTCACTGAAGCTGCTGGCTTGTGTCGGGGTGGTGCTGTTTCTGGCGGGGCTGCGCTGGTGGCTGGTGATGATGGGGATCGGGGGAGTCATTGGGATCAGTTACTGGTTCGTTGACCGCTGTCTGACGAATGGATTTGAAGCAGCTGGCTATCAGTGCCGCCGTGTACTGGTGCTGTTTGACAGTGATCTGGACCTGGCCGGTGCGGGTTATCACATCCGTCAGGCCAAGATTGCCATTGGCTCAGGCGGGGTCGAGGGGCAGGGCTTTGGACAAGGACAACACAACCAGCTTGGGTTTACGCCGGAAAACAACACGGACTTTGTCTGGTCCCTTCTGGCTGAGGAATTTGGGTTCATCGGATGCATGGTGGTGCTGTTCCTGTTTTCGCTTTTGCTGCTGTATGGCGTTGTTACGGCCCTGCGTGCGCGCAGTCAGTTTGGGCGACTCCTTGCTGCGACCCTGACGGCAAACCTGTTTTTCTACATCGTAATTAACATTGGTATGAACATGGGCTTACTGCCCGTGGTTGGTATGCCCCTTCCTTTCCTGTCTTACGGGGGTTCAGCCATGCTGGCGACCATGGGATCGGTTGCTTTGCTGACGTCAATCTGGATTCATGCAGACGTACCCGTTGGTGAAGAAGGAAAGACATCGCGATGAGCCACAACAAGGACGACATCAAAGCCGATATGCTGACGAAAGTCGGAACCGAAGTTGGCGTAACCGATTGGGTTTTGGTGGACCAGAAGCGGATTCAGGATTTTGCCGATGCCACGTTGGACCAGCAGTGGATCCACACCAATCCGGAAATGGCGGCTAAAGGCCCCTTCGGTGGACCGATTGCCCATGGGTTGCTGACCCTATCACTGCTGCCGCACTTTGGTGAGCAAGTGGCCTGGATCCCTCGCCCGAAGATGAGCGTGAACTACGGCTACAACAAAG
>JBMZBW010000169.1:0-4626 GCA_049612785.1 Alphaproteobacteria bacterium | reverse complement strand
CGAGTTCAAGATGTACTACTCCTGCTAATCCGTTTCGGATCAGTCAAAAGCCAGAAAGGGCCGCTCCCACCGAGCGGCCCTTTTCTTTTGTGCGGAGACCAGAGGGAAGACTGCTTGCGTTAAAGCCGCATAAAGCGGATAAAGGCGAACAGATACTGAACAATCATTTCAGACAGGGATCGTTTTCCTATGGCCGCAGATACGGACCTTTTCTCCGTTTCCGATGAACAGACCAAAAAAGCGACAGGCTATACCGCCAAAGACATCGAAGTCCTTGAGGGCCTTGAACCTGTCCGCAAACGGCCCGGCATGTACATCGGCGGCACTGATGAGCGCGCTTACCATCACCTCATGGCTGAAATTCTGGATAACTCCGTGGATGAGGCTGTCGCCGGTCACGCGACCCGAATTTCTGTTGAAATGCTGGCTGATGGTTCAGTGCGCGTCATGGACAATGGTCGCGGCATTCCTGTCGATCCCCATCCAAAGTACAAAGACAAATCCGCGCTGGAAGTCATCCTGACCACCCTGCATTCCGGCGGTAAATTCAGCGGCAAGAACTACGCGACCTCAGGCGGTCTGCACGGGGTGGGCATTTCGGTCGTAAACGCCCTGTCAGAGAGCATGATTGTCGAAGTTGCGCGCGATAAGACCTTGTGGACCCAGTCCTTCTCACGCGGTCTGACAGCGTCAAAGCTGACCAAAGTGGGTTCTGCCCCCAATCGGCGCGGTACATCGGTTCAATTCAAGCCCGACGAAGAAATTTTCGGCAACAAGCACAGCTTTAAACCAGCAACCCTGTTCAAGATGGCTCGGTCAAAAGCCTACCTCGAACGCGGCGTCGAGATACGCTGGAGCTGCGCTGAAGAGTTGATCAAGGATGGTGATAAAACCCCAACCGAGGCTGTATTCCACTTCCCCGGCGGCTTGGGTGACTTCCTGCGGGAACAATTGGGCCAGCAGGCGCTCATCGGTGATTCTCTGTTTGACGGCAAAGCCGACCTCAACGGATCCGGCGGCAAGGTCGAGTGGGCCTTGGCCTGGCCCGATGATGAAGGGACCGGCGAAGCGACCCTCACGTCCTACTGTAACACCATTCCGACGCCCCAGGGCGGCACGCACGAAAACGGTTTGCGAACCGGCCTGACCCGCGCCCTGCGAACCTATGGCGAAATGGCCGGCAACAAGAAAGCGTCCTCGATTACAGCCGATGATGTTCTTGGCGGCGCGCGGGCTGTCCTGTCGTGCTTCATCCCCGAACCACAGTTTCAGGGACAGACCAAGGAACGGCTGGGTAGCCCAGAAGCGGCGCGACTGGTCGATCAGACGCTGAAAGAGCACTTTGAACACTGGCTCGCCGGCAATGGCCCCGCAGCCAAAGCGCTCCTCGATAGTATCATCCTGCGCATGGAAGAACGCCTGCGGAAAAAGGCGGAGAAAGAAACGGCACGGAAATCGGTGACCAAGCGGCTGCGATTGCCCGGCAAGCTCACCGATTGCTCCCGCAACTCGCCAGAAGGCACCGAGCTGTTTCTGGTCGAAGGTGACTCCGCTGGTGGTTCGGCCAAGCAAGCACGGCAGCGCGAAACTCAGGCAATCCTGCCCCTGCGCGGCAAAATCCTGAACGTCGCTTCAGCCAGTGCTGACAAGTTGCGCGGTAATCAGGAGCTGGCTGATCTGGCACAGGCTTTGGGCTTTGACGGCAAATCTTCAGACGTCGAGAACCTGCGTTACGAACGTGTTGTGATCATGACCGATGCAGACGTTGATGGCGCGCATATCGCGTCGCTGCTGATGACATTCTTCTACAAGACTTACCCGCAGATCATCGAAGCCGGTCGCCTGTACCTTGCGGTTCCGCCGCTTTATCGGTTGAGTCACGGCGGCAAGTCATTCTACGCCCGTGATGATCGGCACAAAGATCAGATTCTGGAAAAAGAGTTCCGCCCCAACGCTAACGTGGAGATTAGCCGGTTTAAGGGTTTGGGTGAGATGATGCCCAAGCAACTGCGGGAAACAACCATGGATCCAGCGACCCGCCAAATGGAGCGCGTGACCCTCGCCGATGCTGCTGCGGGCCTTGCGGCTGGAAAATCCATAAAGGAGTTGGTCGAGGATCTGATGGGTAAAAAAGCTGAAAAACGCTTTGAATTCATTCAGGAAAATGCGGCTTACGTCGCTGAAGAGATCGACGTTTAGATCCACCGTTAAATCTTTTTTCGAAAAAAAGTTCATGCCGCGGGGATGATTGAGAACAAGCGTGCGTAAAACACTCACGAAGGCGACAAACACAGTCGCCTCTGAATTCTCAATCCGGCTCTCAGCCCTCACAAGCAGAGCCAGTCACCCGCTTCGGAAGGAACCGAACCATGAACACGAAACTCATTCTCGCCGCCACCGCGACCCTGCTGCTGTCCACCACGACCGCAACCGTATCCATCGCCCAGCAAAAGGACGCTGGAAAAGGGTCCCGTGGGATGACCATCGAGCGGGCGCTTGATGTCACCGAACGCATGTTCAACCACCTTGACGCAGACAACGATGGCGTTCTGAGCATGGAAGAAATTAATGCCGGGCCAGACCGCAGCAAAATGGCGGAAGCCATGGACGGTGAACGCCCCGGAAAAGGCAAAGGAAAAGGTAAGGGCAAAGGTAAAGGCAAGAAAGGTCGCCCTGTTGTGAAGCTCCTCCTCGGTGAAAACGGCTTTACCGCCGGCATGGATTGGGACGCTGTTGAAGCGCAGGTTGCGGCAAACTTCAACGAGCTGGATACGGACAACAACGACACGTTGACGCGTGACGAAATCAAGCCGGTTATGGATGCCATGAAAGCCGCTCGCAAAGCGTCTTAGAACAGCACGCCAAGGCAGCCGCCGCTGGTCTTATTCTGCAGACCAGCGGCATGCTTAGCCTTGAACCCAATGGAGCAAGGCGTCTGAGACTTCGTCGGGACGTTCCATTGTTGAAAGATGGCCGCACTCTTCGATCACGAGCAGATCCCCTTTGGGGGCCAGTGCGGCCATTTCCTCACTGAGAAACAGCGGTGTTACCTGATCCTCTCGCCCGCAAATAACCAGCACAGGCGCTTCAAAGGCGGCAAGCGTTTCTCGTTGATCTTTCCGTTCCAGAATTGCTGTCTGCTGCCGGCGAAAGACGTCCGGTCCAAGCCGCTCCGCCATTCCTGTGACCGCTTCGGTGAGGGGTGTATCCGTCAAACGGCTTTCATGGATGTACAATGGCAGAAGTCGGGGCGTCACACCTTTGAAGTCGCCTTTGGCTGCCAGATCCAGCAGACCTCGACGACGTGCAGAGGTCTCGGGGGCATCGGCGCGGGCATTGGTATCGAGCAACGCCAAGCGTTCTACGCGCTGCCCCGCCAGCTCAATCACCTTTAGCGCTGCATACCCACCCATGGACAAGCCAACCAGCGAAAAGCGATCCGGCAGGTCAGCCAAAACGTCGATGATCATCGCCTCGAAAGAGTCATGGTGGGCCGCGCTGAAATCAGCGACATAAGTGTCATATCCAGCAGCGTCAAAGGCTGTGGTCTGAGCATCGAACAGGGTTTCGTCACACAGCAGTCCAGGGAAGAATGCAACGGTGTGGCTCATGCGGGCTTTCCTTGCGAAATTAGGCAATAAAACGTATACCAAGCGCGTATGCGAGAGTATGTCCCATTTGATCCGCGATGCTCTCGGTTTAATTTCATCTAACACGACGGATCCATCACGGTTTAGGGCCTTTTTTGGCAACCCCCCCTTCATGAACGAATTCGCAGATTTGGGCCTCTCCGAAGGCTTGCAGCAAGCAGTAGCTTCCATGGGGTATGAGACCCCTACCCCCATCCAGAAAGCCGCTATCCCGGCTGTTCTCATGGGCCGCGACGTCCTCGGCGTTGCGCAAACCGGCACCGGAAAAACGGCAGGCTTCACCTTGCCGATGATTGATATTTTGGCTGAAGGTCAGGCTCGAGCGCGCATGCCGCGATCCCTGATCCTCTCGCCGACACGCGAACTGGCCGCTCAGATTGCCGAAAACTTTGAGATGTACGGCACCAACCACCAGCTCTCCATGGCTTTGCTGATTGGCGGCGAGTCCATGAAAGAACAGGAAGCCATCCTGACCCGAGGCGTGGATGTACTGATCGCAACACCGGGGCGTTTGCTTGATTTGATCGAGCGTGGCTCCGTCATGCCCATGGATGTCTCTGTGCTGGTGATTGATGAAGCGGATCGCATGCTCGACATGGGCTTCATTCCGGATATCGAAACCATCGTGGGTCGCTTGCCGGCCAAACGTCAGACTCTGATGTTCTCGGCAACCATGGCACCGCCGATCCGCAAGCTGGCCGACAAGTTTTTGCGCAATCCAAAGGAAATCGAAGTTGCCCGCGCTTCATCGACGGCAACAACGGTTGAAGCCTTTCTCGTCTCCAGCGATGAGAAGGAAAAGCAGTCCACGCTGCGCGCTATTGTCCAAGCCGAAAAGCCCAAGTCGTCGATCGTGTTCTGCAACCGGAAACGCGACATTTCAGCCGTCGTCGACACGCTGCGCAAAGCCGGCTTCTCCGCTGCGCCCATGCACGGCGACCTGAGCCAGCCCAAGCGGATGGAGACATTGGAGGCT
>JBMZBW010000168.1:0-4710 GCA_049612785.1 Alphaproteobacteria bacterium | reverse complement strand
GAACAAATTCGCCACCGCAACCGCTGAAGCCGGGTTCAAGCCCCGCGACATTGTCAATCAGGCGCAGTTGCTGGACTTCGCCGACTTCGATGACGCCGCGTTCCGCGCAGCCTTTGCCGGTTCCCCGGTCAAGCGCATCGGCATCGAGCGGTTCCTGCGCAATCTGGCGATCTGTCTGGGAAATTCCGGACACGAAAAAGCGCGCGAGCCGCTTCAGCAACTCGCACGCTCAGAAAACTCTGTCGTGGCTGAGAGCGCCCAATGGGCCCTCGATCAGCTTTCGGCTTAGAAAGCCTTAAGCCGCAGCAGCCTGTGCTTTTTCCAGACGCTTCTTGATCTCAAGTGCATCAGGGCCAAGCTTGCGGTTCGGTGTGCCCATCAGGAAGCTGTCCAGACCACCGTTCTTTTCGATGGTGCGGATCGCACGAGTGGACAGACGAACGCGAACGCCTTCCTGCAGGATTTCAGAGTGCAGGGTAGCATTTTGCAGGTTAGGCAGCCACCGGCGACGACGCTTGTTCATAGCGTGCGAAACGGTGTTACCAGCTTGTGGCTTACGGCCAACAAAATCACAGCGGCGGGACATGAGCCTCGCTCCTAAATTAAGTCGTGTTCAAACGGATGCCGCTTTCTACGCAAAGAACTGTGGAAAAGCCAGTCTTTAGCCTTGCGGCAGTTACTCATCAGCTTCCTGTTGCGAGTGCCACATATGCGCATAGACGCCATCACGCTCCAAAAGCGCGTGGTGAGCGCCTTTTTCAACGATTTTTCCCTTGTCGAGCACGATAATCTCATCCGCATCGACAACCGTGGACAGTCGGTGCGCGATCACCAAGGTGGTTCGATCCTTCGAAACAGCCGCCAAAGACGTCTGAATCGCCGACTCGGTGTCGGTATCGAGCGCAGAAGTTGCTTCGTCAAACAGCAGAATGGACGGATTCTTGAGGATCGTTCGTGCAATCGATACCCGTTGACGCTCACCGCCCGACAGCTTCAGGCCGCGCTCACCCACGCGGGTGTCATAGCCTTCGGGAAGGTCCAGGATAAATGCGTGTATCTGCGCCAGCTTGGCAGCCTCGATAACCTCTTCACGGCTCGCATTGGGCCGGCCATAGGCGATGTTGTAGGCAATGGTGTCATTGAACAGGACCGTGTCCTGAGGGACGATCCCAATGGCCTCGCGCAGCGAAGACTGCGTGACGTTGCGCAGGTCCTGCCCGTCAATCTCGATCCCGCCATCCCAGACATCGTAGAAGCGGAAAAGCATCCGCCCGATGGTGGACTTGCCCGACCCGCTTGGCCCGACAATAGCGAGGGTCTTGCCGGGTTCGACTGTGAAATCGAGCTTGTGCAGAATCTGGCGGTCGCTGTTATAGCCGAAATCGACCTCATTGAAGCTCAGACGGCCCCCGCTGACCCCAATCGGCACCGCGCTGGGCTGGTCAGGCACTTCGCGCTCAACGTCCAGCAGGTTGAACATGTACTCCATATCCACCAGCCCTTGCTTGATTTCGCGATAGGCGAAGCCGAGGAAGTTGAGCGGCAGATAAAGCTGGATCAGATAAGCCTGAATCGCCACAAAATCACCGACCGTGATTTCGCCGCTCATCACTTGCGGCACCGCCAAGCCAAGCAGCAGCACCAGCCCCCCTGCGATGATGACGCCTTGGCCGAGGTTGAGCAGCGACAGCGACAGCTGGCTGTTCACGGCTGCGGACTCGTAGCCCTTGAGCGCACGGTCATAGCGAACGGCTTCGTGGTTCTCGTTGGAAAAGTATTTGACGGTTTCGTAGTTGAGCAGAGAGTCGACGGCCTTGGTCGTCGCCTCCGAGTCTGTCTCGTTCATCATCCGGCGATACTTGATACGCCATTCGGTCACTGCGATGGTGTAGATGATGTATCCCACCACCGTGACAAAAGTGATGATGGCATACAGCGCGCCAAAGTTGACCAGCAGAATGCCGCTGACGATGACAATGGCAAAAGTCGTGGGAACGAGGTTGAAGGTCATCATCCGCAGAACGAATTCGATGCCCTTGGTTCCGCGCTCAATCGCGCGTGACAGCCCGCCCGTTTGCCGATCCAGATGAAAGCGCAAGCTGAGCTGATGCAGGTGACGGAAGGTTTCCAGTGCAACGGTCCGAATCCCGTTCTGACCCACAAAAATGAACAGCGCGGAGCTCAGTTCCTGGCTGCCTTGGGACAGCAGACGCGCCAGACCAAAGGCAGCAACCAGTCCGATGATCAGCGCAATCGACGCATTGGGGAACAGCCCCTCACCCCCAACCGCGTCAACGACGGTAGCGAACACCAGTGGCGTGACAGCCAGAAATAACTGACCCAACAGAATAGCCAGACCCGTGAGGACAAACAGCATCCGCAAGCGCGGCTTATCCGCTGGCCACAGGTACCGCAGCAGATTCAGGGCCGTAAGCAGCTGGTTTCCGTCCCGCTCGTATGACGCCTTGGGCGTGTCCGGCGCACCACCCGACTCACCGGGCTTCCCGGCGGCGGGTTCTTTGGTTTTTGGAACGGCAGATGACGCCCCGGCTTTTGATTGTCCGGGCGTCGCTGTATTATCTGTCATCAGTGCATGCTCACCGCAAAATATGAATGCCTATGATGTGCGAACTTCTGCCGTCGAGAACAAGAGACGACCCGCTATGCTTCATCACTTTTTGACATTTCCGTCTTGAACCGGCCCAGCATCCATATCATCGGTGCCGGTGCTTTTGGTTCAGCGCTGGCTCACGTCTGGCTCACTGGCGGATCACGGGTCAAGCTCTGGTGCCGTGACCCGGCGCAGGCGGAGACCTTGGCGCGGCAGGGTCTCAACCCGAAAGTGCCGGACTGTCCGGCCCTTGCCGGCATTGACGCCGGACCTCTCAGCGCCTTCGACCTTGAAGCACAACAGGACGACGCCGTGGTGGTTCTGGCGGTCAAAGCGCGGGCACAACAGGCTGTTTTCGCTGCCCTGAGCGCTCGGCTGCCTGACACTTGCCCCATCATCACTGCGTCCAAAGGCTTCGCAGACCCCAGCGGACACCTGCTCAGCGAAGCCATACAGCCGAAATCGGGTCTGGGGGTTCTCAGTGGGCCATCGTTTTCCGCTGACCTGTTTGCCAACCGCCCCACCGCGCTGACACTTGCTCTGGCCGGTGGCCCTTCATCGTTGGTTGCCGATCTCAGCACCCCTTTGCTCCGGCTGTACCACAGCGACGATCCGGCGGGCGTGCAGGTGTGCGGTGCGCTGAAGAATGTTATTGCCATCGCGTGCGGCTGCGCCGACGGGATGGGCATGGGGGCCAGTGCACGGTCAGCGCTCATGACCCGAGGGCTTCGCGAAATCGAAAGGGTGATCCAAGCCTACGATGGCCAGACGCGCACTGCCGCTGGCTTGGCTGGTTTTGGCGATTTGGCCCTGACCTGTCAGGACAGCCAGTCCCGCAATCATCAGTTCGGATTTCAGATCGGTCAGGGCAAACGCGCCGCAGACATTCTGGCAGCGGGAAAAACGATCGAGGGCGCTTTGGCTGCGCTCAGCGTTAAAGCCGGTCCGCGAACCGCTCATCTGGATCTGCCCATCTCGCATGCCGTGGCGGACCTGGTGGAAGACCGGATTTCTCCACAAAAACTCCTTCCCCGCCTGCTGGCACGCAGCCATACGAGCGATGTCGGATAATATTTTGGTGACGCATAACGTTGAGGGTGAATTTCCTTATGCGCGTATTTAGGATGGTTTGAGCCATTTAGGGAGTTTATAGCGCAAAAATAGTGATAATTGATTTGGTATCGCGTTTGCGGAGTGGAGACCGACGAATTTTCACAGTCTGTATCACTCCATAGGAAAAGCCGATGTCTCGACTTCTCAAAATTGCCGGCCTCAGCGCGCTGATGCTTGCGTCTTCTGCAAGCGCTCAAGTGCCTCTGGTCTACAGCAAAGCAGGTTACGCACCCACGGCAAACATGCCGTCCCAAAACGTTGTTGCCTACTCAGTGAACGGGAATACTCACTACATGCCTTCCGCAGCCGGCACAGGCTACGCAGCAACTGGTGGAATGCCCGCGATGTATAACAAAGCCGCTGCCCGCATTCCGATCTATGCGCCGGGTCCAGTGACCTATCACCAGCAGGTTGTCCCCGGCCCGGTTCAGTATCAGCAGGTGCCAGTCCAGTATCAGCAGCAGATCATTCAAACCGAAAAACCTGTTGTCTACGAAGCGGCGGTTCTGCCCGTCGTTAAGGGCGCGGGCGGCGCGCAACAACGACAGCAGTACGCGGCTACTGCCCCTGTTCAGCAGCAATATGCTCAGCAGCAGATGGTTCAGCAGGGTCAGCAGATCTTCCAGCCGCAAACCGGCTCCTACGCACAGTAAGCGCAACCTGCGTCTTACCCCCTCATTATTCCGACTCCGGTTGCTGTAGATTTCAAAGCAGGGTTCACAATAGGCGACTGAATTTCCCGCCTTTTGCCTCCAACACAGTAATCGGGTCGGAATAATCCCCCCTTACGCGTCAAAAACAGATTTTTCTGCACTCTGGCCTTGGCGTTGCAGATCCAACTTCTGCGGAACTCAATCTGGCATCAGTTCAGAGGTTCCCAAGAGACATTTCAGTTGGAAAAGCAAAAAGCAGACTCTCATGCGGTACCTTAGATACTTGATGATCCCCGGGGCATTCTTTGCCGGGTTATTCGCAGTTAATTCCGT
>JBMZBW010000167.1:0-4727 GCA_049612785.1 Alphaproteobacteria bacterium | reverse complement strand
AACGTTACTTTTGATCTGTCCGCCGAAGCTGGCGCGTGGTTGGAACAGGTGCCGCAGGAGACCATCCTGTTCAACGAGGCAAAGCTGGACCGGCGCTTCAACATCAATCTGGACTTGGGCGCAACAGCGCTGATCGGGGACATGGTGGTCTTGGGTCGGCTGGCCATGGGTGAACGATTTGAGGCCGGGGCTTTTTCCGACACTTGGAAGTTGACGTTAGGGGATCGACTGGTTTGGTGCGACCGCACCGGGTTTGAAGGCGAAGGAATTTCGCGGGCCAAGGACAATCGCTTTGGTCTCGACGGCGCGCAAGCTTTTGCAACGGTTCTGTATGTCGGTGAGGATGCTGAAAAAGTCGTTGAACTGATCCGCGCCAGTGGAATTGAAACCCAAGCTTCGGACCACGGTGTTCGCATGGGCGTGACCTGTTTGGAGACGCATTCTTTGGTGCGGCTCATGGGGCCCGTGCCGCAGCGGGTTAGAATGCTGCTGGGTGAGATTTGGAAACAACTGCGCTCGGAACAGGGTGGCTTTGCGCCTCGCCTGCCGACGCTGTGGTCGATTTAAGGAGGGTGGAACCCAATGAAGCTTAGTCCCAGAGAAAAGGACAAATTGCTGGTCAGTCTTGCCGCCATGGTTGCCCGTGGACGACTGGAGCGTGGCGTGAAGTTAAACCACCCCGAGGCCGTTGCACTGATCACTGATTTTGTCGTCGAAGGTGCGCGGGATGGGCGTCGGGTCGCGGACTTGATGAGTGCTGGTGCTGAAGTGCTCAGCCGGGATCAGGTGATGGAAGGGATCCCTGAGATGATCCATGAAATCCAGGTCGAGGCGACCTTCCCCGACGGGACCAAGCTGGTCACCGTTCACAACCCAATCCGCTAGGCGAGAAGGAGCGCGGCACATGATCCCCGGAGAACTGATCCTCGCTGAAGGCGATATTGAACTGAATGAAGGACTGGCAACGATTTCTGTTACCGTCGCCAATACCGGTGACCGCCCCATTCAGGTGGGCAGTCACTACCACTTCCACGAAACAAACCCGGCACTGGACTTCGACCGAGACGCTGCGCGCGGGTTTCGTTTGAACATTCCGGCCGGTACTGCGGTCCGGTTTGAGCCGGGTCAAACCCGTGACGTTGAACTGGTCGCCTTGGCAGGTGAGCGGAAGGTTTTTGGGTTTAATCAGAAAGTGATGGGGAGCCTGGACTGATGGCACGCCAAGACAGAGCATCCTATGCCTCCATGTTCGGCCCGACGGTGGGCGATAAAGTCCGCTTGGCGGATACGGAGCTGTTTATTGAGGTTGAAAAGGACTTCACCACCTATGGCGAAGAGGTCAAATTCGGCGGTGGTAAAGTCATCCGTGACGGTATGGGTCAATCCCAGCGCACGCGCGATGAAGGTGCCGTTGACACGGTCATCACCAATGCCTTGATTGTCGATACATGGGGTATCGTAAAGGCCGATGTCGGCCTCAAAGACGGTAAGATCGTTGCCATCGGGAAAGCGGGAAATCCGGACACACAAAGTGGCGTTGACATCATCGTTGGTCCTTCGACAGAGGCGATTGCCGGGGAAGGCAAAATCCTGACGGCAGGTGGCCTTGATGTGCACATTCACTTCATTGCACCGCAGCAAGTCGATGATGCGCTCTACTCGGGTTTGACAACCATGATGGGCGGGGGAACCGGACCGGCGGAAGGCACCAAGGCTACCACGGTGACGCCGGGGCTGTTCCACCTCACGCGGATGCTGCAGGCGGCGGAAGCATTTCCCATGAACATGGGCTTTTTCGCCAAGGGGAACGCATCACTTCCTGCGCCGCTGGAGGAGCAAATTCTGGCCGGTGCTTGCGGGATGAAACTGCATGAAGACTGGGGTACCACGCCAGCAGCGATTGATAACTGCCTTGCTGTTGCAGAAAAAACGGATGTGTCTGTTGCCATCCATACCGACACGCTCAACGAGTCTGGTTTCGTTGAAAACACCACGGCTGCTTTCAAGGATCGGGTGATCCACGCTTTCCATACCGAGGGCGCGGGCGGGGGACATGCGCCGGACATCATCAAGGTCTGTGGCCTGCAGAATGTTTTGCCGTCCTCGACCAACCCGACGCGGCCTTTCACGGTCAATACGGTCGATGAGCACCTCGACATGCTGATGGTCTGTCACCACCTTGACCCGAACATTCCTGAAGACGTGGCCTTTGCGGATAGCCGCATTCGCAAGGAAACCATCGCAGCCGAAGACATCCTGCATGACATGGGTGCTTTCTCCATGATTGCCTCGGACAGTCAGGCCATGGGACGGATTGGCGAAGTGATCATCCGCACCTGGCAAACGGCGGACAAGATGAAGCGGCAACGTGGGCGTCTGGCTGAAGAAACGGGCGAAAACGATAACTTCCGGGTCAAGCGCTACATTGCAAAATACACGATTAATCCGGCGCTCACGCATGGCGTTTCCAAGTACATTGGATCAATCGAAACCGGTAAGTACGCGGACCTGGTTCTGTGGTCGCCAGCCTTCTTTGGCGTTAAGCCCGATCTGGTGATGAAGAATGGAACCATTGTTGCGGCACCAATGGGCGATCCGAACGCGTCGATCCCGACCCCTGAGCCTGTCCATTATCGTCCCATGTTTGGTGCCTTTGGCCGCTCGCTTACGGCGTCAAGACACACGTACGTCTCGCAGTTGGCCTATGAAGCTGGCATTGCCGATGCGCTGTCGCTGGATTCTTTGGTTTTGCCGGTGGAGGATTGTCGATCGGTCAGAAAGGCGGACATGGTCCACAATGCCTACGCGCCGACCATCGAGGTCAACCCGGAAACCTATGAAGTACGCTGTGATGGCGAGCTGATTACCTGTGAGCCAGCTGAAGTGCTGCCCATGGCGCAGCGGTATTTCCTGTACTGATGCCCATGGAACGCGCGACGTCTTTCAGTCTGGTTCGAGACGCGGACAAAGATCTTGTGGGGCAGGTGACGCTCACCTTCTCCGACCGCTATCGTCGACGCATTCGGCTGAGAATGGATGATGGGCAGGGGTTTATGCTCGACCTCGCTGAGGTAACACAACTCAGCGACGGTGGTTTCCTCAATCTCAGTGATGGCGCTGGACAGATTGCTGTCTGTGCGGCTGTGGAAGAGGTGCTGGAGGTGCGGACACCTGATCCGTCCGAGCTGGTGCGTTGGGCCTGGCATCTGGGGAACCGGCACTTACCGGTGCAATTCCTGGGCGCTGAGGGTCTGCGCATTGCCTGGGATCCGGTTATCGCCGACATGCTGCGCGGCTTGGGAGCCGAGCCAGAAAAGCTGGAAGCGCCTTTCGCACCGGAAGGCGGGGCCTATGGCGGTGGTCCGACTTATGGGCACAGCCACGGTGACGGCCATGCCCACGGTCACCATCATCACGCTGATGGAGAACACCACCATGACCACTGATGCTTTGGCGCTGCAGCGGCTGTTGTCATGGACATCGCCGTCTTTCCCCATTGGTGCCTTTTCTTATTCAGGCGGCTTGGAAGCGGCAATCGAGGAAGACTTAGTGCGGGATCGCGGCAGTCTGGAAGATTGGTGCGCTTTCCAGCTCGATGCGGGAGCCGCCTTGCAGGACGGTTGGGCCTTGAGCGTTGCCATGACCTGCGACGATGTTCCGGCGCTGAACGCGCTTTCGCTGGCCCTGCGACAAACGCGGGAAACCCGTCAGGAACTGGCTTTGCTCGGTGACGCCTTTGCCAAGGTCATGGTGACGGTTTGGGAGCTTGAACTCGAACCGGCGTTGGCTTCAGGCGACAAGTCTTACCCCGTTCTCTTTGGTCTGGCGGCGCGGCAGTTCAATATTCCCGTTCAGGCCGCGCTGTCGGCTTTTCTGCATGCATGGTTGGCCAATCAGGTTTCTGTTGCTTGCCGGGTGATTCCGCTGGGTCAAACCGATGGTCAGCGTATCATGCACCACTTTGAAAGCGCGCTAAACGACGCGACACAAACCATACTATCAAACCATCAAGATGCGACCACGCCGCCCCTGTCGGCTGCACTGGTGGCGGATTGGTGCTCGGTCAAACATGAAACTCAGTACTCAAGGTTGTTCCGCTCATGACTGCAACTCCTTCAGCCCTTTCTGCCCCTCTGCGCGTTGGTATCGGGGGCCCCGTTGGTTCCGGCAAGACGGCCTTGCTGGAGCAATTATGTCGGACGCTGCGTGACAAGTACCGCATCGCCGCGATTACCAACGACATCTATACCCAGGAAGACGCACAGATCCTGACCCGCACCGGGGCCTTGGACGCTGAACGGATCATGGGCGTAGAAACCGGCGGCTGTCCGCATACAGCGATCCGGGAAGATGCCTCGATCAATCTGCGTGCGGTGGAACAGATGGTGGAGAAGCTGGGTGAACTCGACATTGTCTTCGTTGAGAGTGGCGGGGATAACCTATCGGCCACGTTTTCCCCGGAACTTGCTGACATCACGATCTATGTGATCGATGTCTCTGCAGGGGAAAAGATCCCTCGAAAAGGCGGGCCGGGTATTACTCGTTCAGATCTATTGGTCATCAACAAAACCGATTTGGCGGAAATGGTTGGCGCTTCGCTAGAGGTCATGGATCGAGACGCCAAGAAAATGCGCAACGACCGGCCATTTCTGTTTGCTCAGGTCAAACACGGCAAGGGCGTCAATGAAATCATCTCGACGATTGAGGATCTGGGCGGTTTGGCTGCC
>JBMZBW010000166.1:0-4757 GCA_049612785.1 Alphaproteobacteria bacterium | reverse complement strand
GCAGCAGGGTATGGCGGAACATCAGGGAGGATTCCTCGCGTGACAGCTCGAAATGACCAACCCAAAGCCGGGAATTAACCTCGGCCAGCAGGGTGTTGATTTCCTGATTCAGCCGCGCTGGCGCACGCATTTCCAGCATGCAGGTCGTGTGCAGCGCCTGGACGTCGCCTTGCCAGAAGCAATGGAGCTGGTAGGTGGCCCACTGACCGGGGCAGGCAATGACGAGTTCGGCTTCGCTGGGGCGGGCAATGGACCAGTCGCTTTCGTCAGAGAGCATGTCTTCGAGTGCATCGATCGGGTTCAGGATTTCTTCACGTGCGAAATCCATGCGTGAAAACGCCATCGATTTTGCTCCCCAACTTCTCTCGTTTGTTTCTGGCCCGAAGGCTTTTCCACACCTGTGGATAACAGCGGTGCTTCAAGTCACCTTGGCTGATTTTCCACGAACACGCGCTTCTTCGAAGCCCGCATTATGCGACTAAATTCACTTCCTGTATCTCAAATCGCCGAGTCGCTGTCCAGAGTGCTGGGGGAAAAATTTTGAGAAAGGCGCTGTGGAGTATTGCTAAAAAACCTAATGATTTCAAAATATGCTTGGGGATAAACACAATTTATTGGGTGGAAATCTCGGATATTCGTCGATGACGAACACGTCTTATTTTTCCGCCAGTTTTGCTTCGAGCGCGTCGAGGCGTTTTTTCAGTTCTTCGTTCTCTTCCCGCGCAACACGCGCCATCTCCCGAACCACTTCGAATTCCTCGCGCGGCACAACATCCATGTCAGCCAGAACAGATTCCATGCGCTGCTTGACCAGTGTTTCAACTTCGCTGCGTGCGCCGGCCAGCGTTCCTGCGGCTCCATTGGCAAGGCGAGCAAGATCGTCGAAAAGGCGGTATTGGGTCTGCATGTCGGCTGTCCTCACATAAGTGCGTTCATACCTTTCATATAGCATGATGCCTTCCGCTCGCCACAGCCTCGACATAGAAGGGTACAAACGCGCATTTCAGCCCTGAGAGAAATCAATGGAATTCATGTCTGGCTGGGCTTTGCCCCTATTGGCCGAGATACCCTTCCCCCAAATCGACCCCGTGCTTGTCTCCATCGGGCCCATTCCGATCCGCTGGTACTCGCTGGCTTATATCGCGGGCCTCATCCTTGGATATTTTTGGGTTCGAGCAAACCTCAAACGCACGCGGACAGTTGAAATGCGGGCGATGGATGATCTGTTCCTGTGGATCATCATCGGCGTGGTCGCTGGCGGTCGTATTGGCTCGGTGCTGTTTTATGGCTTCCAGCAGGATCCGGAACGCTACCTGTCCGACCCAATGGCGTGGTTCTCCGTTTGGGATGGCGGCATGTCGTTCCACGGGGGATTTTTGGGTGTTTTGCTGGCTGTCGTCATCTGGTCTCGGTTCAACCGATCCAGCAACTTTTGGGAAGTGACGGACCTGCTCGCCATTTCCGCGCCTATCGGATTGTTCTTTGGCCGAATTGCCAACTTCATCAATGGTGAGCTCTACGGTCGTCCGACAGATTTGCCCTGGGCTATGCGTTTCCCAACTTTTGGACCCAATGGTGTCAGGGACCAATGGACGGAGCCGCGTCACCCCAGCCAACTCTACGAAAGTTTTCTTGAAGGGCTGGTGCTGTTGATCGTGCTGAACTGGCTTTGGCGGAAGCCAGCCATCCGCGCCCAGGCGGGTATCGTGACCGGGGCCTTTATTGCCGGGTATGGCTTTTTCCGCTTCATGGTTGAATTCGTGCGAAAGCCTGACAACGGCATCGAAGCGGGCTTTTTCAAAGTCGCGGGTCTGGGTGCCTTTACGACCGGTCAGGAGTTATCTTTCCCGATGATCATCATCGGCGTTGCCCTGATTTTGTGGCGACGCAATACGGCGGTTGAGGGAAAAGCCGCACCATGACTGAAAACACGCCGCTGACCGAATTGCTAAAGTCCCAAATCCGCGCAACCGGCCCTCTCACGGTGCCTGAGTTTATGACGCTGGCCCTGCAACACCCAGAGCATGGATATTATCGAAAACAAGAAGCGATTGGTGCCTCCGCTGATTTTGTAACGGCACCCGAAATCAGTCAGGTGTTCGGAGAACTGATCGGTCTTTGGCTGGTGCAACGGTGGATTGATCTGGGCCAGCCGGGTCGTTTCATGCTGGTTGAATTGGGTCCGGGTAAGGGGACGCTCATGGCCGATGCCTTGCGCGCCGCAAGCGCTCTCCCGGGGTTTTTGCCAGCGATGGAGCTTGTGCTGGTTGAAACAAACCAGACCCTGCGGAGCTTACAGGCCGAAAAGCTGGCCCCTTACGCGCCAACATGGATGGATAGCCTAGGAGAATTGGAGCCGGATGCGCCGGTTCTGGTGGTTGGCAACGAGTTTCTCGACGTGCTCCCAACCGCGCAGTTTGCGGCGGCCAAGGGAGCATGGTTTGAGCGTTTGGTGTCATTGAACGATGACGGTGATTTGGCCTTTGTCCTCGGACAGCCCAAAACACCTGTCCTGCCCCTCCTGCCAGCGCTGGAAGATGGGTTGTTTTTCGAGGTCATGCCCTCTCTTCCCGGTTTCCTGAAGGATCTCGGCTCGATCTTCAAAGCGCATTCGGGTGCTGCATTATTCGTCGACTATGCCCACGAAAAGGCTGGCACTGCATGGAGCCTGCAAGCGGTTCAGAACCATGAAAAGGTCGAACCGCTGGATGCGGTCGGCGAGGCTGATTTGACAACACTGGTCGACTTCGAAGCCGCGACGACCTTTGCCCGCGAAGTTGGCCTGACCGCACCCGCAACAGTAACGCAGCGTGATTTTCTGCTGGTTCTGGGCGCTTGGCAGCGGTTTGAGATGTTGGCTGAAGGCTCGCCCGATGATGCGCCAGCCTTGCTGCAGTCGCTGCAAAGGCTGGTCGGCAAAACACAGATGGGGAACCGGTTCAAAGCCTGGACCTGCCACTACCCACCAACCCTGCCAGCGCCGGCTGGCTTTCCCACTGCGCCCGGCGAGGCATCAAATGGCGGTTAATGCGAGCACGCTTCCATTTCTGACCGCTCCCACGTTGAGCCGGGACGGGGTTTCGCATGGGTTTTTCACCCGGCAAGGCGGCGTGAGCTGGGGGCGTAAAGATTTGAACTGCGGGCTTGGTGCCGATGATCTGGCGGAGCACGTCAACGAAAACCGCAGCAGGGTCCGTCAAGCCATCAGAGCCGAGCGACTGGTTTCGCTGTTTCAGGTTCATTCAGCCGAGGTCGTGACGCTGACCAAGATGCCGGACTGGGACCGGGGTCCAAAGGCTGACGCACTGGTGACGAACGTGCCCGGCCTGGGCCTTGGTGCACTTTCAGCGGATTGTGGAGCCGTGCTGGCGGCTGATCCGGTTGCGGGTGTCGTGGCCAGCGCCCATTCGGGGTGGAAGGGTACATCCCTCAACATTGTCCGCCAGACGATTGCGGCCATGGAGGTCTTGGGGGCTCAACGGGAACGGATATGCGTCGCTTTGGGGCCAATGATACGGCAGGAAAGCTATGAGGTCGGCCCGGATTTTCCGGATCATTTCAAAGGCGTTGTAGACGGGCATGAACGGTATTTCGTACCAGCACCAAAGCCCGGGCACTTTCTGGGTGACATTGCCGGGATCATTGCCGCTCAGGTCGCAGCCGAAGGGGTTGGTTCGTTCGAAGATATTGGCGGCGATACCTACGCCGACGAAAACCGTTTCTTTTCCGCGCGTCGAAGCTTTCATCGCAGTGAGCCTGACTATGGCCGGTTGATTTCATGCGTTGCTCTCACCGACTGATTGGGGTTCTGGTCGCGGGGCTTGTATGCCTCTCGTCGCAAGCGTGGAGCCAAGATGCGCGTTTGCATCAGTTGGCGGGTAGTATGATTCTGACCGGCTTTAGCGGTCAGACTGTCGATGATCCCGGGTTCCAGCGTGTCGAGACGCAACTGGCCGAGGGTCACATCGCCGGGGTCATCTTTTTTGGCTCTAACATAGCCTCACCCGCAGCCGTTCCGCCGCTGACATCGGCTTTGCGCGCGGCATCGACCACCCGCGGTCTGCTGCCCCTACTTGCCGTTGACGAGGAAGGCGGACTTGTCCAGCGGCTGAAATCTCCCCAGACCGCTCGACCTTTGGCGCTGGCGCAGATGGAAGCGGCAGAGCGGTCCGCCGTGTTCGCGCGCTTGGCCGACTCTGTTGCAGAAGCTGGCTTTACCCTCAACCTTGCCCCCGTCGTTGACCTGCATGATTCTGCTTCGCCTGCCATAGGACGCTTGGGTCGCAGTTTCTCAGCCGATCCGGATATTGTCACGCAGGTGGCTTCATCGTTCATCGACGCTCATCACGCGCAAGGGCTCCTGACAGCACTCAAGCACTTCCCCGGTCACGGCTCCGCCCGACACGACAGCCACGACGGTTTCGTCGACATCACCGACACATGGCGGCCAGACGAGCTTCAGCCGTTTCTCGCACTCATCCGGTCAGGCAAGGTTGATGCGATCATGACCGCGCACGTATTTCATGCCGATTTTGACCGCAGCCATCCGGCCACGCTTTCCCAAGCCGTCATCACAGACTTATTGCGGGGTATGCTGGGCTTTGAAGGGGTGGTGATCTCGGACGATCTGACCATGAAGGCCATCGATGAGAGCTACAGTCTCGAAGACGCGGTGATCCTCGCGGTTGATGCCGGCGTAGATCTTTTGCTGACTGGGAACTTCGAGCCTGACACTTTGGATCAGGCCGAAGTCATCC
>JBMZBW010000165.1:0-4789 GCA_049612785.1 Alphaproteobacteria bacterium | reverse complement strand
GGGTCTGCCTATTCTGGCCGGGGATGAAGCTGTTGCGCCTGGCGAAGCGCTGCAGGATCTGGCGAGCCAAGTGGCGAATTTCGAGCGCAGCGTGCTGGAGAAGGAGCTGCATTTGGCGCAGGGTGATCTTAAGCAGGTAATGGAACGGCTGGGTCTGCCGCGAAAAACGCTGGCGGACAAACTCGCCAGATATAACCTCAGACGCGGTTAATCTTAATCTTCGTGCGTCTGTCTCGCGTCCCCCTGACCCAAGGGGGACAAGCCCCAAAGGGGCGCAGGGGGATGAAACGGAGGCGATAGCCGACCGGCGACAGGGTCGCCGACCCCCTGCGCGTGATCGGAACGCAGGCCGCGAAGCGGTCAAGTGCAGAGCGCGCCACCCAATGAGCTCTAACTTAAAGCCGGAAACAGGCCTTTGGGCGGAAATCCGCCAACGGTCATCAAGCCCCAAGGCGGTTTTCCGCCAGTTGATGCAATTTTCTCGGCTGTGGGCGTTAGGAATAATGCCGCAGGGACTTCCACTGACCTTCCCTCTGTCTAAGTTCGCCAGCAACGCCAAGGTGGGAGCTTGGCGTAATCTATATCTCGAGGAGGAGTTCCCCATGAAAAAGATCCTGACTGCCGGTGTCGTAATGCTGGCAACCGCCGGAACAGCTTACGCTGCCTGTGACAGCGGCGAACGTGTCGTGCGCTTTAGCCACGTAACAGCCAACTCTGGCCACCCAAAGGGCGAAGCGGCTGCTTTGCTTGCTGAGCGCGTGAATGCAGAAATGGACGGTCGTCTGTGCATGGAAGTGTTCCCGAACAGCCAGCTGTACAATGATAACAAGGTACTCGAAGCGCTGGTTCTGGGTGACGTTGAACTGGCTGCGCCATCGCTGTCCAAGTTTGAGCAGTTCACCCTGTCTTTCCGCGTCTTTGACCTGCCGTTCATGTTTGCTGACGTCGCGGCTGTTGATCGCTTCCAGGCGTCCGAAACCGGTCAGGCTATGCTGGACAGCATGCAGGACAGCGGCCTTCAGGGGCTCGCGTTCTGGCACAATGGCATGAAGCAGATGTCTGCGAACAAGCCGCTGGTATCGCCAACCGATGCAGAAGGCCTGACCTTCCGTATTCAGACTTCTGACGTGATTGAAGCCTACATCAACCAGATCGGCGGCAACCCGCAGAAGATGGCTTTCTCCGAAGTATACGGCGCGCTTCAGACTGGCGTTGTTGATGCGCAGGAGAACACCTGGTCCAACATCTACACCAAGAAGTTCTTCGAAGTGCAGGATGGCGTGACCGAAACCAACCACGGCATCATCGACTATCTCGTTGTGACGTCGACTGAGTTCGTAGACAGCCTCGATGCGGCTGACCGCGACCAGCTGATGGGCATCATCAAGGACGTGACCATGGAGCGTAACGCCATGGCTGAAGGCATCAACCAGGACAACCGCGCCAAGATCCTCGCCGAAGGCGGCGTGATCCGCGAGTTGAGCGCTGATGAGCGTGCGGCTTGGGTCAGCGCAATGGCACCTGTATGGGGCCAGTTCGCTGATGGCATCGGCCAGGACATCATCGACGCCGCTGCTGCGTCCAACTAGTCCTGACTGACGACCCATAGAGGTCGGCTACACATGACTGACCGGAGCAGGGGACCGTCACGGTCCCCTGCATCCCCCCGTTTTTTGTGTTCTTTCCATCTTAGGAATTTGGCATGTTTCGCACCATCCGGCGTGGGGTTGAATGGATAGAAGAGTCCATCATGGCCTATATGCTCGCCGCCATGACCGCTGTCGCGTTCTTCGCCGTGATTGTTCGCCGTTTTTTTGGCGGAGAAATTTTTGGCCTCAAGCCCAGCATTTGGGGTCTTGAACTGACCCTTTATATCTTTTTGTTCTTCATTCTGTTTGGGATGAGCTACGTCCTGCGCAAGGGCGTTCACATCGGCATCGATGTCCTCGTGAACCTGTTCCCCAAGCCAATCCGCAAGTTTTTCAACATCCTCGCAACCCTCCTGACCGTGATCTACGCCCTGCTGCTGGGCCGTGCGGGTTATCAGGCCTATGACAAGTTCTGGTCGGTCAAGGTGCTGCGGTCCAAGGGCTCGGATGAGTTGGAGATCCCGTTTTTCTTCACCTACGGCTTTCTCTCAGCGGCCTTCTTCGCGCTGGCGCTGACGGCTGCCTTTGCCATCTGGGAAATCTGGACAGGGCGGCGTGAGAGCCTCACAGCCGGCCACGAGGCAGAAGAAGAAGTCGACCAGGCGGTCGCTTCCGCCCATTCAGATCAAAACGACGCAAAGGGAAACGGGTAGATGTTTGATTTCCTTGATCCCATTCAGGCGCTGCTGGCGCCGCACTTGGCGTGGGTCCTGATCCTTGGTGTCTTTGGCCTTTTGGCGGTCCGAGCGCCCATTGGTGTCGCCTTGGGTCTGCCGTCGATCATGGTCGTCCTGATCAAGTCGGATAAGGCAACTTCGCTCGCCACAGCCGTTGTCGGCGCGATGAACGAGAAGTTCCTGCTGACCGCCATTCCGTTCTTTATTCTCTCATCCGCCTTCCTGACCTCGGGCGGCGCGGCCAAGCGGATCGTTGATTTCGCTGTTGCCGCCGTTGGTCAGGTGCGGGGTGGTATGGGGGTCGCGGGTGTGTTCTCGTGCATGCTGTTTGCCGCTTTGAGCGGTTCTTCGCCCTCCACAGTTGCTGCCATTGGTCCCATTGCCATCAAGGGCATGGAGGACAGCAACTACCCCAAAGGTTTTGCCACCGGGCTTATTGCAACCGCTGGCACGCTTGGAATCCTGATCCCTCCATCGATTGTGATGGTGGTCTATGCCGCAGCGACCAATGAGTCCGTCGGTCGATTGTTCCTTGCCGGTGTTGTGCCGGGCTTGCTCGCTGGCGCGATGCTCGTCGGCGGCATCCTCATCGGTATTGGTCGGATGAAGATTGAAAAGCCATTCTGGTACGGCTTCCGCGACGCGCTGCGCAAGGGGGTGTTCGCGGTCCCGGGATTGCTGCTCATCGTCCTGATCATCTGGGGCATTTACGCCGGGTTCTTCACACCAACCGAGGCAGCAGCTTTCGCCGCGGTCTATGGTTTTGTGACCGCGACCGTGTTTTACCGCGGCATTGGATTCCTCAAGAACAGCCCTTGGCGACGCGACGGGGAGTCTCTGCCAGCCTCAGCCGGGCGTGCCGTGCTGGAAATCGCCTGGAGCCTGCCAGCCAACCTCGTGCATCGGGAGACCCGCGAGGTGCTGCTCAACGCTGCGAAGATGAGCGTGATGCTGATGTTCATCATCTTCAACGCCCTGATCTTCAGCCACGTCCTGACCGAGCTGCGCATCCCACAGCAACTGGCCGGAGCCATTGTTTCTGCAGACATGGCGCCATGGATGTTCCTGATCATCATCAACCTGATCCTGCTGATCGGTGGTCAGTTCATGGAACCCTCAGGGCTTTTGCTGATCGTTGCACCGATTGTGTATCCCTTGGCACTGCAGCTGGGCATCGACCCCATTCACCTTGGGATCATCATGGTGGTGAACATGGAAATCGGCATGATAACCCCGCCGGTCGGTCTGAACCTGTTTGTGGCGTCCTCGATCACCCGTATGGGGATCCTGAAGGTCATGCAGGTCAGTTTGCCATGGGTGGGCGTCTTGTTCCTGTTCCTGATCATCGTGACCTACATACCGGGGGTGAGTCTCTGGTTGCCTGATCTTGCCTATGGACCTCGGTAAGGTAACCCTTGGCGGCGCAAGGCGGATTGAGTCCGTCCTGCGCCCCTCGGTCCCCTTTGCCGTTGTGTGATCGGTTTGCAGTCGGCATTGTCCGCAGACCAGAGCGATAGAACAGGGAAGACGAAAATGATCCTGCGACCCTTGGGCCAGGGCGGTCCCCAGATTGCCGGGATTGGCTACGGTTCCATGAGCTTCGGCGCGGCCTACGGGCCGACCACGCGCGAACAGTCTGTGGCGATCCTCGATGCCATGCAGGATCTCGGCTTAAACCACTTCGATACGGCATTCATTTACGCCGGTGGTCAGGCCGAGGCGATTTTTGGCGACTACTGCGCCGCCAGTCCGACGGCGCGTGAGTTTTTCACCGTCGCCACCAAAGGCGGCATTTTCCGCGGGGATCCGGCGGAGAATGACGGCTTTCCCAACAACAATTCCCGCGCCTTTCTGACCCAGCAACTCGATGCGAGCCTGAACCGGCTGCAGACCGATTGCGTCGATCTCTATTACCTGCACCGCTGGGATCAGCGGGTGCCGATTGAAGAGGTCATGCAGACGCTTGTGGACTTCAAGCAGGCTGGAAAGATCCGCGCCATTGGTCTCAGCGAAGTTGCCCCCAGCACCCTGCGCCGGGCCGCCAGTGTTCACCCCATAGCGGCGGTGCAAAGCGAGTACAGCCTTTGGACCCGCCAGCCTGAATTGGGCATGCTCCAAACCTGCGCTGCGCTCGGGACGGCTTTTGTGGCGTTTTCTCCGGTTGGCAGGGGCATCCTGACAGACCGGCCTGTGGCTGTTGGTGATGATTTGAGCGGCTGGTTTATCGACGGTAATCCCCGCTTTGTTGAGCCTAATCTGAGCGCCAATCTGCAGTGGACCGATGGGTTCAGAGCTTACGCGGCAGATATGGGGGTACCAGCGGCGTCGCTGGCGCTGGCGTGGGTTCTGGCCAAGGGCGAGCATACCATCGCCATTCCCGGCACGCGTTCTGTGCAGCATTTGGCCGAGGCCGCACAGGGCGCAAGCCTTGCTCTGACGCCGTCCCAGCTTGCGGAAATCGAA
>JBMZBW010000164.1:0-4885 GCA_049612785.1 Alphaproteobacteria bacterium | reverse complement strand
CTCGCCGTCGGTCTTGGTCGCCACACCCGGCTGAATCACCACGTAACGCTCGTAATAGATGATCTGGTCGAGCTTCTTGGTCGGCAGGCCGAGCAGGTAGCCGATCTTGTTGGGCAGGCTCCGGAAGTACCAGATGTGCGCCACAGGGATCACGAGCTGGATGTGGCCCATGCGCTCACGGCGGACCCGCGAGCGGGTCACCTCGACGCCGCACTTCTCGCAGACCACACCGCGGTGCTTCATGCGCTTGTACTTGCCGCACAGACACTCGTAGTCCTTGACGGGCCCGAAGATCTTGGCGCAGAAGAGACCGTCGCGCTCCGGCTTGAAGGTCCGGTAGTTGATGGTCTCAGGCTTCTTCACTTCGCCAAAGGACCAAGAGCGGATGCGCTCAGGGCTGGCGATGCTGATCTTCAGGCTGTCAAAGGACTCCAGACCGGATTCCTGGCCAAAGATTTTGCTGATTTCGTTCATGTCAGGCTCCCATAGAGGGGTGAATTCTGCTGGCTGTGCCCGGTTAGGGGCGGCGGGGTGACTGAGGAGCGCTCAAGTGCGCTCCCCATCCCGCTAGGCGACGAGGTCGCGGCTTATTCGAACGGATTGATCTCTTCATCCGGGCGCTGGCTTGGCGCACGAGCGCCTTCTCCGAAGACAGACTGAAGCGTCGGCTCTTCCCCGCCTGCACCGTTTTCGATCACGTTGCTCTGGCGCAAGTCCACGTTCAGACACAGCGCACGGAGTTCCTTGATCAGAACGTTGAAGGATTCAGGGATACCGGCTTCAAAGTTGTCGTCGCCGCGGACGATGGATTCGTACACCTTGGTACGACCCGCCACGTCATCCGACTTCACCGTCAGCATTTCCTGCAGCGTGTAAGCGGCACCGTAGGCCTGGAGCGCCCAAACCTCCATCTCACCGAAACGCTGACCGCCGAACTGGGCCTTACCGCCCAGTGGCTGCTGCGTTACCAGCGAGTAGGGGCCGATCGAACGCGCGTGGATCTTGTCGTCCACCAGGTGATGCAGCTTGAGCAGGTACTTGTAGCCCACGGTCACAGGGCGGTCGAAAGGATCGCCGGTCCGGCCGTCGTAGAGCTGCACCTGACCCGAGCCATCAAGACCCGCGTACTCCAGCATCTTCACGATGTCGGTTTCTTTAGCACCATCGAACACTGGCGTTGCGAACGGCACACCCGAGGTCACGTTACCCGCGATTTCGAGCTTGTCGCTCTCTTCGAGGCCTTCGAGCTCCTCCGGATCGTAGACATCCGACAGGCGCTGGTTGATTTCAGCCATCGCCCCTTCGCGGCCCATCTTGTAAGCCCGCAGCGCATCGCCAATTTGGCGACCAATGCCCCGCGCGGCCCAGCCGAGGTGGGTTTCGAGGATCTGACCAATGTTCATCCGCGATGGAACGCCCAGCGGGTTCAGAACGATGTCAACCGGCGTACCGTCTTCGAGGAACGGCATGTCTTCGGACGGATTGATCTTGGAGATCACACCCTTGTTGCCGTGACGCCCGGCCATCTTGTCGCCCGGCTGCAGCTTACGCTTCACCGCGACGTAGACCTTGACCATCTTCAGCACGCCCGGTGGCAGTTCGTCACCGCGCTGGATCTTCTCGACTTTGTCTTCGAACCAACGCTGGATCACGTCCACCTTGTCGTCGAACTCCTGACGCAGGTTCTCCAGAACCTTCATCGCCTCGTCGTTCTCAACGGCAATCTGCCGCCACTGACCCGGCGTGAATTGGCCTAGAATGCCTTCGTCGATCGCTGCACCCTTCTGGATGCCTTCCGGACCGTCCTGCACGACCTGCCCCATGAGCACATCTTTCAGGCGGGAGTAGAAAGACCGCTCGATGATCGCGCGCTCGTCGTCGCGGTCTTTGGCGAGGGTTTCGATCTCCTGACGCTCAATCGCCAACGCACGCTCATCCTTGTCCACGCCACGGCGGGAGAAGACGCGAACGTCAACGATGGTACCAACAGCACCCGGAGGCAGACGCAGCGAGCTGTCGCGCACGTCAGAGGCTTTCTCACCGAAGATCGCCCGCAGGAGCTTTTCTTCAGGCGTCATTGGGCTCTCACCCTTTGGCGTCACTTTACCAATCAGGATATCGCCCGGCTGCACTTCCGCACCGACGTACACAATGCCAGCCTCATCGAGGTTGCGCAGCGCGTCTTCGCCGACGTTTGGAATGTCGCGAGTGATTTCTTCAGGGCCGAGTTTGGTATCACGCGCCATGACTTCGTATTCATCGATGTGGATCGAAGTGAAAACGTCGTCGCGTACGATGCGCTCGTTGATGAGGATGGAGTCCTCGAAGTTGTAACCCTGCCACGGCATGAAGGCCACGAGCACGTTCCGGCCCAGCGCCAGTTCGCCAAGGTGCGTGGACGGACCATCAGCGATGATGTCGCCCTTCTCCACCCGATCGCCGACCTTTACCAGCGGACGCTGGATGATACAGGTAGACTGGTTGGAGCGCTGGAACTTGGACAGGCGGTAGATTTCAACGCCAGTCTCAGTGTCGGTCGCGAAGTCCATTTCCCGGATCACGATACGGCCCGCGTCCACCTGATCAATCACACCCGAGCGGCGTGCGATCACGGTTGCGCCGGAATCCCGGGCAACGGTGGCTTCCATGCCGGTCCCTACGAAGGGAGCCTCTGCACGGATCAGCGGAACCGCCTGACGCATCATGTTCGAGCCCATCAGAGCACGGTTTGCGTCGTCGTTCTGCAGGAATGGCACCAGCGATGCTGCCACGGAGACCAGCTGCTTTGGCGAGACGTCGATCAGATCAACGTCAGTTGGCAGGGCCACCACGAATTCACCGTTCGACCGTGCAGTCACAAGGTCTTCGGTCAGGAAATTCTTCGCATCGATCGGCGCGTTGGCTTGAGCGACGGTGTAGCGCTGCTCTTCCATCGCTGAGAGGTAGACCACTTCGTCGGTGACCTGACCCTTGGACACTTTGCGGTACGGAGACTCAATGAAGCCGTACTGGTTCACTCGGGCGTAAGTCGCCAGCGAGTTGATCAGACCAATGTTCGGGCCTTCCGGGGTTTCGATCGGACAGATCCGGCCGTAGTGCGTCGGGTGCACGTCGCGGACTTCAAAGCCCGCACGCTCCCGCGTCAGACCGCCTGGCCCAAGCGCTGACAGACGACGCTTGTGCGTAATCTCTGAAAGCGGGTTGGTCTGGTCCATGAACTGCGAGAGCTGGGACGAGCCAAAGAACTCACGCACCGCAGCCGCAGCGGGCTTAGCGTTGATCACGTCCTGCGGCATCACCGTGTCGATATCGACCGAGGACATACGCTCCTTGATCGCGCGCTCCATGCGGAGCAAGCCAACGCGGTACTGGTTTTCCATCAGCTCACCGACAGAACGCACGCGGCGGTTGCCGAGGTTGTCGATGTCGTCGATATCGCCGCGGCCGTCTTTCATTTCAGACAGGTTGCGGACGATTTCGAGGATGTCTTCCTTGCGCAGCACGCGCAGGGTGTCTTCAGTATCGAACAGCTCACGGTCAGCATCGCGAGCGGTCGCGGCCAGACGCATGTTCATTTTCACCCGGCCAACAGCCGACAGGTCAAAACGCTCTTCATCGAAGAACAGGCCAGAGAACAGCGCTTCAGCGGTTTCCAGCGTTGGCGGCTCGCCCGGGCGCATGACACGGTAGATGTCGATCAGTGCTTCTTCGCGGGTCGCATTCTTGTCAACGGCCAGCGTATTCCGAATGTAAGCACCGCGGTTGAGGTGATCGATGTCGAGGGTGTCGAGCGTGGTAACGCCTTTTTCCAGCAGCTCTTCGAGCAGTGCTTCCGACAACTCGTCGCCCGCCTCAGCCCAGACCAGACCGCTCTTTTTGTCAAAGGCATCGGACGCGAGGTAGCGGCCAATCACGTCTTCGCGGCTGACGAGCAGCTGCGTGACGGTCTCGGCCAGCTTCTTGGCTTTGCGTGGGGTGATCTTGTCGCCCGCCTTCGCAACGACTTCACCGTCTGCGGCGTTGACCAGATCGTCCACCAGCTTCTTGCCGGAGTATTGTGTGGCGTCAAAGGCTGTGCGGAACTGACCGTCGCCCGCAACCTCGAAGGAAATGCGGTCGTAGATCAGGCCGAGGATTTCTTCGCGGCTCATGCCAGTCGCTTGGAACGGTGCCAGCGACTTGCCTTCTGCCGCCGCTTCCGCACGCTCACCGGCGGTGTGCTTGGAATCCAGCGCCATCAGCAGAGTCGTCGCAGGCAGCTTGCGTCGGCGGTCGATGCGGACGTACAGCAGGTCTTTCGCATCGAATTCGAAGTCCAGCCAGGAACCGCGGTACGGGATCACCCGTGCGGAGAAAAGCAGCTTACCCGAGGAATGCGACTTGCCTCGGTCGTGGTCAAAGAACACGCCGGGGGAGCGGTGCATCTGGGAAACGATCACGCGCTCCGTGCCGTTCACGATAAAGGTACCGTGGTCGGTCATCAGCGGCATGTCGCCCATGTAGACGTCTTGCTCCTTGATGTCGCGGACCGAACGAGAGCCAGTGTCTTCGTCAACGTCCCAGACCACCAGCCGCAGCGTCACTTTCAGCGGCGCGGCAAAGGTCAGGCCGCGCGACATGCACTCGTCCTCGTCGTACTTCGGCGACTCAAGTTCGTAGCGGACGAACTGCAGCTCGGAACGATCGGAGAAGTCTTTGATCGGGAAAACCGACTTGAACACTTCTTCCAGACCGGAAGTACCGGCGTCAGGCTTCTGCAGGAAACCGTCGTAAGAAGCGCGCTGCACTTCAATCAGGTTCGGCATCTGGACCGCTTCGCGGATACGGCCAAAGGACTTCCGGATGCGTTTCCGCTCGGTAAACGACTTACCCATGGATATAGGGC
>JBMZBW010000163.1:0-4898 GCA_049612785.1 Alphaproteobacteria bacterium | reverse complement strand
GCCGTTCGGTCGCCTACGCCAAGAACCCAACAACACCGGGTGGCTTCTTCTTCGACCTTGAAACCATGACCCCGCTGATCAACAGCCCGGGCTTTGTGGAAGCTCTGACCGACTGGGTTGAGGCTGTAAACTACGTGCCACCGGGTGGCATCAACTTTGGTCTTGGTGACGAAATCAACTCCTTCGGCGGTGGACAGGCTCTGTTCAGCTTCTCCTGGGATGATGCTTTCGTTGCTGCCATGGAAGACGGTAGCGACATCAAGAACAAGGTTGGCGTTGCGCCGCTGCCGGGGGCTGATCGTGTCTGGAACCGGGTATCGGGTTCCTGGGACGAGACCTACAACCAGGCACCGTACATCGTATGGGGGTGGGCTGCGGCTGTTGCCAAGAAGTCCAAGAACCACGACGTCGCTTTCGACTACCTGTGCTTCTTCTCCAACGACGCGAACCACCAGGCGGACATCGCCATTGGCCGCTTTGGTGTGAACCCGTTCAAGAAGTCTGACTTCGTTCCAGACATCTACGTTGAGCGTCAGGGCTGGGACCGTGAGATTGCGGAAGAATACACCCAAACCCTTCTGGACATGGAAGAAAAGAGCACCAACCGCGTGTTCCCTCTGCGTGTTCCAGGCGTGTTTGAGTTCACCAGCGCCGTTGCGACCGGTACCTCCAAAGCACTGGCCGGACAGCTCTCTCCACAGGAAGCACTCGACGAAGTTGCTGCTGAGTGGGAAGCTATCCTTGAGCGTGTCGGTGAAGACAACGTTCGCGAAGCATACGCCGTTGGCGTCGCACTGGAAGACAACCTCCGTTGATTTCCTGACCCTTATGATGGCCGCCGTCCCAAGAGGCGGCCATCACTTTCTTCTTTCGGAGGCTAAAAATGCGCTACGGGCATAAATACGTCTTTCTGTTGCCTGGCCTGCTGGTCCTGATCGCGATCCTGATCTTTCCAGTCCTGTTCACCATCCGTCTTAGTCTGTCTGGCTGGAACAGCTACAACCCCTCACTCGACTTCGTTGGCATCAAGAACTACGTCCGATTGTTCACCAACGACCCCCGCTTCTGGGAAGCATTTTTCCGGCTTTCGTTCTTCTCGCTGACGACGGTCTTTCTGCAATACATCCTCGGCTTCGGCCTCGCGCTGCTGGTCTGGAAGGATGTTCTGTTCAAGCGGTTCTTCCGCGTTCTGTTTCTTATTCCCATGATGACGACGCCGGTGATCATGACGGTGATCTGGAAGACGGTCTTCCATGAATCCCTGGGGCCTGTGAACGACTTCATGTCCCTGTTCGGTCTGACACCCCTCTGGCTCAGTGATCCGATGCTGTCCAAAATCACTGTCATCATCGTTGAAGTCTGGCAGTGGACGCCGTTCATGTTCCTGCTGCTGCTCGCTGGCCTGCTCTCCTTGCCCAAGGAAGCCTTCCTTGCGGCCTCCATTGATGGCGCGGGACCGATCCGGAAGTTCATCTACGTGACCTTCCCCCTGATGGCACCCATCTCCATTGGCGCGATCATCATTCGCCTGATCGAAGCATCGAAGATCATGGACACCATCTACGTCCTGACCTCCGGCGGGCCCGGAACCTCAACGGAAACCACCAGTTTCTACATCTTTATCAAAGGCTTGCGTGAGTTCCAGATGGGATACTCGGCGGCCATGTCCTTCACCTATCTGATCGTGATGATCCTGAGCCTGACGGTCATCGTCAATGTTCTGGTGCGTCTGTTCATCGGGAGGAACAACTGATGCGCTCGCTGTACACGACCCTTAAATACCTCGCCATCGCGCTGTGGACCGCCTTTGTGGTTGGCCCCTTCCTGTGGGCGCTCAGTACCTCATTCAAGGATTTCTCGTCCGTAACCTCCGGGGCAAAGTACATCCCCTGGATGCAGTTTGAGCCAACGTTGGAGGGCTGGAAAGTCCTGTGGCGGACCCCGGCACGGGGCGGTGTCGACATTGTCGAGCCCTTTATGAACAGCATCATGGTAACCACGCTGGCCAGCCTGATCTCCATCATTCTGGGCACCCTCGCCGCCTACGCTTTGTCCCGCTACACCTTCAAGTTCGGCTTCGTCAAAAACAACGACATCACCTTCTTCTTCATCTCTCAGCGGATCATGCCGCCGGTGGTCCTGTCGATCCCGTTCTTCATCATGCTCAGCACCTTTGGACTGCTGGATACGATCTTCGGGTTGATCATGGTTTACATCGTGTTGCTCATGCCGATTGCGGTCTGGATCATGGTGGACTTCTTCAACAAAGTCCCCCGTGAGATCGATGAAACCGCGTTGATCGACGGCTGTAATCCGTTCGAGGCCTTCTTTCAGGTGGTGTTGCCCAACTCCATCCCCGGCCTGGTCGTCGCCTCCATGTTCTGCCTGATCTTTGGTTGGACCGACTTCTTCTTCTCCTTCATCCTGACGTTTACCGAAGTGCAGTTGCTGCCTGTTCGCATCGTCGCGTTGAACTCGTCAATTACGCCGTGGTGGAGCCTGTCGGCTGCTGCACTGGTCTCGGTCGCACCGCTGCTGATCGTCGCCTTTGTGGTCGAACGCTTCCTCTCCAAAGGCAACCTTTCAGGAGCGTTGAAGTAAGCCATGCTGATTGGAAATAACATTTCTCTGGACGTGGGTGGGGAAACGCACCTCTCTGACGTATCATTCGAGATGGCACCGGGCGGTCTCTACACCATCCTGGGACGGACGCTGGCAGGCAAAACCACGCTGCTCAAGTCCATTGCCGGTCTCGTCACTTTCGACAGCGGTTCCCTGCACAACGGCGGCGAAGACTTCCTCAAGACGCCGGTCTGGAAGCGCAATGTCGCCATGGTGTACCAGCAGTTCATCAACTACCCGCACTTCACCGTGTTCAACAACATTGCCTTTCCCTTGCGCAAAAAAGGTTTGGACAAGGCGGAAATTCAGCGCCGCGTCAGCCGCGCCATCGATCAGGTGGGTCTGCAGGGCTTTGAACAGCGCAAGATCCAGGAGCTGTCCGGCGGGCAGCAGCAGCGCGTGGCCCTCGCCCGGTCGCTGGCCAAGTCCTCAAAGATCCTCCTGCTCGACGAGCCGTTGGTGAACCTGGACTACAAGCTGCGCGAAGTGCTGCGTGAAGAGCTCAAAGCGCTGATTTCTTCGCAGTTCAACGCAGAAGGCATCGTGGTGTACTCCACCACCGACCCGCTTGAGGCCATGCAGTTTGGCGGCAATCTCATCGTCATGGACGAGGGGCGGATCCTGCAGCAAGGCCCGGCGGTTGAGGTGTTTGAGCACCCGGCCAACTGCCGTGTCGCTGAAATCACCAATGATCCAAGCATGAACCTGTGGAAAGCCAAACTCGAAGGGGGGGCTTTCAAAATTGCACCCGGACTGGAGTTGACCGCCTCAAGCGCGGTCGATGCGCTCACCGCGCAGGCCGCTGACGACTACACGGTCGGCTTCCGTGCCAACGACATCCGGATCGAAGATGGCGGGCTGGAGTTCGAGGTCGAGCTGTCGGAAATCGCCGGTTCAGAAACCATCATCCATCTGCGCCGCAATGACGCCCGCATGATCGCGCGGGTTGAGGGGGTTGTGTCCCTGAACCTGCAGGAAGTGGTTCCGGTGAAGATCAACACTGATTGGCTCTACGTGTTCGACAAAAACGAGCAGCTGGTCCAGTCGCCTTTTAGGAGCAAGAACTGATGGCCCGTATTGATCTGCAAGGCGTCTCTCACAGCTATGGCAGCGTGGAAGCGCTCGAACGGTTTGACCTGACATGGGAAGACGGTGGGCGCTACGCCATTCTCGGGCCCTCGGGCTGCGGCAAGACCACCATGCTCAACATCATGTCCGGCATCATCCAACCCACCGAGGGTAAAATCCTGTTTGATGGCAAGGACATCACCAGCCTGGCGACAGCCGAACGGAACATCGCTCAGGTGTTCCAGTTCCCGGTCATCTACGGCACGATGAAGGTCTGGGATAACCTCGCCTTTCCGCTGGTCTGCCGGAACGTGCCCAAGGATCAGATTGCCAGAAAGGTCGAAGAGGTCGCCGAGACGCTCAGCCTCACCCACCTGCTCGATCGCAGTGCCAACCGCCTGACCGCCGACCAGAAACAGCTGATCTCTCTGGGCCGCGGACTGGTGCGGGATGACGTTGCGGCGGTGCTGATGGACGAACCGCTGACCGTGATCGATCCGGACCTGAAGTTCCGCCTGCGCCGCAAGCTCAAGGAGATCAACGAGCAGTACCGCACCACCCTGATCTACGTGACCCATGACCAGAATGAAGCCATGACCTTTGCTGAGAAGATCATGGTCATGGACAAGGGCAAGATCGTGCAAATGGGCACCCCGGGCGAGCTGTTCGACCGCCCCAACACCACCTTTGTCGGCTACTTCATCGGCGCACCGGCCATGAACGTGTTCCCGGCAACGGTCAAAGGCGAGCACCAGCTCGACGTCGGCGGCAACGCCATATCCGTGGAACCGGCGCTTGCCGATATCCATGGTGCGTCGCTCAAACTTGGCGTCCGCGCCGAACATATCGACCTGCAAGACACCCCCAAAACCACCGACAACGCCATGCCCTTCAAAGTCGAACGCGTCGATGACTTTGGAAACTACAAACTGGTCGTCGGTGAAGCATCAGGACAACTCACAAAGGTAAAGGTCGACCGAAACCAGGCAATCTCTACCGGTGAAATGTTCATGACCTTCAAAACCAAAAACTGCTGCGTCTATGCCGGAGACCAACTGCTTCCGATGAACTGATCTTTCGCGTTTAATGATGCCGGATAGGCTTACAGGCATCCGGCACCTTCCTCCTCCCTCCAAAACGCGGGGAACGGGTTCAACAAGCATGGCCGCCTGGGTGATTTTTCAGGCGGCCACGCTCGATTCTCGGCA
>JBMZBW010000162.1:0-4904 GCA_049612785.1 Alphaproteobacteria bacterium | reverse complement strand
AGCGCGTTCGGGAAGCCTGCGCGCTTGCCGAGCATGACGGCAATAACCAGAGCAGCAACACCAGCAGCTTGGTGTACTACCAGACCGCCTGCCCAATCCAATGGAGCAACACCGGTGATCCACTCAAGTGGGGATGGACCAGCAAAGTCGCCTTCGCCGCCAAGTCCGACCATCCAGACCCAGTAAGCCAGTGGACAGTAAACCAGTACGACCCAAATTGCGGAGAACAGCATCACGAAGGCAAACTTAACGCGCTCAGCGTAAGCACCCAGGATCAGCGCTGGCGTAATAATGGCAAACGTCAAACCGAAAGCTGCGCCAGCCATGTCTGCGTGTGGTGTGGTGGCCATGAACAGTTGGGAGAAATCCAACCCGATGTAAGGGTTGGCGGGACCTTCACCAGCCGTGGTTGACGATAAGACGTAACCGATCACCATCCATACGATGGAAATAAGACCTGTCAGTGCGAAACACTGCATGAGTACGGAGAGGAAGTTCTTCGCACGGACGAGACCGCCGTAGAAGAGAGCGAGACCCGGAATCGTCATAAACAAAACGATTGCGGTAGAGGTGAGAAGCCAAGCGTCCATCTGGAAACCCTTTTTACAACAGACAACATGAAGCCAGCCGCAGCCAGCCGTGTGATGACGTGACCAAAGGCTCCGAGGTCTCTTATCGCAACGGAATTACGCACAAAAAACGGGCATCGATGGGAATTTGCGCACGAATGTCTATAATTTAGGCATTTGTGTCTGGGTTCCATGATGGAAGGAGCGATAAGTCTCGCAAAATGCAACGAACACCGCATTCGACAGAAAATCTCGTTCTGCGCGAGTCTATATTTTTAATTCTAGGGGAAGCTGGAGCGGGCGACCGGAATCGAACCGGCATATACAGCTTGGAAGGCTGTCGTTCTACCGTTGAACTACGCCCGCGTCCTGAGGGCTACAGATAGTCCGAGCGCCGCCGCTCCGCAAGACAAACAGTGCGCGTTAACCGAGAACCTGCAATCGACAAAATGTACATCACAGATGCAGCACCCGGAGGACGGTTGAGAATTTTACTTTGAACCATCGTCCGCCAGAGGTCGGGTCTGGTATAGTTTGACCTTCAGTCCGCCATGAGGAATGGGCGACGTTGGCTTCTTAAAAGGGAGCCCTGTGGCTTTCGCCAACTGATGATCATCCGTGATCAAGCCAACCCGCCAGCCGGCAAATCGCTCCTTCATGACATGACCAAAAGCACCATAAAGGGCAATCAAGCGCTTCTTGTCGCCGATCCTGTCGCCATAGGGTGGATTTACAAGGACCAGACCTGTTTCCGACGTATCGGGGCGCTGGAGATCGCTGATCGAGGTGTGCTGAAACACCGTTCGGCTCAGGACACCGGCCCGATCAGCGTTGGCCTGGCTCATGTCAATCGCCCCTGCATCGCGGTCACTGCCCCAAGCGAGCGCTTTGCTCTGATCAGGTGCGGCTGGATCCACTTTCAGCGCATCAAAAGCAACTGGATCAAAGGAGGGCAACTGAGAAAAAACAAAACTGCGGCTTCGTCCCGCCTGCAGGCCCATAGAGATTTCAGCCGCCTCAATCACAAACGTCCCTGAACCGCACATGGGATCAACGAACGGCTCACCCGGCTTGTAGCCACAGGCCATCAGGAACTGGGCGGCCATGGTTTCTCTCATCGGGGCTTTGTTCACGGCCAACTTGTGGCCGCGCTTGTGCAGAGGGTCCCCTGTTGTATCGATACTGATGGTGCACAGGTCATCATCTAGACGAACGCGCAAGCACAGTGAGGCCTCAGCTGAAATCTGCACCCCCAGCTTATCTCGCAAAGCGCCTTCAACCCGCTGTCGAATTGCGCCGGTATGGTAAACGCGAGACCGTTTGGAAGACGCTTCAACCGTGACCGGAACGTCTGAACGCAAGAAAGCGCCCCAATCAACCTTTCGGCTGCGCTTGTCCAATTGCGCAAGATGGGGCGCTCGAAACGATGCAATGCGGACAAGAACACGACTCGCGCCCCGCATTTCGAGATTGGCCCGCCAAATCTCCGACCACCCTCCACGGCAGGTCACACCACCGGGAACGGTCTGCACCTGCGCAAAACCACGGGATTGAGCTTCCTGACCTAGAACAGCCTCTAAGCCCGGCAAGCCAACCAGAAAAATCTCGAAATCGTCTGAACTACTCATGGCGAGACCCTAAGCCAGTTACCGCCCAACGTCATGGTGATAGATCAGCTCTCAGCCCTGAGGCACAGGCAATTCCAAGGAAAAGGGCGGCGCATCTGCCGATGCCGCCGCCCTCGAACTTACGTTGTTTTTACGCGTGCTGTTTAAGCGTAAAGAATGTCCCGCATGCTCCACAGCAAGTAGGCGTAACCTGCGACGAAGACGAGCGGAGCAATGATTGGTTCTGGCGTGTACTTCACGCCCTCCTTCACGCCAACCTGCGACTGGATGGTCACAATACTCGCAGCAGAAGCCACGAGCCCTTGAAGCATTAAGAACGTGAACAGGAACCATCCTCCGCTTGGGCCGTTAAACAGCATAACCAGATGCAGAATAACCGCAGCTGCACCAAAGCTCCCGACGAAGCGTCCCATAATTACCGCCGTATGGCTCATATTGAACCGATCAAAGAATGCCTGCGTTCCCACGAGCATCTGAAAGGTATAGTAGGCCCATCCCAGCGTCAGGATCAAAAAGATGACTAGATTTATGACGTTACCAAAACTCTCAACCATGATTTTCTCCCTCAATCTTGGTTTGCGCAGAGTGCACGCGCCAAAACATTATACGATTTGAATACGTACAGAAGCCGTCACGACGGACATTACATTAGAAAGTCATGATATAATGAGGGTTTGGTCAGTTTTCGAGATTTTCATCTCACCAATCACCTCGCAGCAAGAACAATGTCGTTAAACCGGAAGAACGACAAATGAGCCGAGCACAACTTTCCCGTCCAAATCGACCGACCGACGACTAAATCAGAAAGAATGAGGGGAAGTGGTGGAGAGAGGTGGATTCGAACCACCGTACCCGAAGGATCGGATTTACAATCCGACGCATTTAGCCGCTCTGCCATCTCTCCACGAGCGCAGGACGTCGATTTAGAACAACTGCCGCTCTCTGTCACGGCAAAACCTGCTCTTCAAGACCAACACTTGTACTTATCGCCAATGCGTTCCAGTCATAGAGAATGAACAAAGACAGACCCAGACGGCAAAACGCCCCTTTTCGTGGCACCCCAAATGAGCGCCCCCAGCCTCCTGCCTGGGTGCATTTGTACGGTTTGCATGCGGTAACCGCGGCACTTCAGAATCCTGAGCGCCAGCTGAGCCTGCTGTATTTCGACCAGAAAAAGGAAGACGCGCTCCGCCCCGTGCTGGAGCCAATCCTCGAACAGCACAACAATCCACCACCGTTGCAAGCAACCTCCGCTCAATTCATGGGATCGCTGGTTCCGGACGGCGCACCGCATCAGGGTGTGGTTCTGAAAACCCGGCCTCTGGAGAATGCCAGTTTCAAAGCTGTTTGCGATCGCCTTTTTGACGAACCGGGCCTTGTCGTTGTTCTGGATCAGGTAACCGATCCGCAAAACGTGGGCGCGATCATCCGCTCAGCGGTTGCTTTCAACGCACAGGCCATCGTCACCACGGACCGCAATGCGCCATTTGAAACCGGATCACTGTCGCGCGCTGCCGTTGGTGGAGTGGATCACCTGCCGTGGGCGCGCGTGACGAATCTGGCTGATGCGCTGAACCAACTGGCGGAAACCGGAGCCGTGCTCATGGGGCTGGACGGCTCCGAAGAAGCCGAAGACATTTTCATTCCCCCACGGAAGCGCCGGGTATTGGTGTTGGGCGCGGAAGGCAAAGGATTGCGGGAAAAGACCAAAGAGACAGTCGATGTCCTTATGCGTTTACCGACCAATCCAGACTTTCCGCACTTGAATGTCTCCGCCGCAGCTGCTGCGGCGATGTTGATGCTCAAAGTGTGATCGAAGCTGCTTCAAAATGACCAATGCCAGCTGTGGTCACTGGCTGTCTGCTGATTTCGATTTATCTGGATGATCAGTGTTTCTCATTAGCAGGTGATCGAGATGAAACGACTTTTGGGACTTTTGGTTCTGGTGACCGGGGTGACCATCGCTGCACCGTCCTATGCAGTGGGCTCCAATAGCGGTTCGAGCAGCAGTTCTGGCAGCTCGAGCAGTTCCTACGGCTCCTCTTCCTCCTCCTCATCTTCCTCCAATCGATCAGGCAATGCTGATGATGGACCAACAGAAGACGCGGATGATCTTTTGGCACGCGCGCGGACTTATCTGGAACGGGGCTGGTACAGACGAGCCGTCGGCGTCTTGCGAGAAGCGACGATTCTGGAACCCTTCAACGCCGATGCGTGGAATGAACTGGGTTTTGCCTACCGAAATGTTGAAAACTATAACCAGTCAGCTCGTGCCTACGATCGTGCGTTAACCATTGATCCGGAGCACTTGGGAGCCCTGAACTATCAGGGCTTTATGTATTTAGAGACCGACAACCCAGACAGCGCTCGGGACAATCTCGCCCGCTTGAATGAGCTGTGCGGAGACTGTTCTGAATACCGGGGTCTGAAAGAAGCAATCGACGCGCTCTGAACTGCCTCTTTATGCATAACTCCCGTGCAGGTGGATTCCGCGTCTAAGGCTCTGATTTCCTTGTATTGCAAGTCTACCTGCCCTATCCCCACACGATCTGCGGGAGGGGGCTTTGCCGCCCCGTAACGACCGCGGACCTCAAATAGGTTTTTGCACTAGAGGATATCATGGCAAAAAAAGTGGACAGTAGCTTCAAGCTACAGATCCCAGCTGGTCAGGCGAACCCGTCTCCACCAGTTGGTCCTGCGCTGGGTC
>JBMZBW010000161.1:0-4974 GCA_049612785.1 Alphaproteobacteria bacterium | reverse complement strand
GTGACATTATTGATGATGTGGTGCCCGTTGTGGGCGATATGGGCGCAGGTTCTGGAACTTTAGCGGCAAATTCTTTGAGGGATCATGTTCGCTGGGACAATACGGATGGCGCCATTGCGACCATTGGAGTGTCTTCTCCCGACTTCACACCGACGCTCACTCCCGAAGAACCGGATGGGATTTTGGGCGGCACCTGGGATGCCGTTATAAACTCTGGCACAACCGCCTACACCGCCAAACAAACATCATTGTATGTCAACGCCACAGACGCCGCGGGCAACAGAGCGGATGCGGTGCTCAAGGTTGCCGGACAGTTGGTATTGCCTGATGCCAGCGTAGCTGACGCGGCCAGCGTGACCATCCAAGGTGCAGATGCCGATGACTACGTCGGCTATTGGGCTGCGAGCACGGCAGCGACGAGCCCGCTCACAAACTTTGGACGTGGAGTTGGTCAATCCTCGACGATTGATCTCGCTAACGGTGATAACTTCCTGCGTTTGGGGCATGAGGCAGTCAACGGCGGCACTTTCACCTACACCGGCGGCACAGGCAACGACAGCATCCGCGTTGCTGATTATTTCTCCAACTGGAACGGAGACACGACGCTGGATATGCGTGCGGGTGGTGACAACCAGCTGGACACTGGCGACTGGCCCGCAGTGTCAGGCAACCTGACCTACTACGGTGGTGCGGGCAGCGACACGCTCAACATGGGGCGTTGGTTTGGCAACAACCAAAGCACCGTGACCCTCGATATGACCGAGGGCGGAACCAACCAGCTTACGGCTATGTGGATGGCCGGGGTTTCCGGTACCTTGTTCAGCTACAGCGGTGGCTCAGGTGACGACACACTGACGTTTGGCATGCAATTCGGCGCCAACAGTGGAGACGTCCAGATCGACATGAGCGAGGGCGGCAATAATTCGATGCAAGCCACCGATCAGGCGGCAGCTTCGGCGACCTTGAGTTACACGGGCGGTGCGGGTGATGACACACTCACGTTCGGAAACAACCTTGCTGCCAATGGTGGCAGCGCAAGCTTCGATATGTCTCTTGGCGGCACAAACCAGCTGACAGCGGTGGAATTTGCCGGGCAGTCGGGGCAGCTGAGTTACACCGGCGGTGCAGGGGTCGATACACTGTCATTCGGCAACAATCTTGCCGTGAATGGCGGTAGCGCGAGCTTTGACATGTCTGGCGGTGGTGAAAACCAATTTACAGCCGGCGAGTTCGTCGCCCAATCGGGCCAACTGAGTTACACCGGCAGTAATCAAGACGAAACGCTGAGTTTTGGTGGTTATCTGGCCGTCAATGGCGGTTCGGCATCGTTTGATCTCTCTGCGGGCGGCGACAAGACTTTCACTGCGGGAGGGAACGTCGCTCAGTCCGGTTCTCTCTCCCTGACCAGCACCAATGGAGATGACTCGGTAACGGTAGGCTCCTACGCGGTCACCAATGGCGGCAACATGACGATCGACCTCCGAGGCGGCTCGAACACGTTTGCTGCGAGCGGTTGGTTCGCCCATTCCGGTACTTTCACGTACGACGGTGGCGTCAAGGATGACTCGATCAGTTTTGGCGACTATTCCGGCGCGATGGGTGGCGATATCACCCTGCGAATGGGTGACGGTTCTAACAGTCTCTCGGGCGGAAGCTATGTCGCCCATTCAGGCAATCTCAGTTACTACGGCGGCTCCGGGCAAGACGATCTCGATTTTGGATCGTCACTCGCGCAGTGGACTGGCGACGCGTACATCAGCGCCGGTAATGGCAAGAACACGCTCGACGCAGGCGATGACGTCGCGCGCACGGGTAAGCTTGTCTACGAAGGCGGAGTTGGCAAGGACGAGTTAAGTTTTGGAACGGGGCTGGCGCACAATGGCGGCACGGCAAACCTGGACCTTGGAAGCGATAACAGTGCTGACAAAATCGTCTTCAATGGCTCGGTTGCGGACACCGTCGGCACCTGCATCATCCAGAACTTCGACCCCTTGGTCGACACAATCGATGTACCCCACACCAGCTACACTGTGAGTCCAACGGGCGGGACGGCGTGTGAGGTTTCAAGCACGGCTGGAACTCACTTCTCGTTCACTGTCAGGGCGGTGACCGTCACGGATTTGACCAACGCAATCATCTAAAGGCGGGCGGCGCTCCGGCTGGATTTATGCGCTGCCTCGGAAAGGAAATCAGTCCATGCTTTTACGCAGTTCCTACGTCCTTCTGGCTGTTGTGCTCTGGTTCGCAGCGGGCCAGAGCGCGGCTGAGAATGCATCGGCGGAAGATTCTGTAGATATCTCCGTTGATGAGTTGCTGAACCTGTCAGGTAACAGTCTGCAAAGTACCTCGCTAGAGGATTTGCAGACATTTGACCCCGATATGCAGCAAAATTTGGGTGAAATGTACGCCAACGGCATGGGGGTCGAACAAGACCTTACGGAAGCCTTGCGCTGGTACACGCTCGCAGCGGAACAAGGTGTTCTCGACGCGCAAATTCGTGTCGGCGAAATGCATATGGACGGGATTGGCACAGAGCAAAACCCGGCTGTCGCTTTCGACTGGTTTATGATGGCGGCGGAGCAGGGCAACGCGAATGCTCAGTTCCTGGTGGGTGACATGCTGTCAAAAGGCCAGGATATCCCCGCGGATCCAGAACAGGCTGTTGAGTGGTTCCGGCTCGCGGCAGCGCAAGGGCTGGTTAATGCCATGAACGAACTGGCAATCGCTTACTTGAACGGTGCCGGTGTCGACCAGGATGTGACCGAAGCAATCTATTGGTACACCCAGTCGGCAGAAGGCGGTTTCGTTTGGGCGCAGTATGAGCTTGGTCGCCTGTACAATGCTGGCGCGCCCGGTCTTGAGCCCGATCACCCAAAGGCGCTGAGCTGGTTCACGCGCGCTGCGGACACGGGCAATGTGCTCGCTCAGCACGAAACCGGGCGCATGATGGCCACCGGTGAAGGGACCGAGGTCGATCTGGATGGTGCCGAGATCTACTACGCGAAAGCGGGACTGCAAGGTTACGTCTGGTCTCAGTACGAGCTTGGTATTCTGCTCGCCAAGCAAGGTGATGAAGGAGCCGTGCAAGCCGCTGAGTGGTTCAGAATGGCAGCCGAACAGGACAATGCGCTGGCGCAGTATGAACTGGGTGTTTTGTATGCTCGCGGTAAAGGCGTAGAGCCCGACGGCGCTGAGGCTGTCAAATGGCTGTCTAAGGCTGGCGAAGCCGGTAATGCCTGGGCTCAGTACGAGCATGCTTTATTGCTCGAAAACGGCACGCTCATTGATCGTGATTTCAAGAGCGCAGCGAACCTGTATGCGGCCGCTGCTTTGCAAGGCAATGGCTACGCTTTATTCGAACTTGCCGGGATGACGGCAAATGGTCACGGGGTCAAAAAAGACCCGGCACTGGCGATTGAGCTTTACCGGCAAGCGACCAAGCTGGGCGTCACTCTGGCGGTTAAGGAGATCTATAACCTGTGTAACCAGCCGAAGGTTCCGGATGGGTGCAAGACCTGATGTCCGCCAAAAGTAGAGTGCTTGCACGCGTGGCCTTGAGGGTTGTTGCATGACGCTTCTGGAAAGCATCCCTCTAAGCAGCGCGTTAACCGGTTTCTTTCTCGGCTTTATGGTTCTGATTGCCGTCTTTGCTTCCCGCGTATGGCGGAAGAGGAACAAAGTAGAGAAGCAGCAGAACCTGTCGTGGTTGCTGGGTTGGACCCGTGGGTTGTCGATAGCTGTCCTGTTGGTTGGCATCGGTACCATGATGGCAGGGCTATTCTTGCATGAAAGCCGGGATCGAGACGGGGTGCTCAAGTCCTCCAATCTATCACTGATCACTCGGCCAGAAGGCGTTTCCGCGATTTCTTTGACCCCGTCCCAAACGGTGCAGAAAGGGGAGGTCATTGCGAGCTTTCTGACGCCGGAAAAGGCCATCGAAATCGACCTGCTTGAGCAGCGCCGAGATCGACTGGAAACGCGACGCGCAGCGCTGATCACGGAAGCGGAGATCGAACAGGAGATCGCCTCGCAGCAGATGAGCGCCTTGGCGGAGCAATTTGATCTGGTCAGCAGCAGTCTGTCAGAAACCAGTGCGATGATCGCCGAACTGGTCCTGCAACGCGGCACGGTCGAGCAAAGCAAGGACCTGACAGCGGCAGAGGAAGAAGGTTTGCTGACTGTGTTGGATAACCTGCTCTCGCCTGCCCTTGAACCGGTTGAGGATGGTGTGTCCGAAATCGCTGAACTCGACGCGCGCATCGCAAGCCTTGCCGCGCAGCGAGAAGCGCTGATGACAGAAGTTTCGCTTTTGGCCGTCCAGCGAGACGCTCGGACAGAAGCTCTGGTCGCCTCTGCAAAACTCAGCGCTAATGCGGCCAGTCGTACCGAAGAAATCGCTGACCTCGCGCTGCAATCACAGAACCTGACGGCGCAAATTGCCGTGATGCAGGGTGATACCCTCGTTCGTGCACCGCATGATGGGACTATTCTGTTTCGAAACGATGTGCCGGTGCTTGGACCGGGGAACCCGCTTATACTGGCCTTGAGCCGTTCGATGTCGATGACGACGGAAGCAGGGACAAAAAACGCCATTTCTGGCTTTCTCGCTTGCCTGACTCTGCCCTTGAACGAGATTGAGCGCCTTGCACAATCATCGGAGCCGGTCACGTTTCGGGTGAATGGTATGGTGGAGACGCCTTTCTTCGAGGCGACTTACCAGCATCACGAGATGACAGATGGTTCAGCAACTGCACCACTTGTAACCTTCGCGGCCAAACCATCGCCGGAAGTCATCGAAACACTGCTGCGCAGCGGTCAGCCAATGAGTGTCAGTCTGGTGTCGGTGCCTCATCCATTCTACGGGCCGACATTCTGGGCAAGCCTTTGCCTGATTGCTTTTGCTGTGGGTTTGTTTCTGCTTCAGGGCCTCGTGCGGGTTTTGACCCCGGCACCTGCGCAGCAACAATCTGAACC
>JBMZBW010000160.1:0-5017 GCA_049612785.1 Alphaproteobacteria bacterium | reverse complement strand
ATCTTTGAGGACTGCGATCAATAATCAGATGCGTTCGTCGCGGCTTCATAGTCTTGCGCCTTTAAAAACAACAAGAGCTGCTTTTGCGCTGCTCTACCCCCCAGCCCGCCGTTCTAGCGTCTCGCTTGCTAATCCCGAATAATGCCGTCAGTCTTCAGCATATTGCAGGAGTAGAAGGCTTGGTCGGATGGGTGAGATAATTCGTTGTGATGTGATCGTTGTTGGCGCTGGCATAGCTGGTGCTTCCGTCGCAGATGCTTTGGCGCAAGAGTGCGATGTCGTCGTACTCGAACGCGAACCACAGCCCGGCTATCATACGACCGGACGGTCAGCGGCTTTGTTTGCTCCCGTCTACGGTCCTGCGCCAATCCGGGCCCTAACGCGCGCATCGGCGGCCTTTATGACCAATCCCCCAAAAGGGTTCGTGGATAGCCCGATCTTAACCCCGCGCGGCGCATTGTTCATGGCGCGCGAGGATCAGTTGGGAGATTTAACGGCTCTGCACGATGAGCTGCGAAGTGAGGGCGATTTCAAAGAGCTCGACAATGCGGGGATCCGTCGTCTGCATCCGCTGGTTCGCGACGGATACGCTGTCGCCGGGCTTTACGATGAAAACTGTCAGGACATCGACGTTGCTACGCTCCATCAGGGTTTCCTGCGCAGAGCCCGCGCCCGAGGCTGCACAGTCGTCACTAACGCGGAAGTGGTGTCACTCGAGGAGCAGGCGGACGGATGGCGGGTTCACACGTCGGCAGGGATCTTTGAAGCGCCCCATGTTGTGAACGCAGCAGGCGCTTGGGCGGATGAGCTGGGTAAACTGGCCGGAGCAGAGACGATTGGCTTGGTCCCAAAACGGCGCACGGCCATGCAGATTTCCGCTCCGGCAAACATGGAAGTGGCAGGATGGCCCATTGCGGTGGACGTTTCGGAGGAATTCTATGTCAAGCCAGTGGCTCAACAACTCCTGCTGTCTCCCGCCAATGAAGACCCGGACGTGCCTTGCGACGTGCAGCCGGATGAAATGGACATCGCCATCTGCGTCGATCGGGTCGAGCGCGCCTTTGACATTCGAGTAGGTCGGATCGAAACCCGCTGGGCCGGACTGCGAAGCTTCGTTAGCGATAAGTGCCCGGTCGCGGGTTTTTCGACAAAAGTACCCGGTTTTTTCTGGTTGGCCGGACAGGGCGGATACGGCATTCAGACAGCCCCCGCACTCGGTGAGTTGGCAGCATCCTTGGTGCTGGGCAAAGCTCTGCCACCGCATATCGTTGATGAGGGGGTGGAGCTGTCCAGTCTTGCCCCTGAGCGGCTCACTTAGACAGAAGCACCGGTGTCAAATTTGCTGAAGGACGAGGATCATCATCCAATCAATTGACCATATCGTGCTTTCTGCCAGCGACTTGAAAAGGACCGTCTGGTTCTATTGCGAAGTTCTGGGCATGGACTTGCAGACGTTCGTCCCCCCCGGTGGCGGAACGGAGCGGATGGCTTTGTGCTTTGGATCGAACAAGATCAACTTGCATGATGTTCAAAACCCCTTTGAACCGCATGCCGGACGGCCCGTAGCGGGGTCCTTGGATATCTGCCTGCTCAGCGATATTCCCGTCGATGATTGGTGCAACCGTATTGCTGAATTCGGCCTTCACATCGAACTTGGACCCGTTCGGCGAACGGGCGCGACGGGGCCGCTGTCATCGATTTATATGCGTGATCCGGATGAAAACCTCATTGAAATTTCAAACCGGATCGATTGAGCACCTGCGAACCGCGTCATACGACCACGGCATACCCCGATGAGGACCGCTCGATATGCGCGAATTTTGGTGTGAGCATATGGCCGCTGGTGCACAGCATCTGATCGGCACTCACCATGTCGAGCATCCTTTGCCGTGAGGCCAGAGCCATCTCACCATCAACATCAAAAATGGTTGCTACGCGCGGATCAATCAGCTGCATGACCTGAACGTGCATGATGTCGCCGAGGTGGATAAGGCTGTCCGATCCACTATCAACACGAAAACCGGCATGGCCGGGGGTATGGCCAGGGATGCCGACAGCCGTGACACCCGGAATGAGTTCAGCGTCCGCCGCAACGCTCTCAACCTGCCCGTCATAAGCGCCCAGTACCGCTTGAGCCAATCCAGCCCAATCTGCGCCATTGACCTCAACTGCATCAAAGCGGCCCTCGGCCCAGAAACGACGCTCGGCATCCAGGACTTTGACGGCTGCATTCTCAAACACAGCCCCGCCGTCTGGTGTCAGAGCGCCGGCAACATGGTCCGGGTGCAAATGGGTAAAGAAGATGTCTGTGACATCAGCAGGCTGGACCCCGGCTTCGGCCAGAGCGTCGATCAGGAACCCGCAGGTCGGCCCAAACAGCTCTCGAGCCCCAGCATCAACCAACATAACCCGGTCGCCTGAACGGATCAGATGAGCGTTGATATTGGTCTGTGAGAGCGCGTTGTTTTCATCCGCAGCTATCGTCGATGCATCATCGTCTGTGAGGTTGAGCAGCATGTCCTTGGGCAGAACAAGCTCGCCGTCGCGAAGGGCTGTTACCTTAATTGCGCCAATAGAAATCTCTGAAATCCGCGACATTACTTTTCCTCCAACAAAAATTCTTAAACTGCTGCCCTTTGATAGTAGACCTCAACAGTTGATGGGCAACAACACACCAGATCTCATTCAGACTTTTCGTCCTGCATCTTTCCAGTAGGGCTCGCGAAGACGGGCTTTGAAGATTTTTCCACTGTCCTCACGCGGCAAACCTTCATGGAAATCAATCACGCGAGGGTGCTTAAAGCGTGCGAGCTTGCCATCAAGAAACTGCAAGACTTCCTGAGCATCCGGCTTCCAGTCTGACGATGGTTCAATCGCTGCAACAATCTTTTCACCAAACTCTGGATCAGGCGCGCCAAACACCGCGACATCACGGATAAAGGGTGCGCGCATGAGAATGGCTTCAATCTCAGCCGGGAAGATATTGGCACCGCCAGAGATAATCATGTCTTTCTTGCGATCTGTGATGAACAGGTAGCCGTCCTTGTCGACCCATCCCAGATCCCCAACGGAGATATGGCCGTGCTTCTCAGCACTTTTCCGTCCTTCGGCATCGTTGGAGTAATCAAAATCGCCAAAGACTTCCATCCGCGCATAAATCTCACCAACCTCACCGGGAGGCAACTCATGCCCGTCTGCATCGAGGATCAGTAGCGTTCCCCCCATCTGCATGCGCCCTGCGGTACCGGGCCGCTCCATGGCATCGACCGAAGAGGCCATGGTCATGAAGCCGATCTCGGAAGCACCGTAAGTCTCCCAGAACACCGGACCCCACCAATCGATCATGGCTTGCTTGAGGTCTTGGGGCCAAGGTGAGCCTGTAGAGATGCAGAACTCCACCGATGACAGATCGTATCGCTCACGATCTGCTTTGGGCAGCTTCAGCAGGCGACTCATCATGGTGGGGACGAGATAGATGTGCGTGATTTTCTGCGCTTCAATCGTCGCCAGAAACGCAAGGGGTTCGAACTTTGGCGCAATGAATGTTGAAACGCCCGGACTGATCAGTGCAGCACTGGTCAGGGTGGATGGCGCGGAGTGATAAATCGGCGCAGCGGTAAAGAAACGGGAGCCGGGTTGGAACTGCATCATTTCTGAACCAATCCGCCCCAAGGCTTCGCTAAAATCCCGGCGTGGACCTGTGGCTTGCCGTCGAATACCTTTGGGTCGCCCTGTGGAGCCAGAGGTGTTGCGCATCAAAGGCCGCATGAGGGCTTTGTCCTCCCACGGCTCACTGGCATCGACCAGCGCGCTCCATTCGGGGTAGCTCGCACCATCCTGCGCTGCGGGATCGCTGATTTCATAGGCTGCGCGCAGCTTTCTCTCTGGCGTCACAGCGATAACCTGACGGCCCTGCAATGCCGGTGCAGCGTCTGCGATGAGGTCCCGATGAATGATGACCGTCTCAGCCCCGCTATCCGCGCAAATGGCTTCAATTTCCTCAGCCGCGCCGTGCCAATTTAGAGCCACCAGGATGGTACCGGACTGCGCAGCCGCTCGCATGATCTCCATCTGAGTCAGATCGTTACGCATGATCAGCGCGACCGGGACATCCTCACCGCAGCCCAGTGCGTTCAGGACACTGGCACCTTTCGCCGCCCGTGCCTGCAACGTGGCATGCTCAATTGTGCGATCGAAGTCTCCAACCACTGCTTCAGACATGATTTCCTGCTTTTCCTTCGACCTGGCGATGAGCTTTGATCTTAGGAGCGACAGGGTAATGAGCGCCAGTCCTGAGCCTTATTAAAGTGGCACCTAAGCGCGGGGTATTGTTCCGCCGGAAAGAAAACTATGGTTGTTGGTAAGACAGCTTTTCTGACCACCAAGCCACGGGAGACCCCAGCCACGTGATCGACTTTTATTCCGACACCAAAACCCGACCATCCCGGCAAATGCGTGAAGCCATGCTCGATGCGCCCGTGGGTGACGAGCAGAAGGGTGAGGATCCGACCACCCGAGCACTGGAAGAGTGCGTTGCCGATCTATTGGGGAAGGAAGCGGCGGTCTTTCTGCCGTCTGGCACCATTTGTAACGAAATCGCCTTGCGGGTCTGGATGAAACCGGGGGAGATGCTGATCGCGGATCGTGCCTGTCACATCATCACGTCGGAGGGCGGCGCACCGGCTGCACTCGCCGGGGCCATGACTCATCCGCTGGACACGACCGACGGTGTTTTTGATGCCGATGCGGTTCGAGGAGCCATCAGCCAACACAGCCGCTACGCGCCGCGCACCAGCCTCGTGTGCACCGAGCAGACCTTTAACCTCAAAGGTGGCGTCGTCTGGCCTGTAGAGAAGTTGGACGCCGTCGCCGCGGTTGCTCACTCGGCTGGGTTGGCGACCCATATGGACGGCGCGCGGCTCATGAATGCGGTTGTGGCCTCTGGCGTGAAAGCCTCACGACACGCGGCGGGCTTCGACAGCGTGTGGATCGATTTTACCAAAGGCTTAGGCGCACC
>JBMZBW010000159.1:0-5154 GCA_049612785.1 Alphaproteobacteria bacterium | reverse complement strand
TACGCGCCATGGAGTCGCGCATCCTGCGCCCGTCACCGGAATAGAATTGGGTGAAATGCGCCAGACGCAGGGCCAAGCCGTCCTGGGGGTATTCCAGCAGAATATTTTCCCAGATTCGGGTTGTTTTTTCCAGATCACCGGCGCACCACGCGGCTAGAGCCGCGGCGTGCTGCTGTTCTCGTTCGTTGGCGTTGACTGACTTGATGTGCTTGTTCAAATCGGTCGAAATCCTATCTGCCCGCGCCGAATGGTTGGAACTGCCGAAGAGCTTTGCCAAATAGCCTTTAGCACAGCGAGCCATGGGCATATCGGGGTCGGCTTCGGAGATTTCTTTCAGGATCGCCCCGGTTTCACGGCGAAACCCCATATAGGACGAGGTGAAATCAGCAAATCTCTCGGCACTTGCCGCGGAGCTTGCAGTAAATTGCAGCCCGTCGGGGTCAGTGTAGCACTTCATCGTCATTCTATTGCTTCCCTTTCGTACAGTTACTTCTGCAAGTACCCGGTGCGGGTCTGCGGCGTTTTGATGCCAAGAACAGAGCCGGCAACCTGTGTTTTCAGTATCTGTGCAGTGCCGCCACCGATGGTGAACATTCGAACGTCACGGTACATGCGCTCCAGCGGTTCAAGATCGCCATAGCCACGCGCGCCAAACATCTGCAGCGCGTCATTCACAACCTTGATCGAACATTCCGAGGCAAAGGCTTTAGCTCGCGCCGCCATCACCATGTCGGGAAAACGGTTGCCGTCCCAATCCGCCGATTGCGCCGCCTCAAACAGCATCAGACGGGAGGCATGCACCATCGCATCCATATCCGCGATCATCCATTGCAGGCCCTGGAACTCGGCCAGTGGCCGCCCGAACTGCTCGCGCTCGCGCAGATACCGCTTGGCATGGTCCAGAGCCCCGGCGGCAACCCCCATAGCGATGGTGCCGGCCCCGACACGCTGGCTGTTATAGGCGGTCATCAGCTCGGCAAAGCCACGTTTCATGCCGGATGGCGTTTGCACCAGCATGTCATCGGCAACTTCCAGATCGGTAAATCTCAATTCGGCCTCGGGCATGCCGCACAGGCCCATGGTCCGTTCACGGCGCGTCACCTCGAACCCCGAAGGATAAACTCCTTTTTCCCTGTCCACATGGACCAGAAAACCACCTATGCCCAGCTCGGTTCCCGCCTCGTCAAAGGCACGCGCAAAAATCAGATGCAACTTTGAGACACCGCCCCCGGTGATCCAGTGTTTGCAGCCGTTCAGCACCCAGTGATCGCCTTTCTTGTCGGCCCGCGTCGTCATCTCCGTTGCTGCGCTTCCCGCATCCGGCTCGGTGATGCAGATTGCCGGCTTGTCACCTGCCAGCACAATGGAGGCTGCAAATTCACGCTGCGCATCGCTGCCATAGGCCATGACCGCGCTGATGCCACCCATATTGGCTTCAACCAGGATACGGGCAGTCAGTGTGCAGCTTCGCGCCGCTTCTTCGACAACCTGCGCCACCTGCAAGAACGAGGCACCCCCGCCGCCGAACTTTTCCGGAATGGACATCCCCATCAAACCGGCACCAGCGAGATCTTTGACATTGTCCCAGCAATACTCGCGTGTCTGATCCCACCGCGCGGCACGTTTGGCGAACTCCGGCGTAAGATCGCGAATGCGCTCAAGCCAGGGATTGTTGGGGACGCTTCTTGTTGTAAATACCGCTTGCGAGTTCATCATATCCGTTCCACATTTTTTCTTTGGGGTAATTCTTTCAACACCGCTTCGGTATCTGCGCCGCACAGGGGCGGAGCTAATCTGTAGGACACCGGTGTTTTCGAGAGCTTTATGGGATTTCCGAGCAGGCGCACTGTACCGGCACGGGCCGCATCTTGAGCCATTTCAATAGTCATTTCACGCGCCTGGGCCTGATCGCTTTCAAGGACTTCACCAACAGAGTTGATGGGGCCGCCGGGGATGCCTTCGCGTTCCATTCCATCCATCAATTCTTTGCGCTCGATGCAACGTAAGCGATCCGCGATGGCGGCCACGTTCTCCTCACGATTCTGAATCCGCAGCGCGTTGGTGGCAAACCTTGGGTCCTTTGCCAACTCAGGTCTGCCGATCAAATCGCAGAACCTCTGGTATTGACCGTCATTGCCCACTGCCACGATAACGTGGCCATCTTTCACTTTGAAAACCTGGTAGGGCACAATATTTGGATGCTGATTACCAGCGCGTGACGGAGAGGTTCCCGACACCAGGTAGTTTGTCCCTTGATTGGCCAGCATTGCCATTTGCACGTCCACAAGTGCCAGATCTATATGCTGCCCAAACCCTGTTGCATCCCGATGGCGCAAAGCCGCCAGTATTGCGACTGCTGCATGAAGACCAGTGCACAGGTCCGTTATGCCGACACCAACTTTCATTGGCTCACCGTCGGCCTGCCCGGTTATGCTCATCAACCCGCCATAGCCCTGCGCAAGCAGGTCGTAGCCCGGGCGGTGTGCATTCGGGCCTGTATGTCCAAAACCGGAAATTGAGCACCAGACCAATCCTGGAAACCGGGCCGACAACTGGGAATAATCTAGCCCGTATTTTTTTAGACCGCCGGGTTTGAAGTTTTCGATGACGACATCTGCGATTTCCATAAGCGACAGCAGGTGTTGCTGGTCCTGGGCATCGTCAAAGTTGAGCGCAACCGAACGCTTGTTACGATTTGCAGCAAGGTAGTAGGCGCTTTCCGTCGCAGGACCCTCGGTGGGTTCAACATAGGGCGGGCCCCATTTGCGGGTATCGTCACCATGCCCCTTGCGTTCGACTTTGATTACATCAGCACCAAGGTCTCCCAAAAGTTGGGTACAGGACGGACCTGCCAGAACTCGGCTCAGATCCAGAACGCGAAGGTCACCTAATGCAGCCTTCGCTTTGATGACTGGGGTACTGTCAGATTGTTTTTCCGCCATTGTTTCAGTGCTTTCTAACGTGCCAGTGCAAAAAACTCGTCATTCGGTCGCATCGAGGTAAAATTCGCCATTCGATTGGAAAGCCCAAAAAATGCAGTGATGCCTGCAATGTCCCAGATATCCTCATCGTCAAAGCCATGAGAGCGCAGAACATCAAAGTCAGCATCCGAAATGGCCTGCGCCTCTTTGGATACTTTCATCGCGAAATCGATCATGGCTTTCTGACGTGGGGTGATGTCCGCCTTGCGATAATTGACGGCGACCTGATCGGCGATCAGCGGGTTCTTGGCCCGGACTCGCAAAATAGCGCCATGCGCAACCACGCAATACTGGCAACCGTTATCATTCGAGGTGGCGACTATGATCATCTCCTTGTCGGCCTGAGAAAGACCACCATCTCGCTCCATAAGAGCGTCATGGTAGGCCATGAAGGCTCGAAACTCGTCAGGCCTATGTGCAAGTGTCCAAAAAACGTTGGGGATGAAACCTGCCTTCTCCTGAACCGCCAGCATGGCATTTTTGACATCTCCCGGAAGCTCGGTGATGTCGGGGATGGGAAATCGGCTGATGGGATTGTTGTTCATTTTGTGTTCTTTCGTGAGGTCATGCCAGGGCGTTGACGTTGATGACTACACGGCCACGGGTCTTGCCTTGCATCTGATCTGCTGCAATCTGGATCGCATCTGTCAGAGGATATTCTGTCACCATCGCTTCGATGTGATGCAGGTCAAAATCCGTAGCCAGGCGATTCCAGGCCTCAATACGATCCTTTTTTGGACGATAAACGCTGTCCACACCAACCAGCGTCACGCCACGAAGGATAAACGGCATCACCGTGGCAGGTAGATCGAAGCCTTGTGCCAATCCACAGGCCGCAACGGTGCCGCCATATTTCACCGAGGCGCAGATATTGGCCAATGTGTGGCTTCCCAGTGCGTCTATGCCACCAGCCCAACGTTCTTTGCCAAGTGGACGGCCTTCGTCAGACAGTTCGGCACGGTCAATAATGCCTGTAGCACCAAGGCTTTTGAGGTAATCCACTTCGGAGGGACGACCAGTTGAGGCGACAACGGTGTAGCCCAACTTTGCCAGAATCGCGATGGCCATGGACCCTACGCCGCCACTGGCACCGGTCACAATTATCTCGCCCTGATCAGATGTTACGCCATTATCTTGCAGCGCCATGACGCAAAGCATGGCCGTGTAGCCAGCCGTTCCTATTCCCATCGCCTGTTTAGCAGTGAATGCTTCTGGTAGGTGGATCAGCCAGTCACTTTTCAGACGTGCCTTTTCAGCAAGTCCGCCCCAATGGGTCTCGCCCACTCCCCAACCGTTCAGCAAAACCTTATCTCCGGGTTTGAAGGTGGCGCTTTCGCTTTGTGTGACAGTACCAGCAAGATCTATCCCTGGTACCATCGGGAATTGGCGAACGACAGGCGAAGCCCCAGTGATTGCCAGGCTGTCCTTGTAATTCATGGTCGAATATTCGACGGCAACCGTGACATCGCCATCAGGTAGATGGGTTTCATCCACCTCCAAGAGTCCGGCGCGGTAACCGGTGTCATCATTGTTGATCAGTACAGCTTTCATCGTATTTTCATCCGTTTTTGGTATTGTTCTGGTCGGCACTGCTATTATAGATCTTTCCACATCACCTTACCGTTTGCGCTGCGGGGTAATTCCTTGCGAAACTCGATCAGTCGCGGAACTTTGTAGGAAGCCATGTTATTACGGCACCACAATACCAGCTCATCCCGGTCAGGCACCGCATCGCTTTTTGTCGGAACAATGACGGCGCGAACGGCTTCACCGGTGCGTGGATGAGCGTCGCCGACGATACAGGCTTCGGAAATGTCGGGATGGCTGTGCAGGATTGCCTCTACCTCGGCTGGCCAGACTTTCAGGCCGGACACATTTATCATGCGTTTAAGGCGGTCGCTGAAATAGAAATACCCCTGTTCGTCGTAATAGCCGATATCGCCAGTCCGGAAGAACCGCTTGCCGTCAAGCTCGCAAAACGCGGCTTCCGTCTCTTTGGGGCGCTGCCAGTAGCCTTGAAAAAGCTGGGGCGCTTTGGTCACGATTTCGCCCGTTTGGTTTGGCCCTAGCTCGTACTCGGTTACCGGATCGATAATGCGGCTGTCCACGTCGAAAATTGGGATACCAAGACACTGTCTGTGAGGCGCGTGAATCGGGTTGATGTGGGTCGGCG
>JBMZBW010000158.1:0-5204 GCA_049612785.1 Alphaproteobacteria bacterium | reverse complement strand
AGAACGGGTACCGAGCGGCGTGTGTGCGCCGGTCATCGGCCTCAACACAAACGAAGCGGCCTATACCGTTCCGATCACCATCCACATGCAGATCAATAATGAAGATCTGGTTGAGTTCGGTCTCGAGAGCTCGACCATCTCAACGGCATTCGAAGACAAATTCCAGCAGATCCAAGGCCAATGTCAGCGCGTGGGCCAAGACCAATGGTCTGGACGCCCGTCGATTGAACAGTTGGAACGCGTAACATTCAAAGGGATCGTCAAGTTTACACTCCGATCAGACTTTGACCTGAAGCTTTGTGACGATGATCCCGAGTATTCCGTCTGTTCATGCGATAGCGAGACCCAGGGTGCTACGGCAGTGACCAATCCTGTCCTACCGCTGATTTCGGCATCAATCGCACCAACCGAAGAAGGTCAGAGGATCGCGGAAACTGTGGATAGCGCTATCAATTTGCAAAACCGCTGTGACACGTTAATCCAGCAACTTAGGAAAGCGGAGACCCCCCTCACGCGGCGCACGGTTCCTCAGGATTGTCATGATCTTGTCGATTTCGATAAGCAGGCCGAAAATCCTGAAACAACGGATAACTAGCCTTTGTTCTTATTCGACCCGCCATCGCTTGAATCAGAGCTCGCGGATGCCTGTATTGCTGTGCTCGAGGCTTCAAAGAGTGCCGAATAGACGCCGTTCAAGGGCTCTCCATCAGCACCGGCAGAACTCAAAACACCGCTGGAGGAAAGCTCGACGGCACCGCTGACGTCATAGACCAGCGTTACCGCCAGTGTGTCTTTGGAGGTTTTATCGTTAATCTTGAAATCAGGGTCGAGAAGGTTGAGCGCATTATTGCTACACGTCGCGGACATTTCAGGGCTCTGATCGCCTTCACCAGGATAGCTGTAACTGTAATAAACCTTGCCATCGAGATCAGCGATTTTGACCCCTGCCAACACGCCAATGTCGGTGTTGTCATTGGTTGAATCCGGAGTGAACAGCACGCGGTTTTCACCCAGCACATTTGAACACAGCGAAGGAAAAGAGAGTGTCAGGTCGTATTCCTGATTCTTCTGCCCTGTCATGAGCACCTGTATGACCAGCTCTTGGTTAGCCTCGAATGGAACTGATGTTGAACCGCCGCTGAGCAAAGGAGTGAGGTTAAGAGATGCGGTGTTTGAAGAAATGGTAATCGCAAAATCACCACCACTGTTCTTACCCTTTTGCGCTGAAGCGCTGCTAAAGGTTATGCATACTGCAACGGCTGCAAAGGCACAGTAAATTGCCGCAGCCACTCCTCCAGTTAAAAATTTAGATGAACGAGTCAGACGAGTCTCTTGCACTATTCAATAACCTTAAAATCAAGCCGGCCAATAAGACTTCATTCCAGTAGTTATTTATAGGTTAAAATGGAGTAGAGCGTCCATAGAACTGAACATAAATTAATAGAAAGAACCGGAAGATTTTTCAGATAAGACAAAGCATTTTTATGAGGGAATTTATTTGAGATCATTTGAAGTTTTTATCTCAAATCACCACCCTCTCAACTTGTAGAACTGCCCCTAGAATTGCAGTTTTTAGGTCGACAGATGCGCGTAGATCGTGGTTCGCGAGAGACCCAACTTTCGGGAAACGCGTGACACGTTGCCATCGTTTTGCTGCCACGTCCGTCGGATGGTCAAGCATTTGTCACGCTTGATCACACTATCCGCGCACGCAGCACAAGGGCGAATGTTCTCTTCACTACAGCTCAGGAAAGGCTCCACCTGCGGCGGGCGAACGTATTGGTCCGAGCTTGATCGCAAAATCTGTCGCAGAGCCTTGCGCATGGAACGAATGGATGCAGGCCAATAGTGTTGCGATAGCAATCGAACAGTCTCAACCGTCAGTATCTTGTTTTCATCAATGCTGCTTGCGGCACTGCGGATCACGTAGTCGATGTCTGTGCGCTCATTCAGGTGGGGCACAAATAGTTCGTCGGAAACTTCGCCGACAAGCTCCCTGACCGATGGTCCGGCTTCCTCAAAAAGCGCCTCCCGCTCCTTGGAGGTCGCTAAAACAAGCAGATGGGGCAGCAACAGATGGAATTTGTAGGTTTCCGGGTCCGGCCCTTCTATGGCCTGGATCAGACGCAGCAGATCTTCGGCCATATCTTCGGGCATCTTTTCAAAGTTACGGAGGTACAGCATGCCACGCGCTGACTTCTGGACCTTGCCTGAAAACAGCCGGGCCATCTCGTTGGAACTTTCATCCCCTGCCCGATCCGAGCCAGAGGTAAAGTATTCCGGCTCAAAGAAACCGAGCCGACCACCATTGCCGAACATAAGAGCTTCGTAATTGGCTTCGTTGATCAGCGCACAGTCTAACTCGATGACAGGCGATTCAGGAGCGATGCGCGAAAACAATTGTCGGCAGACCACGGATTTACCCGTACCCGGCGCGCCAACATTCAGCAGCGTTCCGCCCGTCAGAAGATTTTGCTCCAACTTATCAAGCTGCGCGAGGACTTGTGGATCACGGCAATCACTCGCAGCGCGCGCGCCAGACTTCTTCGCCTTCGACTGTTTCCGGGGCTCAGCTGTCGGGAACGCCGCGGAACCATTTTTGGAAAAGTGGATCTTATTGATGTACCGCATCAAGTGCCCGATTTCTTTGATCGTAAAGAACACGGTCGAGCGCATGTGGTCTTTCACCATGGCGGTTCCACGGGTCAAAACTTCCTGGAGCAAAGTTGAAAAACGGGCATCAAACAGGTTTTCGAAAGCGATGGGACCGCTCAGGTTCAAGCCTTGCAGCATTTCCTGTGCGCTGCCGTTCGCACCGATAACAAATCCATCTTCGTTAAGAGCCAGCAGCGCAGCGCTGGTGGTGTTCAGATATTCCTGACGCGGGTGAAAACCGAGAATTAACGCGCCGGCGTGCTCGGCTCTGAACAGACGGTTTTCGACGTTGACCGCTGCCAACTTAACAAGCGCCAAAGTATGCCGCTGGCGCGACCGTGCATCCGTGGAGGCATCAATAACGCCAACCACCTGATTCCGTGAATTCCGAACAGGGCTGGCAAAGCAGGAGATCTGCTCGAGACGACTGAGAAAGTGATCGCGGCCATCCACAACAGACGCACGCTTGGTCGCAAGCGATAGCCCCAGTGCGTTGGTCCCCCGAATATCTTCCTGCCAGACAGATCCCGGAATGACCATGCGGCTCGCGCTGCTTTGTGAAAACTCCTGATCGTGGATCGCTTCGAGGATCGTCCCGGAATTATCAGCAAAGGCGACGACATAGTTTGAACCGGCAACCTGCGAAAACAGTTCCTGCAACTCGGTTTGTGCCAACTGCCAGAGCGCATGGTTGTCTTCTCGCTTGGCCCGCAGTTCAGAATCATGGAGCACAACAGACCGCAACGGATCTTCGCGACGAAGACCGGCATAGTGGCACCGCTCCCAGCTTTCAGCCACAAGCGATTTGAGTGACGGCACCTCGACGAGCCCGTCGCTTTGAGGGTTGGATATCGCGTCCCGCATGACGTGAACCACTCCATATTTACCACTGTACTTAAAATGTAACCTATCGCGAGCGAACGGAAAACAAAGGCAATTGTTCAAAAAGTGAACACGATTCAGACGATTTGCCTGAAAACTGAACACAGATTGCCCTGTGCTGTTCACCCTCCCTCAACGAGCTTCACCGGCAGAGAACTGTTGGAGGAGGAAAGCAGTGAAAGCTCAGGTTCTATACGAATACGACCCCGCCATGAAAAAGGACGTGTGGGTTCAAGAGGCAGACCTACCAGAGCCAACCATCGAAAAGTCGTCGGATGTGATCGTAAAGATCGGTGCTGCTGGTGTTTGCCGGACTGATTTGCACATCATCGAAGGCGTCTGGAGACACATTCAGGATCCGGACAACACACTTCTTCCGTGTGTCATGGGTCATGAAAACGCTGGATGGATCGAAGAAGTCGGCTCGGACGTGACCAACTTCAAAGTTGGTGATCCGGTCATCCTCCACCCGCTCATTTCCGGCACCGACGGCACCTGTCTCTCCTGTCGCCGCGGTCACGACATGCAGGCGGAGGACGGCGCATTTCCGGGTCTGAACATCAAGGAAGGCGGCTATGCCGAGTACTTGAAGACCAGCGTGCGGAACCTGATCAAACTGCCGTCCGTGCTCGCACCAAAGGATGTTGCGCCCTTTTCTGACGCCGGTTTGACCGCTTACCGCGTTGTCAAAAAGGCAACCCGCCACCTGCTGCCCGGTCAGGCTTGTGTCATCATCGGCGCAGGCGGTTTGGGCCACATCGCGATCCAGTGTCTCAAGGCCATGTGTGCCGCCGACATCATCGTGGTGGAAAAGTCGATCAACGCCCTGACCCATGCCATGGACCTGGGTGCTGATCACGGTGTCCTGATCGATGGCAACGAATTGGAAGCCGTTCAGGAACTGACCGGCGGAACAGGCGCAGAGGCCGTCATCGACTTTGTAGGCGAGCATGGCTCGACCAATATGGGTCTGAGCATGACCGCTGCTGCCGGATATTATTACATCGTTGGATACGGTGAAGAGATCAAGATTCTCGCAGTTGACATGGTGATTTCTGAAAAGAACATCGTGGGCAACTTGGTGGGAACTTGGGCAGAGCTCTATGAGTTAATGGAGTTGGCCAACAGAGGGCGCGTGAAGCTCTCCATGTCCGAATACAAACTCTCGGAAGCAAATAAAGCCCTGCACGACCTCAACGACGGCAACGTCAAAGGTCGAGCCGTTTTGGTGCCTTAAGCCCAAAACACATTCTCTTTTTATTGGGAGGTAAAAATGAAGAGATTAACCTTAGCCGTTACCAGCATGCTGGTCGGCGTAGCTGCCGCTGGTGTTGCTGCTGGCGACAAGTGGAGCGATCAGTTTCCACACATCAAGAACACCGGTGATATCCCTGGTGAGTGTTCTTACGAGGCGATGTCGCAGAAGGATTACAGCGGCCGGACTTTGACCATCAACACGCACGCTGTGCCTGTGATGGGTGAGCCCACTGCCCTTCACGCTGAGCAGTTTGCTGCTCTGACCGGCGCGAAGGTGAACGTGATCCACACCCCTGCGGGTGATCTGTACTCCAAGGCGATGATCCCCTTCCAGGCGGGTCAGGCTCCTTACGACATCGTATTTGGCTTCTCGAACTTCATCCGGGACTGGATGGCGTACCTTGAGCCGG
>JBMZBW010000157.1:0-5218 GCA_049612785.1 Alphaproteobacteria bacterium | reverse complement strand
GCCGTGCTCAAGCTTCGCGGGCTGTTTGGCGCGACGCCATGGCTCGGTTGGGCGGGGCTGGGGCTGCTGGTCGCGGGGCTTAGCCTGCTCCTGCTCATGATCGGGCGGGAGTGGTGGCTGGCGCGGATGCTTCACCGCCACCAAACCGCCCGCCATCAGATCGACCTGAGCCTTGAGACCGGCGACACCCGCGCTATGGCAAGGGGCCTGCACCAGATCGAACGCCGCCTGGCCCACCGCGCCGACCTTGCCCATGCCCAGGAGAGCTTCGCCCTGACCCAGCAAAACGCCTACACCGAGGCCGAGCAGCTTGCGCTCTATGAACAGATCGTGCTGCAGGGTCTGGACCAGCGCGCCGTTCGGGCCATCCGCGCGGCGAGCGTGTCATCCGCGTGGTTAACCGCCATTTCCCCCTTCGCTGTTTTAGACGTCAGCCTGTCGCTCTGGCGGTCCCTCAAGCTGCTGCGCGAAATTTCAGCCTTGTATGGCGGGCCGCAATCTGCATTTTCAAGCCTGAGATTATTGCGACTGGTTTTTCGAAACTTGTTCATCGCTGGCAGTTTGGGTGCAGGAGACAGTTTGTTGCAGAACATTTTGGGCGGTGGCCTTGCCGGAAAAATCTCGGCGAAGTTGTCAGAGGGCACGATCAACGGCCTGATGACAGCGCGCATGGGGTTGGCAGCAATGACGCTTTTGCGGCCCCTGCCCTTCCAAGCCGTTCCGGCACCGACCCTGACACAACTGGCGACCGACCTTGCAAACGACCTCCGAACCAAAGCCCTGGGAGCCTAGATGATGGAAACCTTTGTCCAGTGGGGCATCGACTTTATGGTCGGCATTTCCAACAATGTCAGTGAGTTAGACGGCCGGATCGCCTTTGTCACTGGTGCGGTTTCGTGGTTTCTGGTCGAGCAAGCCATCCGCCGCCTTGCCGGGATCATCCGCATCGCCATCCTGCTCGGCTTTCTCGCTGCGCTGGGTTATGGCATCTGGCAGATCCTGCCAATCATCCAAGGTGGCAGCACTCCCTAAAATCCGAAACGATCCTACGCCGCATTATCCGCAGCTTTATCGGCTGTGGCATTGGACTTGCGCAGATGATCTCGCTGACCCAGCGGAGATTGGGCGCAAACCGGGGCGACGCACCCCAGAAAAAAAGAACCCCGCACAAAGGCGGGGTACTTGGTCCAGGTTTGGAATTGAGGAACGAGCTAATTAGTCGTGCGGACTAAAAGCGATATATCAGACCAAGATTTGAAGAGAATTGTACGGCGTCGCCCAGATCATCCACCAAAGGCCCTTCCGCGACCTCGTCGAGCAGAACCTTGACTTGAGCAGCACCGTAAATGCCGAGATGGTTGGTGAAGAAGAATTTGCTTTCCGCTTTCACCCGCATGTCTTTGAGCCCGAAGCGCTCAAAGTTGTATTCAGGAACATCGAGCACGGCTGCCTCCTCCATTGAGACAGCATGCATGGCGTTGAGCAGCTCTTTGTCAGCGCCGGAAACCGCGCCAGTGAGCTTGACCGCCAGTCGATCAGTAAGGGGCTGCACCGTAGACAGTCCCAATTCAACGTCCCAGCCGGACATCTCCCCGAAGACGCCAAAGTCGGCGTTCAGGAACATTTCCAGATCCTTGACGTAAAGATTCATCCGTCCGCCTGCGGTCAGCGCGCCGTTGACGGTATCTATCGGGCGCAACACGTCGAGGTCGAGCCGTGGGAAACGGTAATCCAGCGCCAGCGACATCGCCGCGTTGCGGGAAGTCAGGACATTGAAGCCAAGACCACGTTCGGTCGACAGGTAGATCCGTCGGCCCAATTGCACATCCGCATAGGGCAAAGCGAGCACCATATGCTCTGCACTGCCCTCCCAGTTTGGGTGGTAGCCAATGAACACGCCCAAATCACCGTTCAGGCCGGAAAGCGTGCTCATCCCGTTGTCGCTTAGCGCGTTCAGCCGCCAGCCGTGACCCATGGCTTGGGTCGAGCCTGCCGGGTTAGCCGCCAGTTCCGTGCGCCGGGTGGTTGTGGTGGTTACGGTCTCGCCAACTTGCACAAGCTCAAGGCTGACCAAACCGTTGTTCGGATCGATTGTCCCACTGGCCTGTGCAGCAGGCCCAACGACCTGCGCGTTTTGAGGCATGGGTACAAAGTCATAGGCCTCACCCACTGCAACGCCACCGCCGTCGGCCGTGTCCGCCTCAATCGACGAATAAACCGGGCTGGCCAGATCACCGCCGCCGGCACTGCTGGCCGCGAGGGTGGGGGAAGGGGTGTTCACAAGCGCGCTGGGATCGGTGATCTGCACAAGCGAGCCGCGCGCCGTCTGCGCCCACGCCCCAGACGGCAGCACAATGCATGCGGCCGCAGCGCACAGCAGTGTCTTCATCGTCAGAGGGGTAAACGCGCGGTAAATCATGCGCCGGACTAACCTCAAATCACTCAACAAAAACGAGAACGCACCGCTCAGGGTACGCTAGAAAAACTTATTGGTCGCCTTTTTATGCGACTTATACACAGGGTCTATCATAAGGCTTTTTATGCGTAAATGTCTTTTTTTGAGAATGTTAGCGGGCTAATTCTAGGATTCGTATCGAATCAATGCGGATTCCCTTCATGGGAAATATAAAATTCGTTCTTTTTCTGTAGAATTTAGCAAAATTGCACGCTATATAAGGCGGTAAGGAAATTGGCGGCGTCGTTCCCCCGTAAGCCCAGCCGTCAGTATCCTCATTGGGAGGCGGGTTCCCCGACCTGTCTCCCACCCTCTTCTCCCCATCCCCCTCGCACCTGCCTGCCACCGACCCGGCCCGCGCCAACAAAAAAGCGCGCCCGGATGAACCGGAGCGCGCTCTTTCGCATGTAGCAGCATGAGTTGACGGCGCGAGCGCCCTGGCGATCAGGGGTTTCGCGTCTCAGGTCACAGCCTGAGCAGGCGCGTCACTTCGCCTGGATGATCGGAACCCGCTGGGGCGGTCGGAAAACCACCACACCATCGACGTCATAGACCACACAGCCTAAATCGCCGGGCTGTAGGTCTTTTTCACACTCGGCCACCGCGCGGATTTTGGCGTCATCGACGCTGGAAAAACCCTCTGCGACGCCAAAAGCGCCAGACGGAGAGATCGCAAACACTTTGTGGCGGCTGTCGAGTTGGTATTGGCCCAGATAGTCTTGCGCCATTTGCGGGGTGACGTTGGGATCAAGGTCTTGCACCAGTTCGGTGTCGTCCTTGAAGATCCCGAGGTTGCTCAGAAACCCTGAGCCCCCAGAGCCGTCGCTCGAAAAGGCGCTACAGCTTGTCAGTGACAGAAGAAGCAGGACACCCAACGGGCCGCCTGCTCTAGAGCCAATCCACCTGAGACGGCGTTGGTTCATCTCGTTCCTCATTCCAATATGTTCGGTGCCTTTATATAGACCCCGCCCCCGCTCTTTCCAAAGCCAAGGCCAGGTTGCACCTGTTCGACACTTGGGTCGGACCTTGAAGGCCCCAACCAGCACGCCTTTAATCGCTGGCGTTTTTGGCCGAGTTTAGGCAAGGGGGCTAGTGAGACTTGAATTATGCGGTTGCAGGGTCCAGCCTCTAGGCGGGTAATGGCCATCGGGCTTGGACAAAAGTTTGCATGAACAACGATTATGACACCTTAGACCCGTCTACGCAGAAGATTCTTCGGTCTTTAAACCGTGCAGCAGGAGATTTGCGCAGAGGTCAGGCGCTCTTCTTGAGCGACTCGAAAGACGGAGTCGAATCATTCAGCGGCGGAAGCGGGCTGTCGGGATCCACGCCCGGACTGCTGATTTTCAGTCTCGACCACGCGGATTCGACCACCTTTGACCTGCTCGCCTCTGCCCGCCCAAAGAAAGCCGTGCAACTGTTGCTTACAGGGATGCGGGCGCACCGTCTTGGCCTGTCAGCGCACGCTGACGGACGAGACATTGCCGTAACGCTCCCACCCACGGCGGGGCTCGACTGGGCACGCTTTATTGCAATGGCCAATTGGGAAGAGCGCGAAGCCCCGTCCACAGCGGTCGAGGAAGCATCGGTGCTGGGCGTTGCGGCACTCAAGCTCGCCAAGTCGGCAGCCTGCCTCCCTGCCCTTCTGGCTCAGTCGATGACTTGGCAAGAAGCCGAAGCTGCCCTTCCCGGTATTTTGGCGGTGCAAGCCGCGGACGCGGGGCAGTTGCACCACCTGCAAGCCGTCTCGCTCAAGCGACTGGGAACAACGCCGGTCCCTCTGGACAGCATTGGCACGGCGCAGTTCCACGTTTTCCGCAGCGGTGACGGCAACGATGACCACATCGCCATCGAACTGGGTGAGCGTCCATCGGCTGTCGCCCTGCCGCTGGGGGACGAGAACGGCCCTCTGGTCCGGTTGCACTCCGCCTGTCTGACTGGCGACATTTTCCATTCGCGCAAGTGCGATTGCGGGCCCCAGCTCAATGCTGCTCTGGAATCCATGGCTGCGCACGGGCATGGCGTCTTGCTCTACCTTGCGCAAGAAGGCCGGAGCATCGGGCTAACCAACAAACTCCGCGCCTACATGCTGCAGGACGCAGGTATGGATACGGTCGACGCGAACCGAGCGCTAGGCTACGGCGATGATGAGCGCGAGTATGAAGTTGCCGCGGCCATGCTGCGCGCCATGGGCTTCGACCGCGTACGGCTGATGACCAACAACCCGGAAAAGATAGACGCTCTGCGCCGAGCAGGCGTGGATGTGATCGAGCAAGTACCCCTGATCGTCGGGCTGAGCCCAGAAAACATCCGCTACCTGAAAACCAAAGCCACCCGCTCGGGCCACATCTTACCCGACACGGCCCTCGCCGCCCTCGACGATACGCTGCGCAAGAAATAGCGCTGCGCCGTGCAGGACCTTTTCCTGCATGGATGCAGTGCATACAGCGGCGTCGAGGAAGCCAAACAGACGGTTGACTGCTGCCCCATCCCGCCTTAGTTTCCGGCGCATTCCAGCACGGCTGTGCCCTTAGCTCAGCTGGTAGAGCAGCTGACTTTTAATCAGCGGGTCGTAGGTTCGAATCCTACAGGGCACACCACTTTTCTCATACATATCAATAACTTATCGGCAACGTGGCGCTTGGGCACTGTGTAACGGAAAGTTATAAAGTGTTATAAAGTGGTTTGAGGCCTGAAAACCCCCTCGTTTTCCTACACCATTCCGCCAGTGCAATTTGCCGACGAACAAGTGCAATTAGCCAT
>JBMZBW010000156.1:0-5234 GCA_049612785.1 Alphaproteobacteria bacterium | reverse complement strand
CCTCGGAGACTTGGATTACAGTCTATTCATGACCTCAAACGGACAGAGCGGAAATCCGCTGTCTGGCTTGCACGACACCTTTGTTAAGCCCTGGTCAGAGGGCGAGTATTTCACCTTCAGCTCACAAAAAAGAGACGCTGAAATCAGTCGAACCGGAAAACTGACATTGAAACCGGAATGATCATGCAAAAAGGGCTCCTGACGCTGATCAGGAGCCCTTTTGCTTTGTCGGCGTTCGGTTCGGTGCGCTTGATTACCCCAAGGTATTCAGCGCCAAATTCACCATTTCTACGAGGCTTTCCTGCCGCTCATTCGGGGTGAGTTGTTCGTGGGTGATCAGACAGTCTGAAATCGTCGCAATCGTCAGGGCTTTGGCACCGTAGCGGGCTGCGATGGTGTAGAGCGCTGCTGTTTCCATTTCCACGGCGACAGTTCCATGCTTTTTCAGCACCTCGTAAGGCGCGCCACCCATGGGATCATAGAAATTATCGTCCGTGACAATGCCGCCAACGACGGTGCGCAGACCGGCCTTTTCCGCCTCTTCCGCTGCGCGACGGAGCAGACCGAAGTCGGAGATCGAAGCATACTGGTACTGGCCAAATAGCGCTGCGTTCTGGTTGGAATTGGTCGAAGCGGCTTGAGCCAAAACGATGTCCCGAACCTTGTAGTCCGCATTAAGGCCGCCACAGGTGCCAACCCGGATCAAGCGCTTAACGCCATATTCCATCAACAGTTCATTGAGGTAGATCGCAGCCGAAGGCATGCCCATCCCGGTTGCCTGAACCGAGACGCGGCGGCCCTTAAACATGCCAGTCAGCCCAGTCGCGCCGCGCACACGGTTTACAATCTTGACGTCTGTCAGAAAGGTTTCAGCAATCCATTCAGCACGCGCTGGGTCGCCCGGTAGCAGAATATCTTCGGCGTAGTCACCAGCGGCGGCTTCGATATGGGGGGTCATAGGTACTTCCTATCCGGTTCGAACACGTTATCCGGACGGACCCTGTCACGCTGGGGTCGTTTGTGCAATCGCGTCTTCTTTTGACAGGAAGCCCAGCAGTCGCTCCATCCGCCCAATCCACTTTTGGACATTGGGATAAGCGTCAAGATCGAACCCGGCTTGCGGAGCCGTTTGGGTATAGGGGTACAAACAAATATCAGCGATTGTTGGAGCGCCGGCAACAAACCAATCATTGTTGGTCAAGTGTTGTTCCATAGCCTCCAGCGCGCGAACGCCACCGGGGTGCAATTCTGCGAGCTTGGCCTCGCCATCCGGGAGCGTGTAAATCCCGTTTTTGATGGAATGAGACACAGCCAGATAGGGTTCGTGGCTATACTGTTCAAAGAACATCCAGCGCAACACCTGCGCACGATCAGACTCAGAAGACGGCCACAGGTGGCTGTCACGAGCGAGGTAATAAAGTGCCGCCCCGCTTTCCGGGATCATTTCACCCTTTGAGGTTTCGAGCACAGGCACTTTGCCAGCAGGGTTTATCTTCGAAAGAAAGTCTGCAGTCCGCGTTCCGCCGTCTGTCCAAGTGACAAACTTCCAAGCATGCGGGGTACCCAAGAGCTCCGTCACAAGCTTGAGTTTATAACAATTGCCCGACAGGCAATCCCCGTAAATGCGCACCATGCAGTACATCCTTTCGCGGATCCTTGGCTTTCGATGGTAAAACCGCCGTCTCGCCTTGACTTTCTTCACTACAAAGGCCTTTGACTGCTGACAACTCTAGAGTCTGCAAGGCTGAACCGAAGGATTCAAATCGAGATGACTGAAACCACCCCGAAATTCGTCGATGCTCATCATCATCTGTGGGAGCCGCAAACCCTTGAGTACGGCTGGTTACGTCAAATTGGAGACCCGAAACCCTTTGGCGATCCGACCCCAATCCAGCGGGATTACGTGAAGGATGAGTTCTGGAGCGAAGCGGCAGCTGAGGGGGCCATCGCCTCTGTCCATGTTCAGGCAGATGGGGCTCTGCCCGACCCCGTGACCGAAAGTTCGTGGATTGTAGAGCAGACAAAAAAGGAACCGGGCCTGGGCGTTCCTAATGCGTGGGTTGGGTTTGCTAACCTCCGACGCGACGATGTGGAAGAAACGCTCGCCGGTCACGCCGCCCTGCCCGGCTTTCGCGGGGTCCGGCATATCGTTGCAAAAACGGATGCTGCCCCAGCGATGAGTTTCGTTCCAATGGAGCTGATGCAAGAAAGTGGGTGGCAGAAGAACTTCGCGCTGTTGTCGAAATACGGCGCGTCTTTTGACCTGCAGCTTTACCCCGATCAGGCTGATGATGCGGTTGCGCTGTTTTCCCAGCATGAAGACATTCCAATCATCATCGACCATTGCGGAGGGCCATACTTCCTGTTTGATGCAGCGCAGCGAGACGCCATTCCGGCTGCTGAGCCAGAGCTTTCGCACTGGGCTGATGGGATTTGGAAACTATCCAAACTGCCTCATGCATCGATCAAGTTATCAGGGCTTGGGATGTATCACCCACGGTGGAGCGCACAGAACTGCCGTGTGATTTTTCAGACCATCGTTGACGCTTTTGGCCCCTCACGCGTCATGTTGGGCAGCAACTTTCCTGTCGATAAGCTTTTCAAATCTTACGCGGATATCGTGGAAATCTGGAATGAATGGTTAGGGGAGCTCAGCGAAGACGAACAATCTGAAATTCGTGTTGGTGCGGCATCGCGAGCCTATAGACTAGACCTCTGAGTTCGGGCAGTCTTTACCCCATAAAACCCGGTTTTTCAGCGGTAAAGCCGGGGTTTTTGAGGGAGAGACGAATGCCAGATGGAACGCCATTAGAGACAGGCGATCGAGAGCGACTTGCTTCGGTAACGCTGGACGACAAGTTCAGCCAATCCGGCGGTGTGGCGTTTATGACCGGCACGCAGGCGCTGCTGCGCATTACGATGGATCAGGCCCGCCGAGACCGGGCTGCGGGTCTTCGTACCGGCGGCTTTATTTCTGGCTATCGAGGCTCTCCGCTTGGGAATGTTGACCTGACGGCCTGGCGCGCCAAAGAGCACCTTGAAGCGTTTGAAATCAAGTTTCAGGAAGGCTTGAACGAAGACCTTGCCGCGACCTCGATCTGGGGGACGCAGCAGGTTGGTATTTTCGACCCAACGCCCTTCGATGGTGTGTTCTCCATGTGGTACGGCAAGGGACCCGGCGTGGATCGTTCTGGCGACGCGTTCAAGCATGGAAACCTCGCGGGCACGTCGCCCAATGGCGGCGTGCTGATGGCTTTGGGGGATGACCACACGTCCAAATCCTCCACTACTGCGCACCAGTCCGAACCCATGCTGATTGGCATGGGGATTCCCGTGCTGAACCCGGCAAGCATTCATGATTTTCTGCCACTGGGTTTGTTCGGCTATGCCGCAAGCCGCTATGCCGGCACTTGGGCCGGGCTCAAATGTTTGACGGATACGGTGGAGAGTTCCGGCGCGGTCGCACTGGTTGGCGATGAGTTGCAGTTTGTCACGCCCACGGACTTCGATATGCCGCCGGAGGGACTCTCCATCCGGCATCCGGACTCCATGCAGGCGCAGGAAGAGCGGCTGTGGTCGCACAAACTGCCAGCCTTCCAAGCCTTCACCCGTGCCAATCGGATAAACCGTCAAACCCACGGTGCCAGAACGGGACGGATGCGGCTCGGCATCGTCGGTGTGGGCAAAGGCCACTTGGAGGCCCGTGATGCCCTGGCCATGCTCGGCATGAACGAGGCTGAATTGGAAAAGCTCGGCATCGGGCTGTTCAAAGTTGCTCAGGTATGGCCGCTGGAACCGCAATCTTTCACAGATTTCGCATTGCGCTGCGATGAGGTTCTGATCGTCGAGGAGAAGCGTCCGCTGGTTGAAGATCAGGCTGCGGCGCTGGTGCTCAAGGCGCAGTCCGAGCATCGTCCGCCGATGATCACGGGTAAGCGCGATTTGGAAGGTCAAGTTCTCTTGCCCGGTCACGGTGAATTTGGCGTTTTGGAAGTCGCACGGGCCATCGACAAGCGGCTGGTGGCATCCAACATCCTGCCCGACAATCCTGATCGCGTTGGAAGGCTGATGCCTGCGCCGTCGATTGATCGTGGAAATGCTCCTGCGCCGCAAAGGATGCCGTGGTACTGCGCGGGTTGCCCGCACAACACGTCAACCAAAGTGGTCGAGGGTTCCAAAGCTGGTTCCGGCATCGGCTGTCACACCCTGGCCCTGTATATCTATCCAGAACGCACCACAGCTTACACCCACATGGGCGCTGAAGGTACGCCGTGGATTGGGATGAGCCCGTTTGTCGACACGCCGCACATGTTCCAGAACATGGGCGATGGCACGTACAACCATTCCGGACTGCTTGCCATTCGAGCTGCGGTCGCATCAGGCGTGAACATGACCTACAAAATCCTGTTCAACGACGCCGTAGCACTGACCGGCGGTCAGACGCACGAAGGCGGTTTGACGCCTTGGGCCATCACCCAGCAAATGGCTGGTGAAGGCGTCAGTAAGATTATCGTTGTAGCCGATGACCCCGATAAATACCCCGGCGGCACGCCTTGGGCCAAGGGTGTGACCATCCGACCAAGGGAAGAGATGGAGGCTGTTCAGAAAGAACTGCGTGACATCGAAGGGGTGACGATCCTGCTCTACGATCAGGTGTGCGCCGCGGAAAAGCGCCGTCGTCGGAAGCGCGGAAAAATGGAGGATCCCGCCAAGCGCCTGTTCATCAATACAGCGGTCTGTGAGGGCTGTGGCGATTGTGGTGTGAAGTCCAACTGTGTCGCGATCAAGCCTGTCGAAACCCCGCTTGGCCGCAAGCGTGAGATCGATCAGAGCGTTTGTAACAAGGATTATTCCTGTCTGAAGGGTTTCTGTCCGTCCTTTGTGACCGTATCGGGCGAGAAAGCCAATCAAGCCGCGATCCGACCACCAGAAACAGGCCCAAAGCCGCAACTGCCCGACACGCCCCTTCCTGCGCCGAACCCGGCGAGCTGGGATGGCGAATACAACATGTTGGTGACGGGTATCGGTGGTACGGGCGTCACGACGGTTTCCGCACTGTTGGGCATGGCCGCGCACCTTGATGGTCTGGGTTCAGCGCTGCTGGATCAAACGGGTCTGAGCCAAAAGAATGGTGCCGTTTCCAGCCATGTTCGACTGCTGCCCAAGGGTGGGGATTCCGGCGCGCCCAAGGTTTCTCCGGCCAGTCTTGACCTGCTCATCGGTTGCGACCTGGT
>JBMZBW010000155.1:0-5238 GCA_049612785.1 Alphaproteobacteria bacterium | reverse complement strand
GCAGGCGTTCGGGGGCAAAATCCCCCTCAAAATGGGTATCCACTCGGTTCCAGATTGACGCCGCAGCCTTGACCGACAGCTGCTGTCCGCAAATCACCCGCAGGAAGGTGTTGGTTCCGGCATTCTGCGCGCGGGTTTCCGGCAGGCCGACCGCTTGGATCGCCGCTGCCGTAACCGGGCAGTTTTCCGCGACAGCATGAATGGCACTGTGGACTTCAGCCGTAGTCATGGGACAACGCTGCATGAATGAGTTCCTCTTTCAGCTCAGTCGCAAGATTTCCATCGTCCCTGATCAAAGTGGAAATGGTTCTCATGCGCCTTGTTCGACCGCGGGTTTAGCACAAGCTGGAAGTAGTCGCAGGCACTATCGTTCACGCGCTTCAGCCAGCGCGCTGCATTGACGCCAAAGGGCGTTCCGTCCACGTGCCAGTGATCCAACACACGGACCGTGCGACCATCAGCCAGATGGAAGGTTCCGATGTCGATGGCGTTTGCGAAACCATGCTCCGACACCTTGCCCCCGGATCTGAAACGGCACGCGTAGCCGTGGGTGTTGGACAGCTTTACGACGTTGCGACCAAAGTAGCGTCGGGCTTCGGACTGGACCGAATTGCGCAGCCAGAGCGCCATGCCTTCAGCCACCTGACAAGTGACGTCAATGCTGGGGTTGAGGGAGACGCCGCTACCGAAGTTCGTCACTTTCACAACGCCAATATTCTGGCAGCCAGACTCCTTGCGGAAATCGGGGACGGGGGTGAACTCTACGCCCAAGGCTCGCAGACGCGCCGGACAATTGGGATCAACGCGTGGAAGTCTCTGCGAACTCGGCACTTTGACGTTCGAAGCCACCACAGAACGCGAGCCATCAGACCGCACTGTCAGGTTACCCACCGGCGCATCTGCATCTTTCAGGATGGTGTGGATGGGCGGCTGGTTCGGGCGATTGTCGGGGTAGGGGAAGGGAATACCCTCTGGGCCATCAATCGGGTCTGGTTCGCGCGTGCGCTCTCGGATCGGCGTTTCGTAGGGTACTTCGAAATCTTTATCTCGCTCAGGCGCAGCCGGTCGCTCCTGCGTGGCCATGAGAATCAGCTCATCCTGCAAACGGACCTCGGCTTGCAATTGCTCATAGCCCTGCTGCGGGGTAGGGCGCTGGGTCGGCATGGGGGGTGTGTCTTCAGCCCCAACTGCGTCCGTGCCGATGATGTCAGCGAGCAGGGTTTCCAGACCGCTTTCCTGTGCCTGAGCAGGCAGGACGAGGACGAACAAACCAACGAATGCGATGAACCCCAATACGGCTCTAGCCATCATTGTGGATCCGGTAGTCTCTGAGTCTTTGGAAAAAGCCAAACTCCTCGTCTGCCGTTCGATTGATCAGCAGTGACGAAACAAGCAAAACGCCAATCGCCAGCAGGAGTACGCCAAGTAATCTCAAAAGATCATCCGCCTTCGAGTGAGAGGTTGAGCACGGTACATATCAAATCCGTAACACTTATTCGAGTGCCTGATTGCGGCGAATTGATGCCACCCAGGTGGCACCAAACAGCACACCAATCACGATACCGAGCGACAGGCGCGCGAGCAGCGACGGATCGAGACCTGCGAGGCTCAAATTCAGCTCGGCGAGAACACGAACCAGCAGGCCAAAGCCCGACGCGAGAACCAGCACCGGAGAGCGCGTCAGCGGCAGAACCACGATCAGCGCGAGCAGGGCCTGAGGTTGGTCTTGCGTGCTGAGAAACAGCGCCATGAAACCAAGAAAACTTAAGCGAAGCGCCCGCTGAGCCTGATCTGGCAGAGGCGGCCACGCCAACAAGACCGCCAGTCCCGCCAGCGCCAGCAGCCAAAAGGGTGTTGCCAGACGCGCCAGACCACTGACCAGCCCAGACGCGTCGATGATAAATAAACGACCGATTTGAGTGCCAGAGTCTTCGCCCATGGCCGTCAAGCCGCCGAACCAATGCAAGGGCGCACCGAAAAGAGCTTGCACGATCCAAAGCAGACCCGCGACCAACACAAAACCAACCAATCCATAAGCCGCCCGTCGCCACGCCAGTGGCCGTCGTCCCGCAGAGCGCAGCAGCAGAGGTAGGAGCGCGATCAGCCAAAAGTTCAGAGTTGCAGCAAGCGCCAACAGCATTCCGGTCAGGGCCGACCGCTCCGAAATCGACGCCCACAGCGCCAAAAGCAGAAGCGGTCCGATCAAAATCATCGGTGCACCGGGCAGGAAAAGGGCCGTCAGCCAGATGGGATTGAGCCAAAACAGCAGCACCCATCCCTGAGCGTACCGCAGTCGACGCAGCAGCAGAAACAGCAGGCCGAGCGTGAGCAGGTCACTGGAAAGCAGGACGGCAAACCAGCCAAGGCTCTGATCTGGTGTCAGGCTTTGTGCAAGCACCAGCAGCGGTAAAGCCAGCATGGGGGTGTCAGTGTGCGTTTGGGCGGGGGAAATCTGTTGTAACCAGGCTGCAAGAGTGGGGGAGCCTGCAATCAAGGCCCGACCACCCTCCAAGGCCGCTTCACCGACCCGCAGTCCGCCCCCCAGCAGCTCATCCGCCGAATAAGCGTAGGGATTGAGTCCACTGAGCACGGCTTGCCCGGAAAACAGGTCAAACCCGAGGCCAGGCGAGGGGGCCTCAGCCGCCCACAAAATAAAGGCGCGTAATGTTAGACCAAAACCCAATCCTATCCACAGCATGACCGGTAAGGGTGCGCCTGAGAGGGTGCCACGTCGCAAAAAGGCAAAGGCCATAAGAAACAGCAACGAAGACAGGCAGAGCAGGCCAGTCAGTTCAGTAAATGCCTTCCACGGGTCAATTACCGCCAAAATCACCGCAAATACGGCAAAGACCAGCGTGAGCCAAAGCAAGATTGTCCTACGTGTCGTCATAATTCTAGTGTTTTCGCCTTAATTTGAGCGAAGTGAGTCGGTAGCTCACTGCTCAAGTTTTTCTCCTAAACCGCAAAGATGGATTGGGGACAACTCAGGGATTGTTATGGATCAATTCGGCAATTAACGGGATACCGCTTCTACGCGCATAATGGTATAACCAAACAAACGAGAAGCCCTCATCCGTGCGGAGGATGGTTTCGCATAAAGAAAAGCTTCAGTCCTTTATTATGGGTCAAGCACCTGTCTTTTTGGGGAAAGGCATTTGAGGGTGTTTCATCTTTAAGGGGCAAAGAGCGATAAGTTGCAAGGGGTTAACTGGATGTCAGATCCAGCGATCTCGCGGACAAAAGCGGCGATGGAAGCTGCTGCGAAGGCTAACGGAACGGCTGGACCCGCGAAACAAAGAAGAAAAGCGAAGGCCCTGAAGGTGCCCGCCGTGTCTCTGCCCTCTATGGGTCTGAGCGCTGTTTTCAAGGATCGTTATCTCGTCAATAATCAGACGGGCGACCGCCCGATTCTCATCCGCGCGTGGCATCAGGCTGCTGCTGCGATGGGGGCCGGAGTCGTTGGTCTGGGGCTGGTTTCCACTGCTGTGTTCGGCTTCTCGGGCATGAACGCCGCAGGGTTGGCTGATTTCCAAAAGCGCAACGCCGAAATTCAGGTCGCACTCGACCTCATGAGCACTCAGATCCAGGCTCAGCAGGCTGAGCTGTTTGATCTGGCGGCGATGGAGCGGGGGTTGATCCTCGTTGATAGCCGTGAGACCGACATTGAGACACTCATGGCCGAAAATGAGCGTCTGCTGTCCACGCTGAATACCGCCCTGTCGCTGGTGAACGATCCAGTATTGCCGGAGAGTGGAAAAGGCGCGGCTGCTGTTGAGACTGCCGCTGTGCTCAGTGATCGCGCATCGGAAGATGTTCACGTTTTGAGCCGCGAGCTCGAATTGAACAAAACGCAGACTGAACTTCTGAACGCCGAACTGGAAATTGAGCGCGAGACCATCGAGAAGTTGGCCGAAGAATTGGCCCTCTCCCGCCAGGAAACCCGCGCTTTGGAGCGCGAGACGGTGCGCTTGAACACGACGATTGAAGGACGCGATGAAACCATTGCGCTTCTTAAGAGCGATGTCATTGCACTGCAGACGGGTCAAACCGATACCGATGCAGCTCGACGCCGTGCGGTTCAACTGCTGAACGAGCGGAATTCTGAGCTGGCGGCTGAGGTTTCGGAGGTGCGTGGAGAGATTGAGAAGCGGATGGCGCAACTCAAATCGCTCGAAGCACGACTGGCGCAAAGCGAAGCCGACACAACCCGTCTCAACTCTCTGCTCGCGCGCCGGGAAGAGCAGATTTCGTCGCTGACCGAGGCCCAAAACCTCATTTTGGACCGCCTTGAAACCAAGGTTAAAGAGCAGACAGCCAGCCTCGAAACAGCGATTGACGCGACGGGTGTAGAGCACGACTTGCGCGTCGACCTTGATGCGCTTTTGGACAGCATCACCGACCCGTTCTGGAACGGTATGGGCGGTGCGGTTGAAGAGTCAGAGATCGAGGTTGAAGAGTTTGCTGTTACCGCAGATGGCACGACTGAGATGATCAACAATTTGTTTGACCGTGCGCTTATGGTCGAGCGAATGACGGATGAGTTGGAGCAGAAGCAGCAGCACTTTGACTCTCTGCCGACCTATAAACCTGTCAATGGTTTGCGGTTGTCCTCCGGTTTTGGCATGCGCAAGCATCCCATCAGCGGCAAATACCGGATGCACAAGGGCCTGGACTTTGCCGGTCCCAGCGGCTCGCGCGTATCGGCTGCAGGGCCGGGTAAAGTCGTTTACGCTTCTCGGAAAGGGTCCTACGGCAACCTTGTCGACATCGACCACGGTAATGGCGTCATTTCCCGATATGCTCATCTGCGTAAGATTTCTGTAAAGAAAGGTGCCAGTGTTATCGCGGGTCAGAAGATCGGCGAGGTCGGATCCACTGGTGCGTCAACGGGTCCACATTTGCATTGGGAGATCCGTATTTTCGACACCGCCAAGGATCCTGAAGTGTTCTTGAACGCGCGATTAAATTTCGAATAGTGAAATAAAGATTGCCGATTGCAGCGTATTTTTTTTACGCCGCTGTGCAAAAACGAGAAATTTTCCTTAAGTTACCTTTTTTCGATATTCCGCCGTCCAGGTGCGAAGGTCTGTTCCCAATCCCGTAGCATGGATAGCATCAAAGAGTTTTACCCAACAAGTTTAGTTGACTTAACCATGAGGCTAATGAAACTTGTAAAAATATGTAGAGCTGACACTTTGAGTTAGGTGCCGTTGGCTTCATGTTTGTTGGATATAGACC
>JBMZBW010000154.1:0-5329 GCA_049612785.1 Alphaproteobacteria bacterium | reverse complement strand
GGTCGCTATACGATTGCGACAACCGCTGTGCAAGCTGCAACAAGGACAGTTAAAGGCGCATCAGGTAATGCCCTGCTGCAAAGCGACACTTTGGCTCGGTCATTGAAACCTGTGAGACACACCCCACGTAAGGGCGACAACTTACCCCCAACGCAGAACCTGAGCGCCTATTGAGACATGGCCTCGGAACCGTTATTGGGGTGTAGATAAGCAGTCAGTTGGAAGGATCCAGAAGCAGGAAGTGATGCACTTGCCGAAATGGTGAATGTTCTGTGCCTACGGGCATTCTTATTGCAATGGACCGCTGATCCACCACCAGCACCCAAGCTGACACGAGGTGAAAGGACGCCATAAAAAATGAGTACCAGTCGCTCTTCAAATTACCCGGTTCTGCCCCTCAAGGACGTTGTGGTTTTTCCTCACATGGTAATTCCGCTGTTCGTTGGCCGTGATAAGTCGGTCGCGGCGCTGGAAACCGTGATGCAAGGTGATAAGCAGATTCTGCTCGTCACGCAGAAAGATGCACAGGAAGACAGCCCGTCGCCCGAAGACCTCTATGGTCTGGGTACCATTGCCACAGTGCTGCAGTTGCTGAAATTGCCCGACGGCACCGTCAAGGTGCTGGTAGAGGGTCAGTCACGTGCCACACTGATGGACGTGAGCGACAACGGGAACTTCTTCGAAGCCAACGCCGCCCCGGTGCAGGAACGCGACATGGTGGGCGAAGACGTCGAAGCCCTCATGCGGACCGTGGTTTCCCAATTCGAACAATACATCAAGCTCAACCAGCGCGTCCCGCCGGAAGCTTTGGTGACCGTTTCGCGGATCGAAGAGCCTGCAAAGCTGGCTGACAGCATTTCCAGCCATCTGAATCTGAAGATTTCCGAAAAGCAGGATCTGCTGGAAACCTTCAATGTCGCCGACCGTCTCGAGAAGGTCTACGGCTACATGGAAGGCGAAATCGGCGTGATGAAGGTCGAAAAGCGCATCCGTAATCGCGTGAAGCGGCAGATGGAGAAGACCCAGCGCGAGTACTACCTGAATGAGCAAATGAAGGCCATTCAGAAGGAGCTCGGCGAGTCTGAAGACGGGCACAACGAACTAACGGAAATCGAAGAACGCGCGACCAAGGTCAAAATGTCCAAGGAAGCGAAGGACAAATTTGACGCCGAACTGAAGAAGCTCAAGATGATGAGCCCGATGTCGGCTGAAGCGACGGTGATTCGCAACTACCTGGACGTCATGCTGTCCTTGCCTTGGAGAAAGTATTCCAAGGTGAAAAAAGACCTCAAGCGGGCTGAGACCATTCTGAACGAAGATCACTACGGTCTGGAGAAGGTAAAAGAGCGTATCCTCGAATACCTCGCGGTTCAGAACCGTGTTCGTGACCTCAAAGGTCCGATTCTGTGCCTTGTTGGGCCTCCGGGTGTGGGTAAAACCTCCTTGGGCAAATCCATCGCGCGGGCGACCAACCGTAACTTTGTCCGGGTATCGCTGGGCGGTGTTCGGGATGAGAGCGAAATTCGCGGCCACCGCAGGACCTACATCGGTTCCATGCCGGGTAAGGTCGTGCAGTCGCTGAAGAAGGCGAAGACGTCAAACCCGCTGTTCCTGCTGGATGAAATCGACAAGATTGGCATGGACTGGCGCGGTGACCCGGCTTCGGCACTTTTGGAAGTGCTGGATCCGGCGCAGAACTCCACGTTCTCTGATCACTATCTGGAAGTCGATTACGACCTGTCCAAAACCATGTTCCTGTGCACGGCCAACTCAACACGGATGCCGGGTCCGTTGCTGGACCGGATGGAGTTGATCCGTATCTCTGGCTACACGGAAGACGAAAAGGTCGAGATTGCAAAACAGCATCTGATCCCGCGTCAGCTGAAAGACAACGGTCTGAAGGAAGGCGAGTTGGAGATCACCGACGAAGCCATCCGCGACCTCTGCCGCTACTACACCCGCGAAGCCGGTGTGCGTTCGTTGGAGCGTGAAGTGGCGAACCTTTGCCGTAAGTCGGTAAAGGCCATCGATATGAAGGAGCGCGAAGGCGCTTTCGCTATTACTTCGGACAACCTCGGCGATTTTGCTGGCGTGCGGAAGTTCCGCTTTGGACTGGCTGAAGAAGACAATCAAATCGGTGCTGTCACCGGATTGGCTTGGACGGAAGTTGGCGGTGACCTGCTGCAGATCGAATCTGTGACGGTCAACGGCAAGGGGCGTGCGGTCTTTACGGGTCAGTTGGGCGACGTCATGAAAGAGTCGATCCAGACCGCAGAGAGCTTTGTGAAGTCTCGCGCGGCTGATTTCGGCATTAAACCCGACTTGTTCTCCAAGCGTGATATCCACGTTCACGTGCCAGAGGGCGCAACGCCCAAGGATGGCCCGTCGGCTGGTATCGCCATGGTGACGTCGATTGTATCGGTCCTGACCGGGGTTGCGGTGCGCAACACGGTTGCGATGACCGGCGAAGTGACCTTGCGCGGTAAAGTACTGCCGATTGGCGGCCTGAAGGAAAAGCTGCTGGCAGCTCTGCGCGGTGGCATCAAGAAGGTTCTGATCCCTATCGATAACGAAAAGGATCTGGCCGAGATTCCGGAAAACGTGCTTGAGGCGCTGGAAATCGTACCGGTTACGGATGTCGATGAGGTTCTGGAACACGCGCTGGCAGAAAAGCTTACGCCACTCACAGCCGAGCAGATCGCCGAGTTTGAGGCGAGGCTTGCGAAATCTGAAGCGAGTTCAAACGCGGTCGTGACCCACTAAAAATATCCACAAGAGCCCCTCTCCGGAGGGGCTTTTTTGTTGCATGGGTCAGGTCTGCATGGACGGGCGTTGCACGCGCCGCGCGCACTGGTTAGTGAAGGCGCAGATGACATAATTGTTACGCGAACTTTCGCGTGGAATTGTGCCGCACACCCAGTCCAGTAGCTTACCTTCCAGCAAGGCCAAGGCACTTATGACCCGTGACGCACGCGACTCCGCTTCACCCACCGACCGGTCTCCGGACGGTAAGCTGAGCTACGCCGATGCCGGTGTTGATATCGACGCGGGAGAAGCCTTCGTCGAGGCAATCAAACCCAACATTGCTAAAACCAAGCGACCCGGCGTGATGGGCGCAATAGGCGGCTTTGGGGCTTTATTCGACTTGGCGGAAACGGGTCTGAAGGACCCGGTTCTGGTCAGCGGTACCGATGGTGTGGGCTCCAAACTGCTTCTTGCCAAGCAGGGGGGCGACTATGCGGGACTGGGTCAGGATCTGGTCGCCATGTGCACCAACGATATTCTGTGTCAGGGCGCGAAGCCGCTTTTCTTTCTGGACTACCTTGCAGCCGGGCGACTGGCTGGGGAGCGTGATGCCGAGCTGGTGAGCGGGATCGCTGCTGCTTGCGCCGCAGAAGGCGCGGCACTGGTCGGCGGTGAGACGGCGGAGCTGCCGGGACTGTATGCCGATGGTCACTTTGACCTTGCTGGCTTTGCGGTCGGTGCGGTCGAGCGTGATGCGATCCTCCCCCGCTATGATGACCTTAAGCCCGGTGATGTTCTGATTGGTTTGGCTTCCAGCGGCATTCATTCCAACGGTTTTTCGCTGATCCGGCGTCTGATTTCAGATTTGGGCCTCGATATCGACCAACCAGCGCCCTTCAACGCGGATCAAACTCTGCGGCAAGCACTGCTGGCCCCGACCGCGCTCTATGGGGCGCAAGTTCATCGCGCTCTGCAGGCTGTACCGGGTGCAGTCAAGGCGCTGTGTCACGTGACAGGCGGTGGTTTGCCGGGCAACCTGAACCGTGTTTTGCGTGAAGATTTGCTGGCTCGTGTTGATCCTGATCGATGGCAGGCTGTCCCGATTTTCGGATGGTTGGAAAGCCTTGATCGGGTTGAGCGGATGGAGCTTTTCCGGACATTCAACATGGGTCTGGGGATGGTTCTGGCCGTCGATGAGACACAGGCTGGTTCGGTCATGGCACAATTGGCCGGCGAAACAGCGGTCTTTGAGATTGGGACGCTGGAGGCAAGAACCGATTCAAAATCACCACAGGTGCAAATCGCGGGGGTTACTCCATGAGTGACAATCGCAAGCGCGGCGCGATTCTGATTTCAGGCCGTGGGTCCAACATGGTTTCCCTTTTGCGCGCTGCGCAGCATGAGGATTTTCCTGTCGAATTCACGGCTGTCATTAGTGACAAGATCGAAGCGCCCGGGCTGGGAATTGCAACCAGTGCCGGGATCAAAACACATGCTCTGCGCCGCTGTCGCGACGGGCGCGATGCCTGGGAAGAAGAGCTCCACGACCTGCTGACCGAGGCTGAGATCGATCTGGTCTGTCTCGCCGGTTTTATGCGGTTGCTCAGTCCGGCGTTTGTCGCGGAGTGGGAAGGCCGAATTCTCAACATTCATCCATCGCTGCTGCCGGAGTTTCCGGGACTTGATGCTCAGGCTCAGGCTCTTGATGCAGGCGCGAGCGAGGCGGGATGCACCGTGCACGTGGTAACCGCCGAAATGGATGCCGGACCGATATTGGGTCAGGCGCGGGTTCCCGTGCACCCAAGCGATTCCGTTGATGCACTTTCGATCCGGATTTTGGCTGAAGAACATCAGCTTTATCCGGCCATGGTGGCGAAATTCGTCCAAGACACCTGGACCACAGAGGAAACCGTCCATGCCGGCTGAGGGCTTGAAAGAGGAATGCGGCCTATTCGCCGTTTTTGGTTTGGGTGATGCCGCCCTTCACACCGCTCTCGCACTCCACGCACAGCAACACCGCGGACAAGAAGGCGCGGGAATCGTTTCCTGCGCCAATGGCATTTTTGAAACTCACAAGGCACCGGGATTGGTGTCTGACCATTTCTCGGCTGATGCTGGCGGGATTGACCTGCCCGGTGATCGCGCCGTTGGCCATGTGCGCTATTCAACGGCGGGTGGACCGGGGACGGAGAACATTCAGCCTTTGACGCTCGACACGCGTTTTGGCCCCGTCGCCCTGGCCCATAATGGCACCCTGACCAACGCCAACACGCTGCGTCAGGAGCTGCTGGAGCAGGGGCAGACGTTTACGACGAAAATTGACACGGAAGTCATTCTGCATCTGCTCGCGCGGTCCAAAGCTGAAAGCTTTCATGATGCGCTGACACAGGCGCTGGCGCGGGTCACGGGGGCATTCTCCTTGATCCTGATGACGACCGAAGCGATCTACGCCGTGCGCGACCCCAACGGCATGCGCCCACTGGTCATGGGGCGGCTGGGATCTGCGACCATGCTCGCGTCCGAAACCTGCGCCTTTGATACGCTGGGCGCGCGTTGGGTTCGGGACATTGAGCCCGGTGAAATC
>JBMZBW010000153.1:0-5341 GCA_049612785.1 Alphaproteobacteria bacterium | reverse complement strand
ATTGACGCTCAAACTGAAGCGCAAAGGCGGTTATCGCTGCGACAGCTGGGCGGAGCGCTTTCCGAGCAGGTCATGGCCTGGCGCGAGGCCATCATTCTTCTGCGGGCTGAGACAGAGGTGTGGATCGATTTTCCGGATGAGGACCTGCCAGACGACTTCTTCCCCACGGTCAGGGCTCGAGCCGCGGCGCTTGCTACAGAAATGAAAACCACGACGGAGCAGTCTCACCGCTTGGCCGCTCACGTCCGGGATGGTTTTTCCGTGGCTCTGGTGGGGCTGCCCAATGTGGGGAAATCTTCGCTGCTGAATGCGCTCGCTGCCCGCGATGTTGCTATTGTCACGGACGTCGCCGGAACGACACGGGACGCCTTGTCTGTTCCAATCGAGTTGGACGGCTTTTTGGTGACGGTCATCGACACGGCGGGAATGCGGGAGACAGCCGACAAGGTCGAAGCGATTGGCGTGGATCGCGCCGTTCAAGCGGCGCAGACTGCCGATTTGGTCCTTTGGCTGATCGATCAACGCGGAGAAGACCCTGAAATCGCTGCGCATTTGCTGGGGTCACAGGTCGTCAAGGTGGCGGCGAAGAAAGATCTATGGTCAGGGAAGGGCTTTGACCTTGCTGTGTCCGTTGTGACGGGCGAAGGGCTGGACGCTGTGCTTGAGGCCATTGGTCAGAAGTTGCTTGGTGATGAGCTTTCGCTTGATCACGTGCTGCCCATGGGCCGACAGCGCCATGCCCATCACGTGGAAGAGGCGGTGAGGGCTCTGGCCTTGTGTGAAGCGCAGGAAGAGTTGGCGCTATTGGCCGAATGTATGCGAGAGGCATCTGCTGCGCTTGGGCGGATTACCGGCGCTGTTGATGTCGAGGACGTGCTCGACCATATTTTCAGTCGATTCTGCATCGGCAAATAGTCTGATTTGTCATCAGGTTCTTGGTTGAAGCATACTGGATTGAACTAAAGAGACGCGGCTTGCCGCGACCGTTTGAGGGCGTTTCACGTGAAACTCTATCGCAGAACAGACACGGTGCCGGGTGACCTCCGTTTCGACGTGGTCGTTATTGGTGGTGGTCACGCTGGCACTGAAGCCGCTGCTGCGGCGGCGCGGGTGGGGGCCGACGTAGCCTTGGTGACGCACCAGTGGGCGACTGTCGGGGAAATGTCCTGTAATCCAGCCATTGGCGGTTTGGGCAAGGGTCATTTGGTGCGTGAGATTGATGCGCTCGATGGCTTAATGGGTCGCGCCATTGATCAGGCTGGCATTCAGTTTCGCATGCTCAATGCGTCGAAAGGTCCAGCTGTGCGGGGGCCACGTTCGCAGGCTGACCGGCGTCTTTATCGAGAAGCCATTCAGGCACTGCTGCAGGCCGAAGACAACCTGACGGTCATTGAGGCGGGCGCTGATGACATAGAATTGGATGCTGAGGGCCGCGTGGTTGCCCTGCGCACGGACACAGGTCACCGGCTTGGCGCAGGTGCTGTCGTGATCACAACCGGTACTTTCCTGCGGGGCAAGACCTTCATTGGTACCGAAGTCGCGTTCGAAGGCAGAGCCGGCGAAGCGCCCGCTGTTGCTCTGGCAGACACGATTGAGCGCCTTGGTTTCCGCCTGGAGCGTCTGAAGACCGGCACGCCTGCGCGTCTGGATGGCCGAACGATTGCGTGGGGCAGCCTCGATGTGCAGCCGCCAGATGATGTGTTAGTGCCATTTTCAACGCTGACAGACGAGATTACGGTGCCGCAGATCGACTGTGGCGTCACATTTACCACGCCTGAAACCCATAAGATCATTCAAGATAATCTCGAAAAATCAGCGGTTTACTCAGGTGCTATTGATGGCGTTGGGCCTCGATATTGCCCATCGATCGAAGACAAGGTGGTTCGCTTCGCCGACAAACCACGCCATCAGATCTTCCTTGAACCTGAAGGTCTGGACGACCACACGGTATATCCAAACGGCATTTCGACGTCTTTGCCGCGCGAAGTACAGGCCCAGATGCTCAAAACCATACCGGGCCTCGAGCGAGCAACCATACTCCGCCCCGGGTATGCGGTGGAGTACGACTACGTGGATGCCCGCGAGCTGGAAGACACGTTGCAAACCAAACGCGTGCCGGGGCTGTTTCTTGCGGGGCAAATCAACGGCACCACCGGGTACGAGGAGGCCGGCGCGCAGGGGTTGGTCGCCGGTGCCAATGCAGCGCTGCAAACGGCGGGAGGCGAAGGCCGTCTGCGCGTGGGGCGGCATGAAGGTTATATCGGCGTCATGATCGACGATCTTGTGACGCGCGGCACAACAGAGCCCTATCGCATGTTCACCAGCAGAGCAGAGTTCCGGCTCCGGCTGCGTGCGGACAATGCGGACCAGCGCCTGACGCCTCTGGGTGAGGCTCTAGGGCTGATCCGGTCCCAGCGGCTCGAAGCGTTTCACGTGAAACAAGACCTGATCCACGCAGCCTTCAAACAGTTCGAAGACCTGTCGCTCAGCCCCAACGATTGGGAGCGCGCCGGATTTCCCATCAAGCTCGATGGACGCCGCCGCACGGCGCTTGATATCTTGAGCATGAAAACGGTGGACCTGCGCCAGCTGCAACAAGCCTTTCCCACGCTTGGCAATCTCCGTGCAGATGTTGCTGAGCAAATCGAGATTGCCGCAGTATATTCAGGCTATCTGGACCGGCAGGAGCAGGAAGTCGCAGCCTTGCAGGCTGAGCAGGATGCCCAACTGCCCGTAGACCTCGATTACAGTGCCATCGGTTCTCTGAGTAATGAAATCCGCGAAAAACTGGAACGCGCCCGGCCAGAAACACTGGGCCGCGCCTCAAGGATCCAAGGCATGACCCCTGCTGCACTTGGCGCTTTGCTCCAATATGTAAAGCGCCGAGGTGAGAACAGGCAACGCCTTGACGCGGACAAGTCAGCCGCCTGATGCCCGCACCAAGGAACAGCCGCCCTCTCACTCCGCCACCCTGTTCGCGCTTGTTCGAAGACGTCAGCGATCGGCTTGGTCTCTCTCAGGCTCAGCGCGCCCAGCTCCACACCTATGTTGAAGTCCTGGGCAAATGGCAGCCGAAATTGAACCTCATCGGCCCAAAAACATGGTCTGATGTTTGGGACCGGCACGTGGTGGACAGCCTGCAGTGCTTGGACCATTTCCCCCACGGCGAAAGGACACCAACCCGCGGCATGGCGGACATCGGCACGGGGGCCGGATTTCCGGGTATCGTGGTGGCCATTGCTACTGGTCAGCCGGTCACACTGGTCGAATCCGACCACCGCAAGGCCGCGTTCCAGCTGGCCGTCAAGACAGCAACGGGCGCGCCCCTGACTATCACGACAAAACGCGTTGAGGCCCTGCCCAGTCAGCCGCTGGATCGGCTCTTCGCTCGGGCGTTTGCGCCGTTGCCGCGCTTGCTGGAGTGGTGCGCGCCGCTGATCGATGAACAAACCGTTCTGATCCTGCACAAGGGCCGAACCGCAAAGGACGAAATCAGTGCAGCCCAGCTGACACACAGCTTTGATGCGGAGAGTTTTCCCTCGCTTATCGACAGCGACTCGGTGATTCTGCGCTTGCGCAACGTCCGCCCCGCGCGCTAGGTCGTAGGCTCGAATGTCGCCATTGGCGGGGCTCTTTCCGATGAGCGTGCAATGGGTGCCAGAGCGCCCTCACACGAACTCCTCCCTGGAAACCCAACGGTCAATCGCGCAGTCCACCAACCCGAAACAAGATCGCTCCGCAACGCGATTGCAACAGGAAAAGTGCCCGTGTCTCAACCGGTTATCCTTGCCATTGCCAATCAAAAAGGCGGCGTGGGCAAGACCACCACTGCCGTAAATCTGGGTGCCGCTCTGGCGCGCAAGGGCAAGAAGACGTTGATTGTTGATGCAGACCCACAGGGAAATGCCTCGACCGGCTTGGGCATCGCGGCAGAAGAGCGTGAGGCCAACCTCTATGGCGTTTTGGCGGGGAGCACACGGGCGCAGGATGCCATAAAGCAGACCTCGCAGGATAATCTTCACATCCTGCCCGCCAATCAGGACCTTGCCGCCATGGAGGTCGAGTTGGTTGAAGCGGAAGCGCGGAATTTTTCGTTCCGGGATCGGCTTAAGGAAGCCGCTGACACCTATGATGTCGTTCTGATCGACTGCCCGCCGGCCTTGGGGCTGCTGACCCTGAACAGTCTGGCGTGGGCAGACAAAGTTCTGGTGCCGCTGCAGGCCGAGTTCTTTGCGCTCGAAGGGCTGGCGTTTTTGCTGCGCACGCTGCACCGGGTCAAGCGCGGGTCTAACGCGTCGCTGCAGCTGCTTGGCGTGGTCCTGACCATGTATGATGGCCGAAATCGACTGGCGCAGCAGGTTGAGAACGATGTGCGCACCCACCTGCAAGGCCGCGTTTTTGAAACCAAGATTCCGCGCAATGTGCGCTTGTCTGAAGCGCCTTCACACGCCCAGCCCATTTTCGATTATGATGAGCGCTCCACCGGTGCGCAGGCTTATGCTGCGCTGTCAGACGAAATCGTAAGCACGCTGGGCCTCTAGGCCTCGCAACGCCCCCAGGGAAGAAGGATTGAACAGTGGCACAGAAAGGATTGGGACGCGGACTCAGCGCTTTGTTTGACGATGGCGACGACGCCCAGGGTTCTGGCGGCGGATCACAAATGGTTCCAGTAGCCGACCTCTCGCCAAGTCCGTTTCAGCCGCGTCAGATTTTTGATCCAGAACGCTTGGAAGAGCTTGCGACCTCGATCAAGTCTCAGGGCGTGATCCAGCCGCTGTTGGTCCGTGAGGCCAGCGAAGGCGTGAAAACCCGCTATGAAATCGTGGCCGGAGAGCGCCGCTGGCGCGCCGCACAGCGCGCACGCTTGCACGAAGTGCCCGTCATCATTCGCCAACTGAGCAATCTGGATGCCGCTGAAGTCGCGCTGCTGGAAAACATCCAGCGCGAAGATCTCAGCATTTTTGAGGAGGCTGAGGGGTACCGGCGTCTGATCATGCAGTTCAACTACACGCAGTCCGAAGTCGCTGACCGCGTCGGGAAAAGCCGGGCTCACGTTGCCAATGCGCTGCGCTTACTGGTCATGCCCGAAGCCTTGCGCCGCATGGTCGAAGATGGAAATCTGAGTGCTGGCCATGCCCGCGCCTTGCTGTCCGTAGACAACCCCATGCCGCTCGCAAAGCAGGCTGCAGCAGAGCGCTGGTCGGTTCGGGAGCTGGAACAAGCGGTTCGCAGGCTCAACAAACCCGCTTCGGATGCGCCAGCCTCCCCATCGGGTGCCTCCGCCGAAAAAGACCCCGACCTGCGCGAGGCAGAAGAACAGGCCACAGCGGATTTGGGTCTG
>JBMZBW010000152.1:0-5343 GCA_049612785.1 Alphaproteobacteria bacterium | reverse complement strand
GCACTTCATGCGGCGGATCGGGGTGGAGACGATGAAGGAAGGCGACGTCTACATCACCAATGACCCGTGGGAGGGGACGGGACACCTGCACGACATCACGGTTGTCACACCATCCTTCAAGGCGGGCGTGCTGGTGGGGTACTTTGCCTGTACCGCGCACATCGTTGACATCGGGGGCCGGGGCTTTGGTGCCGATGCCAACTCGATCTACGAGGAGGGGCTGTATATCCCCATCATGCGCTTTGCCGATCAGGGCGAAGTGGACCAGACGCTGATGCGGATCATCCGCGGCAACGTGCGGGAGCCGGATCAACTGGTGGGGGATGTCTACGCGCTCGCGACCTGTAACGAGATTGGCCATCGGCGACTGATCGAGATGATGGAAGAATTTGCGCTTCACGACCTGAACGAGGTTTCCGCCTTCATCCTCGAAAATTCACGCCGGGCGACGCTGGAAAAGATAAACGCGCTGGATCACGGGGTCGCGCATGGGGCCATGACCATCGATGGTTACAGCAAACCGGTTGATCTGCGCGTACGACTGGAGATTACCACCGACCGCGTTTTGGCGGATTTCGCCGGAACATCCGGTCTGGACGCCAAAGGCATCAATGTCCCTCTGGTCTACACCAAGGCTTACACCTGCTACGCTGTCAAATGCGCCATCGCGCCGGAGATCCCGAACAACGCCGCTTCGCTTGCCCCGTTTGAGGTCGTCGCGCCGGAGGATTCCATCGTTAACGCCGTTCATCCGGCACCGGTCGCCCTGCGCCACGTGATCGGCCACATGATCCCTGACACCGTTTACGAGGCGCTGGATCAGTTGCTGCCAAGGACGGTTCCGGCACAGGGCGCGGGAACCTTGTGCAACTTTCAGGTATCGCTCCGCCCACGGACCGACGCGCCAGCACCAGACAGCGCGCGGCGGTCTGAGGTGCTGACTTTTAACTCTGGCGGTTCCGGCGCGCGTCCGAGTGTTGACGGGCTGAACGCAACGGCATTCCCCAGCGGTGTAATGACCATGCCGGTCGAGGCGACAGAGCACGCTGGACCGGTCATCATTTGGCGCAAGGAGCTGCGACCGGACAGCGGCGGTGTTGGTGAGTTTCGCGGTGGCCTTGGGCAATACATGGAAGTTGGCGCTCAGGAAGGGCACGAGTTCGACTTTTCCGCCATGTTCGACCGCGTGGATCATCCTGCGCTGGGCCGGGTCGGGGGTGGTTCCGGTGCGCCGACGACCATTGCTCGCAGTGATGGGACAACGATGCGGGGCAAGGGTCGGCAATTCGTCCCTCACGGGCAAAAGGTCATGCTGGCGTTTCCCGGTGGCGCTGGCTACGGCGAGGCTGGTGCGCGAAAACGCGCACATATCATCAGGGATTTGGTGCGAGGCTACATTTCCGCGCAGTCAGCCAAGGACGACTACGGCCTGACTGATGAGGAAATCAGCGAAGCGCTGGAACAGGCCCGGCTTGGCGCTGCGATGTGACAAAGGTGTAATTCACTAACAGGGCATTACAAACTCACCCCTTGCCCCCTAAGCCATTTGTTCGCAGTCTTTGCCCGGATATGAGTAACGGATCGGAGATGAGCCTTGCATCCCATAGACTTCGCAGAACAAGCCCGAGCGCTGGTCGCTCAGATGACTCAGCAGGAACGGGTGAGCCTGTTATCCGGTTCTACGTTCTGGGACTTGCAACCGATCAAGCGGCTGAACCTCGAAACGATCAAAGTCGCCGACGGTCCCCATGGCATGCGCGCGCAAGATACCTCGCAGGGAAGCGCACTGGGCTTGACGCAGAGCGAGCCCGCCACCTGTTTCCCGACCGCCGTTACGCTGGCCTCATCCTGGGATGAAGCGCTGGTTGCCGAAGTCGCCAAAACCATCGCGATAGAGGCCAAGGCGCAGGGCGTGTCGGTCATCCTCGGCCCCGGCGTCAACATCAAGCGCAGCCCGCTCTGTGGGCGGAACTTCGAATATTTCTCCGAAGATCCTTTCCTTTCCGGGAAACTCGCAGTTGCCTTTATCAATGGCGCGCAGGGTGAGGGGATCGGCACGTCGATCAAGCATTTCGCCGCCAACAATCAGGAAGACAGCCGCATGGTGATCGACACCTTGGTCGATGAACGCACCTTGCGTGAAATCTATCTTCCGGCCTTTGAGATGGCGGTGAAGCAGGCGCAGCCTTGGACGGTCATGCACGCCTACAACCGGGTCAACGGGATCTATTGCGGCGAAAACGGCTGGCTGCTGGATCAGGTGTTGCGCAGAGAATGGGGCTTTCAGGGACTGGTGGTCAGCGACTGGGGTGCCACCAATGATCGTGCCCGCGGCGTGGCCGCCGGTGCAGACTTGGAGATGCCCGCGAGTGGCGGCACGCATGATGGCAAGGTGCTCGATGCGCTTCAGATGGGCAGTCTGGCGCAAGAAGCCCTCGACAGCTGCGCGCACCGTGTTGTGGAACTGACGCTTGCTGGTCGGTCTACTCGGTCGCCGGGCAGTTTTGATCAAGCATCCCATCATGCGCTGGCGCAGCGTGCGGCGGCTGAAGGGGCAGTGCTGCTCAAAAACTATCGTGGCCTCTTGCCCTTTAACCCGAAAAAGAAATTGGCGGTCATTGGCGGCTTTGCCGAAAAACCCCGGTTTCAGGGCGCAGGTTCGTCTCAGGTCAACACAACCCAACTCGACACGCCGCTAGAAGCGCTGACGGCGTTTGCGGAAACGCACGGCGGTTCTGTGAGCTTTGCGAAAGGCTTTGACCCCGACTATGCGCACGATGATCAGGCTTTGATTGATGAAGCGGTAGAGGTCGCTAAGAGCGCTGACATCGTGCTGGTCCTTGCTGGACTGCCGGCCTTGTTTGAATCCGAAGGGTACGACCGTTCGCGTCTGGACATGCCCGAACAGATAAACCGTCTGATTTCCGCAGTTGCTGAAGCCAACCCCAGAACGGCAGTTGCGCTCAGTAACGGCAGTCCGGTTCTCATGCCTTGGTTGGACGACGTTCGCGCTGTTCTGGAGGGATATTTGGCGGGGCAGGCGGGCGCAGGGGCGCTGGCTTCTCTGGTTTATGGTGAAATCTCGCCCAGCGGTAAACTCGCGGAAACCTTCCCTTTGGCCTTGGATCATGTTCCGGCTCAATCAGACTTTGGCGCTCATGCGCGGCGGGTGGTGTACCGGGAAGGGCTCAATGTCGGCTATCGCTACTTCACGACTTACGAAAAACCGGTTCTCTTTCCCTTTGGTTTTGGCCTCAGTTACGCCCGGTTTGGCTACGGTAAAGCAACGCTCGAAGCGCCCGAAGCGGACCTGTCTGCCCCTGTGACAGTAACAGTTCCCATCACCAACAAGGGAAAGGCGCGCGGGGCTGAGATTGTTCAGGTCTACGTCCGGCAGCGGGGTGCCAGTGTCTTCAGGCCGGATCGTGAGCTCAAGGGCTTTGCCAAGGTCTGGCTCGATCCTGACGAGACGGCTGACGCTGTAATTACCCTCGACAAACGGGCTTTTTCCTTCTGGGACAATGATGCTCAGACTTGGCGCGTTGAACCCTCGGAATTTGAAATTCTCATCGGTGAGTCCAGTGCCGTCATCCATCGGACTCTGACGTTCAAGGCGCAGGGTGATATGGGCTATAACACGCGTGAGGCATTCGGCGGTGAACAGCCGGTTGTCATGAACGATGATGCGTTAAAGGCGCTTGGCTTGACCATAACGCCCGCCGAAGGCAGTCGGCCTTTTCACCGAAATTCAACCATGGCCGAGATCCGACATCACTGGCTTGGAAAACGAATTTACGCGCAGGCGGAAGCCCAGATGCAGGGCTTTTTCTCAGACGATGACAACCCGGTGGTTGCGAAGATGGGCGAAGCCTTTCTGCTGGATTTACCGCTCCGAACCCTTCAGACCATGAGCCAGGGTGCCCTGACGCAACAGCGCCTGGATATGATCATCGCAATGATGAATGGCCACTGGTTCCGTGCCCTGAAACTGTTCGTGCAGCGCTGACGGGGCGACCCATCACTTAAGCAAACTTTGATATTCGATAGTGAGTAAAGGTGAATTCGTGTAATCGCAGTATTTTGTTGACATATCAACGGAACATAAAGAAACATAATATCGATTTTTAAGGACGGATTCTGCTACTGTGGAGATGAACGGTTGAGGGTAGAAAAGGCCATCATATTCGGCTTTTTTGGCGGTGCATTTACTGCATTTACCCTACGGCCTGTTCCGGATTTTGTGCCGAAAGCAGTACCGCAAATCCAACCTTCAGAAGATCCAGCCCCAAACCTGCTCCACGCAAAAAAGAAAGTCTGTCACCCGTCGTTTGACGGTGTGCAGAAGGATGGACGTTGCCGTGGTGTTGCGAGGTTACTCGCAGTCAACATTGATCACCGGATAGTCTCGCCTCTCGGGAAGTTATTTCCCGGTTGTCCGTATTTTTTCTAGAGGAGAGCAAAATTGAACCCAACGTCCAAAGCCTTGACGGATCGACTAAGCGACATGCTCGCTGCGTTGTTCGTCGTTTTTGTCCTGCTGTTCGCCGGGCAGGGACCGCTGCAAGAACTGGTGCGCTGGATCATTCCGCTGATTTCGGGTGATTGGGAAGAGTTAAGCCGACGTGATCAGCGCATGGCGCTGAAGACCGGAGTGATAGGGGGCGCGTTTCAGTTCCTGAAAATCAATTTCTACTCCAAGACGGCTGTATTCCTGGGAATGCCCCTGTTGTTCTCGCTGATCATCGTGGCGCTCAAGTTCTCGAGTAAGTCTGGCCAAAGCCAACCCGTGCTGCGCTGGGGACTGGCTCTGATGAGCTTGTTGCTGCTGGGCTATTGGTTCGTCACGGTCTATGCGCGCGATCCTCAACTGATTTGGGAACCGGGGATGATTGATCTGCTCATCTTCCCGTTTGTGACCCTGCTGATCCTGTATTTCACGCTGCGCGAATATGGTTCTTTCATCGTTGGATTTTCGATCTTCTGGCTGTTCTACCTGTTTCTCCGCGGGTTTATTCCGGAGTGGGTTCCTGTCTTCGGTAGTGGGTCTGATGACACGTTCATTCAGAACTATTCCTTTATCGTACAGGCAGGATGGGTCGATACCGGCGGCATCTTTGGTGCGCCTTTGCAGATTGTTGCCGGTAAGGTTCTGATCTTTATCGTTTTCGGCTCAGTTCTGATGGCCAGTGGAGCAGGGGATCTGCTGCTCAAGATTGCCAACCGGCTCACCGGCGGGATGATCGGCGGCGCAGCCCATGCTGCCGTAGCCAGTTCCGCCATGTTCGGCACCCTCTCGGGCGCTGCTGTCTCCAACGTTGTTTCAACGGGCGTGCTGACCATTCC
>JBMZBW010000151.1:0-5500 GCA_049612785.1 Alphaproteobacteria bacterium | reverse complement strand
CTCGATTTTGGCTCCTTGACGGGCCAGAACCACAAGCGACCCCGGTGCATTCTATGCGCCGGGGTTTCTTTTTGGTGCAAACACGGTTGGCGAGGTCGCAAAAGGTTGAATGGCAGGGTGAAAACTGCGCTGAATAAGAACCGGATTGCTGTGCTTAATTGTGGGAAATACGTCCATGAAAACCTCTGCGAAGGTCGTCGTTATTGGCGGCGGTGTTGTTGGCTGTTCGGTGCTCTATCACCTGACCAAACTGGGTTGGACCGACATCATGCTGATCGAACGCTCGGAGCTGACATCGGGCTCGACCTGGCATGCGGCGGGCGGATTTCATACACTCAACGCCGATACCAACATGGCGGCGCTACAGGGTTACACCATCCGGCTCTATCGCGAGCTCGAAGAAATTACGGGCATGAGCTGTGGCTTGCACCACGTGGGCGGTGTGACACTGGCCGGGACGCAGGACCGTCTGGACTATCTGATCGCTGAACGGGCCAAGCATCGCTACATGGGGCTGGATACGCAGATCGTTACCCCTGAAGAAATCAAAACGCTCTCGCCCATTACCAATATCGAAGGTGTGCTGGGCGGGCTCTATGACCCCTTGGATGGTCACCTCGATCCCTCTGGCACAACGCACGCCTATGCCAAAGCTGCGCGGATGGCGGGGGCAGAAATCGAGCTGCGCTGCCCGGTGCTGGAAACCAACCCGCGCGCCGATGGAACGTGGGACGTGGTCACGGAAAAGGGGACGGTCCATGCAGAGCACATCGTTAACGCAGCGGGCCTGTGGGCGCGGGAAGTGGGGGCCATGGCGGGTGTGTACCTGCCCCTGCACCCGATGGAACACCAATACCTGATCACTGACGATATTCCCGAAGTCTACGAGCGTGACGAGGAATTGCCTCACGTCATGGATCCGGAAGGCGAAAGCTACCTTCGCCAAGAGCGCCAGGGCCTTTGCATCGGGTTCTACGAGCAGCGCTGTGACCCTTGGGCGGTCGATGGGACGCCTTGGTCCTTTGGCCATGAGCTGCTGGACAACAAGCTGGAGCGGATTTCGGACTCAGTCGAGTTTGCTTATCGCCGGTTCCCAATTCTCGAGCGGGCCGGTGTCAAAACCGTCATCAATGGCCCCTTCACCTTTGCCCCCGATGGCAACCCGCTGGTTGGCCCCGTTCCAGGCCTGAAGAACTACTGGTCCGCTGTAGCGGTTATGGCTGGGTTCTCGCAGGGTGGTGGTGTTGGGCTGAGCCTGGCTGAATGGATGGTAGAGGGCGAGCCGAGCCGCGATATTTTCGCCATGGATGTCGCTCGTTTTGGCGATTGGATCACCCCCGCCTACACCCGCGAAAAGGTGCGCGAGAACTACCAGCGTCGGTTCTCGGTCTCCTACCCCAACGAGGAACTGCCGGTCATGCGGCCCTTCCAGACCACACCGGCCTATCAAATCTGGAAAGAACAGCGGGCCGTGTTTGGCTCGGCTTATGGCATGGAAGCGGTGAACTACTTTGCCTTACCCGGCGAGCCGCTGGAGGAAACCCCGTCTTTCCGTCGGTCGAACGCGTGGGATGCGACGGCGCAGGAATGCCGGGCGGTGCGGGAGGCTGTCGGGATCAATGAAATCCATAACTTTGGGAAGTACAGGGTCACCGGCCCCGATGCCCGCGCGTGGCTGGATTGGATCATGGCTGGACGGATCCCCAAGGTCGGGCGGCTTTCGCTGACGCCCATGCTATCGCCTGCCGGCAAGCTGATCGGTGATTTTACAGTGACGGCCTTGGCTGACGACGTGTTTCAGCTCACCGCGTCTTTTGGCGCGCAGGCTTTCCACATGCGTTGGTTTGAACAGCATCTTGCCGGCTATGAGGTTAGTATCGAAAACGTCTCCACGCGTCGGATTGGATTTCAGATTGCAGGGCCGCGCGCAAGGGACGTGCTGGCTGCTACCACACGAGCCGATGTGTCGGCGGCGGCATTCCGCTTCATGGATGCAAAGACCATCGACGTGGGTCCTTATCAGGCGTTGGTACAGCGTGTCAGCTACACCGGGGATTTGGGTTACGAGATCTACGTCAATGCTGACGAGCAGTACGGCCTGTATCAGGTGCTGGCCCAAGCGGGCGAGGCTCACGGCATGCGCCCCTTTGGTATGCGGGCGATGATGAGTTTGCGGCTGGAGAAGTTCTTTGGCTCATGGATGCGGGAGTTCAGGCCGGACTACATGCCGGCAGAAACAGGCATGGACCGCTTTGTTAGCTACAACAAACCTGTCGAATTTATCGGTAAGGCCGCTGCGGCGGCAGAGAAGTCTGCAGGGCCAGCGCGAACCCTTTGTGCCTTTGCGGTGGATGCACTGGACGCCGATGTTGTGGCGGATGAGCCGATTTTTGACGGTGATGCGGTGGTTGGCTTCGTCACATCAGGCGGCTATGCGCACTACAGTCAACAGTCGGTTGCGCTTGGCTTTGTCCCCACAGAACTGGCCAAAGACGGACAGTCCTTCACCATTGAGATCCTCGGCCAGCGCCGTCCTGCGACCCTGATCAGCACACCACTGGTTGACGCAGATGGTTCCCGCATGCGCGGCTAGTGCCCGTTGAGGGCGCCTGACCAAACGGAAAAGGACTGCCCATGGGCAGTCCTTTGCTCTTTGCTTTAATTGGTGTTTGCAGCGGCTGCGGCCAGAATGATGTCGCGGACCGTTTCAAACTGGGTGTGATGGATCATATGACCCGCGCCATCGATCAGCGTGATTTTGGCGCCCGGTGCATCACGATCCAGGCCCGCGGCATGTAAATCCGGGCTGACGTAATCTTCAGTTCCGAAGACAACATCAAAAGGTTGGTCCAGCTCCCCGTAGCGGGTCTGTAACGCTGCGACCCCATCGGACAAGGCCCGGACGTCTGCGGCATTGTTGCAGAAGGTCTTGGGACGCATCACCATTTTGGTCTGTGTCAGGTCAGAGTAATTGGGCAACGCGGGTTCAGGCGCAAAGGTGCCGTCGACGCTCGCATCATAGAGCGCCAGTCCAACCGGTGGCATCAGCGCGTGGCAGAAGTACCAGCCGATACCCGGCAGGCCAGCCAATCGATAAGGCCACCAAACTTCGCCGTCCCATGGATGAGAAACGCCTGATAAATCGACCAGCGCACCCACGCGATCCGGATGATGGATGGCTAAAGCCAACGATACGGCTCCCCCCAGGGAGTGCCCCACCACCGTGGGTGCTTCCACGCCCAATTCATCCAACAGAGCAACAATGACGTCCGCTTGCCCCGTTATTTGGTTCAACTCGGGATTGTTGCGCGAAGACAGCCCCAGCCCCGGACGATCTATTGTGATGACGCGATGACCGGCAGCGCGCAAGGCGGGGGCCAGCCGCAGTTCCATATCGCCCAAATTACCGCTGGCGCCGTGGATCATCAGAATAGGCGAGCCCTGACCCTGGTCCACGTAATGCATGCGTTCGCCTTTGACATCAGCAAAGGTACCCAAAGGCTCTACCGGCAAACCCGCCACCAAAACCCGCGCCCAGACCCAAATGCCGGCCAGCAGCAGAACCAGCAAAATTACCAGATTACGGATAATTCTCATGTCGCCTCCACGCGCACTGTCATTTAGGTTGGCAACTAGCGCGGCATCTCCGCTTGCACAGCCCGGGTCGCGATAAAACAGCACTTTTACGGAAACTTTCGTGAGCCAACGCCTCCTGTTCATCGCCCATGCGCCTTCGACCAACACACAAGCTGTGAGGGATGCGGTGGTGCGTGGTGCAGAAAGGGCTGAAGGCGTGACACTCCATCTCCTTGCGCCACAGGAGGCCACCGCAAGTGATGTCATGAAGGCCGACGGCCTGATCCTGCAAACAACAGAAAACATCGGCTACATGGCGGGTCTGACCAAAGATTTTTTTGACCGCAGTTACAACGACCTTCTGGATCAGCGACCCGGCTTGCCCGTCGTGACCCTGATCAGAGCTGGTTTGGATGGCACAGGCACGCGGCGCGCGCTAACCGGGATCTACAGCGGGCTGGGATGGCGTTCGGTGAGCGAGATGATCGTGCTCCACGGTGCGTGGGACGAAACCTTTCTCTCCACGGCACAGGACGCGGGCCAGGCCATGGCCGAGGGGCTGGGCGCTGGGATATTCTGACTCTGAAGGCGGAAGAACCTGTCGATGTCTTCCCTGTCGATGGACTGCGCGCCCTTCACCGCTATGGCGCATTGCAATTTGCAAAGTCCCCTAGCGTTTTGCGAAATTTCTCAGACTCCGTTTTCGATGAGCCAAGAGTTTGTGCCGGTCAGGGCGCGGTTGTAGCCGTAATTCGAGTTCACCTCAGAGACCCAGAGCAGATCACTTTCCACGTAGGGCCGCAGTCCGGAAATCACACGGTTAGCATCCCGTTCCTTAACTCGGATCAACCAGACCGAGCGCTGGATCCTGCGACCACCGAGTTCAGAAAGCGTCTGAGCGAGCTTCGCTTCTGCAACGCAAACCTCTGAATCCATGTCTGGAGCATCGTGCGCAATTAAATAACAAGGCACGCAAACCGTCCTTAATCTCTGTTCCTCAGTAAACGCGCTCTTCTCATTCTTATTATCCAAAAGCGCTACGAGAGTGCTGCAAAGCTCGCGCCACTAAAGATATACCTTTTCGCTTAGAGATGTTTTCTCTGTGGATAAATCTTCATTGGTCAGGATTTAAGGCGCATAAGCCTAAAATTATGTCTATTTGGAGAAATGCTGGTAACCCGGATCAAACAGATGGAACAGGCGGATGCTTGGGAAAAGGTCTGAGTTTGCTGAGCGGAATGCGATCAGCTCAATGTTTGTGGTAGCCCCTGCCGGACTCGAACCGGCACTTCCAAAGGAAAACGGATTTTAAGTCCGCAGCGTCTACCAATTCCGCCAAGGGGCCAGCTGATTTCGAGACATGACTGTCTTACGGAAGACCACAAGGAAATCAATGGGAGAAGCGATCATTTCACCGTTTTAACGGGCCGATCACGGAATCGCATAAAACTTACATCGATTCGTCTGCTACGGCGCATAAACTCATTTCTGTGCGGGCTGAGTTCCTCATAATATGCTCATTGGACCACGTTACACAGGGTTATCCACCGGTTTATCCCGAATCTTTTGATCTTCGCGTAGCAGCGGCTTATCCATACCCTGATTTGAAATAGCAGGAATTGGGTCAGCTCGCTTATAATTGGGGCGGGAAGGTCCATAGTGATTTTTTTGGCAGTGAGGATATTCTCTTCTCGCCTTAATAAGAGCTCAGTTCCCGCGTGATTTTGCCGTGTAGGTGTCGGAAAAGGCAGTCGGGATAACATCCCTTAGCGCTCTACCGTCGCTAGCACAGCGATTTTGAAGAATGAATTTATGGGGTTGGGAGAGTGGCAATGACCACCACCGCTTGTGCGATTGATCAGTCTGTAGCAATGAGCCATAGCGCTTTAGAGATTGCTACTATTACACCTGGATACGCCGCAGC
>JBMZBW010000150.1:0-5541 GCA_049612785.1 Alphaproteobacteria bacterium | reverse complement strand
CAGCGGCCGCCAAAGGGAAAAGATAAAACCGTCCGCCGCTGACGGCCTTTGCGCCAAGCGATAAAGCTTTCAGCACGTGGGTGCCTCTTTGAACGCCGCTGTCCAAAATTATATCGATTTTATCACCCACCGCATCAACTACTTCGGCCAGATGATCAAAGGGGCTGCGTGAGCCATCCAATTGGCGACCTCCATGATTGGATAAAACAACTCCCGTGCACCCTATATCGATAGCTTTTTTGACATCTTCAACGGACATCACTCCTTTCAAGCAAAATTGCCCATCCCAAAGTTTGACCATTTCGGCAACGTCATCCCAATTCATAGAGGGGTCAAGCATTTCAGTGAAATAACGTCCAATTGAAAGAGCGCCGCCGCTCATTTCGACATGGTCGTCCAGTTGTGGCAGTTTGAAGCTTTCGTGGGTGACATAGTTTATCCCCCACATAGGTTTGAAGGCAAACTGCATCATACCGGAAAGCGTCAACCGAAATGGAATTGAAAACCCTGTACGCAGATCACGTTCTCGGTTTCCTCCCGTGATGCTATCAACTGTCAGCATCATAACATCGACCCCGGCAGCTTTGGCACGCTCCATCATGACTTGGTTTAAAGCACGGTCTTTATGAAAATAAAATTGATAAACTTGCGGTGTATTATAAGTCTTTCGCAGTTCTTCAAGGCTGACTGTTCCAAGTGATGATACGCCAAACATAGTTCCAAATTTGGCCGCTGCGCCAGCTGTAGCCCGCTCACCCTCATGATGAAAAAGCCGCTGCAAAGCTGTAGGTGAGCAGAATAGAGGCATTTGCAGTTTTTGCCCCATAACCGTAACCGACATATCAATATGACTCACTCCTTTCAAAACATTGGGAACCAAATCACACTCCTCAAAGCTGCGACTGTTGCGACGACAGGTAAGTTCATCATCTGCAGCACCATCGATATAGTCGAAAATCGGCCCTGGGAGCCTGCGTTTGGCAAGCTCCCGAAAGTCATGAAAATTATAGCACTGGTTGAGCCTCACCTGCTCATTCCTCAATATCGAAATGGCGAATGTGCTTGTCAGAGATCGTGATCCCAAGCCCCGGCTTGTCATCGTCCAACTGCAGGAAACCATTTAACGCATCAGGATCACCGTCGAAGATGTAATAGAACAGTTCATTGCCCACCTCGACATCGAACACGGGGAAGTATTCCGATATCGGGCAGTTCGCATTAGCCATGGTCAGATGATAATTGTGCATCTGGCCCGCATGCGGGATCACCGGAACCTGATTCGCCTCGGCGATGGCATTGATCTTCTGCGCAGCCGTAATGCCGCCGACCCGGTTGGTGTCATACTGCAGGACCGAGACAGCTTTCTTGGCCAGAAGGTCTTTGCATCCGATGACCGAGAATTCATGCTCACCGCCAGAGATTGGGACGATGTTCATTGCGTTGAGCTGCGCATAACCGTCCACGTCATCCGCGAGCACCGGTTCTTCCAGCCAACGCAACTCATATTTTTCGAGCTTTGGCAGCATGCGCTTGGCGTAGTCGACGTTCCACCCCATGTAGCAATCCATCATGAGGTCGCAGTCATAACCGATGACCTCGCGGACCGCCTCGATTCGTTTGAGGTTCTCGCGCATGCCGGACATGCCATCTTTAGGGCCCCAGCCAGCACGCATTTTGAAGGCGGTGTAGCCCTTCTTGGCTGCTTCCTCCGCCTCGACCTGCATTGTTTCGATCAGACCTGAATAGAGCTTGGAATAGTAGACCGGAATCTTCTCTTTCGTGCGCCCTCCCAGTAGTTTAAACACCGGTTTGTCCACCAGTTTGCCCATCAGGTCCCAGATAGCGATATCGATGGCCGAGATTGCGGTCATACCAACGCCCTTGCGGCCCCAAGCTTGAGAGCGGCGATACATCTTCTCCCAGATATAGGCGTAGTCAAACGGGTCTTCGCCGATCACCAGTGGTGCATACCAGTCGTCGATTGCCTTTTTGACAACAGTCGGCGCCAATGCGGCATTGCCGATTCCGATCGTGCCATCTTCGGATTCCACCTCACAGGTCAACCACTGGTGAAAGCGGAACGGCGCCATTGTATCGCCCTTTGTCCACAACGCGTCGCCCGCGTTCGTGCAAAAGTTGCCCAGTGGTGGAACCGTTGGCCCATTCCAGTTCCATACCCGTGTTCTGACTGATTTGATCGTTGACATTTGTTTTCTTCCTACTTGGATAGCCGTCCGGCGACGTAGCTCTGTTCACCACCCTGAATTGCGCGGCGCGGATTTGCCGCTTGGACCGCACTGCACTCTCTTACTGCTGATCTTGAGGTTCAGGTATGAGAAACGGTCGATTGCTCCTGTTCTCCAAGCCCTTCAATGCCCAGCCGCATCGTTTGCCCTGCATTCAGGTAGATAGGCTCCGGTTTCTGTCCCAGCCCGACGCCAGGCGGTGTGCCCGTGGAGATGATGTCGCCCGGCTGAAGGCTCATGAATTGCGAAATGTAGGAGACGATTTCGTCGACCGGGAAGATCATGGTGTTGGTATTGCCGTCCTGATAGCGGTGCCCGTCGACTTCCAACCACAAATTCAGGTTCTGAAAATCTTCGACTTCATCTCGCGTAACCAGCCAAGGACCGATCGGACCGAATGTGTCACAAGATTTGCCTTTGACCCACTGTCCGCCCCGCTCGATCTGAAACGCGCGCTCGGATACATCGTTGACTACGCAGAAACCCGCCACATAGGACAAAGCGTCTTCGCGTTTGACATAGCTGGCCTCGGTGCCGATCACGATGCCCAGCTCAACCTCCCAATCGGTCTTTTCCGCGCCCTTGGGGATGATCACATCGTCATAGGGACCAACGATTGCACTTGTGGCCTTCATGAACAGGACAGGCTCTTCAGGTATCGCAAGTCCGCTTTCCTCGGCGTGATCGGCATAGTTCAATCCAACGCAAATAAATTTGCCCACTTGGGCCACACAGGCCCCGATCCGCTCGTCAGTCGACAGCTCTGGCAGCGACAGCAAGTCCACCTGGCGCAGCGCATCAAAGGCCGCATCGCCCAGCTGATCGCCGGAGATGTCAGTGATGACGCCGGACAGATCGCGGATCGAACCTTTATCGGCTAAGATAGCAGGTCTTTCCTGGCCCTTGGGGCCAACTCTCATCAGTTTCATTGTTTCCCTATCTCAGTAAGTGGCCCGCCCACCCGAAAGGTCGAACACGGCGCTTGTGGTGAATGAATTTTCTGGTGAGACCGTCCAGGCGATCATCTTCGCAGCCTCTTCGACCTCCAAAAAGCGACCGCGCGGGATCTTGGACAGCATGTAGTCGATATGTTCTCGGCTCATCTGATCGAAGATCTGGGTCCGGGCCGCCGCTGGGGTGACGCAGTTGACGGCGATGTCCAGCCCGGCCAGTTCCTTGCCAAGGGATTTGGTCAACCCAATGACAGCAGCTTTGGAGGCCGAGTAGGCAGAGGCATTCGGGTTGCCCTCTTTGCCTGCGATAGATGCGACATTCGTGATTCGGCCATAACCGTTCGATTTCATGCCCTCGACGCAGACACGGTTCACGTAGAATGCGCCGTGCAAATTGATGTCGATGACCTTGTGCCAGGCGTCAACGTCATACTCATCAAGGGTCGCGTTCGGTCCTGCAATGCCGGCGCTGTTGACCAGGATTGTCGGTGTGCCGACCTTTTCGCAGGTTTCGGCATAGGCGGCCTCGACCGACGCCAGATCGGCAATATTACACTCTACGGCGGTGGCTTTGTCGCCCAGTAAGGCCATGGCTGCGGCGTTGATTTCGTCGATGTCCCAACTGACCACTTTTGCACCCTGAGCGCTCAGAGCTTTGGCGACCGCCAATCCGATCCCCTGCGCCCCGCCCGTAATAACGGCTATCTGTTTTTCCATGTTATTCTCCTTAAGCGACCTGGGGCCTGTATCGTGTCAGGTCCATTTTTTACGTTGAGTCCCAGGCCGAAACGCGGTGTGTCATCGAGGATCATTCGCCCGTTCACGGGAACCACCTCGTCGGTGAAAAGAGATCCAAGAGCGACTACCTAGTTGAACATGAAAAGCAACACGCCGCGAAAGATATCACCAAGGCTAATCTCGGGTGGAGCCACGCATTTCAGATAGCAATATGCCGGGCAAGACATCGCGATCAACGCAGGCGTGGCCATTTTCTCGAGTTATTTCATGCATTCGCGTAAACGATGTCACTTTATTGGTTGCGATTGAGTATGAGCGCTTTAAGTTCCAGCGCAGGAATTTTGGTTTGTCCGTAGCTTGGAGCCCCGATTAACAGGGCTCCAGCTTTTTCTTAGTCGATATATTTCGCCTTGATGTCTTTGTAAGCCGCGTTTTCTGTTTCCATGATTTCACAGAAAGACGCGCCATCAATCCAGACCGGCGCAAAGCCAAATCCCAGACCGAACTCTTTGAATGCTTCGCTTTCAGCCGCTTTCTTCGCCATTTCTTCGGCAGCCGCGCGGATATCCTCTGGCGTGCCTTTAGGAACATACAGACCACGGATCACGCCGATTTCGACATCAACATTGTAGTTGCTGATCGTTTCGGTACCGCGAACGGGTCCATAGTTAATATTTTCAAGGCTGCCGCCGGCGCCAAGAACAATCACATCGCCGGACTTCACTGCGTCCAATAGAACCGGAGAGTGGATTACGCCTGCGGTAACCTGGTTTGCTAGGATAGCTTTTTTAAGGGGCCCACCACCATCCAGCGCAATTATGCGAGCGTTCACGCCGTTGTTACCCAGCAGCGCTTTCGCCAATACGAAGTGTGGGCTCCCAAGGCTACTGATGCCAATAGTAGTGTTTTCCGGATCACTCACCGCGGCTGCCAGCAGATCCGCAATTGAATTCAGGCCGCGATCTTTGTGGGCAAGAATCCAAGTCGGAGTATTGTAAAGGCCACCGACGCAATCAAAGTTCCGATAGTCATAGTCGGTCCCACGGAACATCGTTACGGCGTTCATGTCGCTGGAGCCGTTGAACAAGAGCTGCAGACCATTCGGCTCGCTGTTGATGATGTGATTGTGGGCACGGTCGCCGACACCTCCGGTCAGGTTGTCAACCACAACAGCCTGGTCAATCTGACTTTCCAGGGCGGCGGCGAAACCACGCGCGATGGTATCTGTGCCGCCGCCGGCCCGCCAGGGTAGTACGATGTGGACGGTATCACTTGGATATGATTCGGCCACGACACTGGATGCAATGATCGCGGGTGCGATGATGCTACCGGCAAGTATGGAAAGAATTCTATTGAACTGCATAGTTCGATCTCCTTTGTGTTGAATAAGTAACTAATTTAACTGCGAGCGGCGCATCATCTGTCGGATTTCATTTGCGATCAAAAAGACCAGAACTGCAGACAGGATCACACGCGGCCACGTGCTGAAGAAAAGCGTAGATTGGTGGAGCATGCCTAAGTTTGTGAGTCATTGTGCTTTGTTCTCTGAATTGATGCGTGGCACCGCTGTTTTTCTTCCAGTGACCATTGTGCTCGTTCAGATG
>JBMZBW010000149.1:0-5584 GCA_049612785.1 Alphaproteobacteria bacterium | reverse complement strand
AAGTGGATCAGATGGTCAGCGTGACCGCAGATATCGCAGCAGGCCACGGCATTGAAACCCCCGTCCTCCGTCGTCTGGCTGAATTGATCCGTGACGTGGAAGAAGGACGGCGTGTTATGTCACCGGAAACCTTTGACGCGCTCAACGATGCGCTGACCCCGTAAACCCTGAGGGTTGGCCATGAAAAAAGCCCGGCGGCTCTGTGGAGCGCGCCGGGCTTTGACTTTTCAAGTCCTTCAGGTCGCTTAAGCGCGGCTCTCGTCGGACGTTGCAGCTGCCCAAATGACCAGACCGAATGCGATCTTGTTCACAAAGTCAGCGAGGTTGTACACGAGGTTCAACGTGCCATCGCCCTGCATCATGCCCGCGTAGCCCAGGATGTAACCCAGTGGGTAGATTGCCCAACCTACGGTCACGATCCAACGCATTGCGTTAAATGCTGTCTTGGACGACTTGGTCCCCTGAGAGGCGTTGATCTTCGACGCTTCACCGGCGAAGATTTCGTAGATGATGTACAGCCAAGCAGCGGTACCAACGATGAAACCACCCCACAGCAGGCCGCCATTGGCGATATTGGTTTCCCCGATGAAACCCGCCAACAGCATCACGACGGAAGCAATTAACAGGCGCCAGAACAAGGAAGCCCCTACCACTGCAATCGCAGCAAGGATCAGGTAGAATTCAACGATCTGCAACGGCACTGTCAGCAGCCAGTCCACGTAGCGGAATACAGTTGGGCTGGTACCGGTTTCGACCCACACGCCGCGCATGTAGAAGTAATGCAGTGCTGCAATACCCGTTACCATGGCCGCTACGGTCAGGGATGTCTTCCACTTGCCGACCGCACGATCACGCTCAACAAAGAAGAAATAGGTTGCCGCAAGCATGGCGGCAGAAATAATCCAAAAAGATACGCCAACTGGATCGCTGGGATCTAAGCCTGTTTTTTCCATTTCTGGACCTCCTTCAAAAAACATGCGCGAGTGAAACTGAAGTATTCCAACACTTTGGCAATACATAAGGTCCAGATAATCGAATAATCATCGATATTTTTAGCTTCCTATGATGGAACACGCATCATTATGAGACATTAATGTCACTTTTGCATAAGTTATAATATATGCTGAATATTAAATACTTCAGATATATTCAAAAACATGCAATTAAGAAACTGCTATTATAAATCATTACTTAAAAACGACTGCTATTTTCAGTTGCAAACAAGAAAGCGACAGCCAAATTAGTGATTGCACCTGCTCTTGGTGTGCAAGAGCAGGCACTCTTCATGCTGTGCGGGGAAGCCATTTTTACCGGAAGTACAGAAGGTAAATCAGGCCAATGACCACCAGACACAAAACAGTTGTAAGAAACCCGAGAATAGAGCCCAGCCGTGCGGACAGGCTCCGCTCGCGTTCGATTTCATAGCGAAAGTTGTAATTTGCCGTGTGCGTACAGCGCGGCAAGTGATCGTCGTAGGACGAGTATGTCCAAGAGGTCTTATTCATAATGCAAAAGGCAATTTCAGTTGAAACTGCCTTAATCTTCACTGATATGACCGGGAATCCGCTATCGACCTCAACATTACGGGTCAAGTTGACGCAAAATGCCTCATTACGACGAACAAAGGCATTCTTTAGGATATATTGATGCGCATTAATACGACTTTTGGATTGTATCCGAGTCGCCGATTTTCGGGGCTATGTCACTGATATCGAACGCCTTGCAGGGTCAGCTCTCGCTGGATAGCGACGAGATCAGGCAGGTTAAAAGGCCAGTTGTGCTTGATTGACAGTGCCGCTGCAATGCCAGCACCCTGCCCCGAGACGGCACAGCACGCCATGTTTCTTGTGGCGGCATGAGCCACCTTGTCGCCCCCCGTGGACCGTCCAGCGACCAGCAGGTTTTCAACACCTTTGGGCACCATCGACCGGAAAGGAATATGCATGTATCGCCCTGTTGTTGGCAGGATCAGAATCCCATAGCCATCAATGAATTCGGGATAGATGCCGATGCTATCTTCAAAACGTGCCTCGTGGCGGACGTCGTCTTCGGTCATGTTATAGACCGCATCGATCTTGCGCGTGTCCCGGATCCCGATACTCATCCCGAAATTGCGCAGGCGCGCGGCCTCACACCCCGGCGTGTAGCGGCGTAAGGCTTCTATCGCCAGCATAGCCTGGCGTCGGCCCTCAATTTCAAACTCCGTGAGACTGTCGGGATCTGTCCCATCCACACCGGAAAGGTGCACCAGATTCATGTACGTCATCTCACCGCTATCGTGCACAGCGCCCCACGTGCCGGCGATGGTGTTCAGATGCGCGGGGATGAGGCCGTCTTTGATCGCCTGCTCGAATGGTTTTCCGAGGTAGGGCGAGAACATCTCATCTTCTTTGCCAGACGTTTCGATTTGCCATTCGCCGCTGGACCAACTGCCGTAGGTCGAGGGGTTCTCGCGAATGCCGTCCATGAACTTCTGTTTGTCGACGCCTGCCATATGAAACATGACGGAAGCCGCCTGCAGCTCCTCAATCGGCGTTGATTTCATCGGAGCGCCAGCACGCAACGCAACATCAGCATCGCCGGTGGCATCGATAACGCGCTTGGCGAGAATGGCTTCCCGACCGGCTTTGCTTTCCACAATCACACCCGTGATGGTGTTGCCTTCCATGATGGGGGCGACGAATTGGCGGTGAAGCATGGGATGAATTCCCGCCTCCATCACCAAATTGTCTGCCACGAGCTTGAACCCTTCTGAATCCAGCTCGTAAGACAGGGATTGGCTTTCGGGCACTGCTGCGCCCTCTGCCTTGGCCCGTTCTTCAAATTCCCAGCCGATGCCGCCCGCTTCCACCGTCTTTTCGTGGCGATACCAGGCAAAGCCCTCGACACCCACGACAGTGATGTTGCCGCCGAAACAGCCGAAACGCTCCAGTAGCGTCACGCTCACCCCGGTTCGTGCAGCAGCCAAGGCAGCGGCAAGACCACCGGGCCCAGATCCGACCACAAGGACATCCGTCTGATGAATGACAGGCGTTTCGCGCGATGGCTCATGGATGGTCGGCATGATGGCCTCTCTCTATCAGGCACTCGGAAAACAGGGGATACCAAACATCGTTCCGAGACGTGACACAACAGAATTTAACCGTTGTTTCTGCGGTGCTCGCTGCGCGAAAAATGCACCTTCTAGTGAAGATTTTATATTAGCAATTTCTTACCCATCAGGGATTTGTTCTGCAAAATCCCCTGAACGCAGGACAAGTCCGGCAGGTTTTCAACACTGGGAAAATTTCGGATGTGAGATTTACTTGGTCAAATAGCAGGATTGCGTTTATGTTATATTAGCTGGATCCCGGATTTTCGAGTTCATCAAACATGCTTTTGAGACTGAGACAAAAGCGGTGAACCTCTGGATCAGGCAAACCGGAGATTGACCCATTATTGTTGGGAGGCAGGGTCAGCTTCTGGAGACGGAAAAACAGGAGGAAACTATGAAAAAAGAACAATACCTACAACAGCAATCCAAGATGCTCACTGAGGGACTTATCGACCGCCGAAAGTTCGTGATGGGCGCATTGGCAGCCGGTGTCGCGCTTCCAATGGCATTGAGCATGGCCGAATTCGCCATGGCTCAGACGCCGAAGAAAGGTGGCCGACTGCGGATGGGTAACAGCGCTGCGAGCTCTGATGACTCACTCGATCCGGCAACGTGGCTCAGCTCCTACATGATGCTGACCGGTTGGAGCAGTGCGAACAACCTCATGGAAGTTGGTCCTGACGGCACGCTGGTCCCTGAGCTTGCCGAGAGCGTTGAGTCCGATGATGCTCAGACTTGGGTCTTCAACCTGCGCAAAGGCGTTGAATTCCATAACGGCAAGTCGCTGACTGCGGACGATATTCTCGCGAACTTTGGCTACCACATGGCTGAAGACAGCACCTCGGCAGCCAAGGGTCTTCTGTCTGCTGTCACCGATGTTCGCAAAGGCAATGACCATCAGGTTATTTTCGAGCTGGCAGGTCCAAACGCTGACTTCCCGTTCGTCATGTCTGACTACCACTTGTCGATCCGTCCAAGCGATGGCGACAGCATCAACATGGCAAGCGGTATCGGAACCGGTGGTTATGTCTTGCAGGAGTTCTCTCCGGGCGTACGTACTTTTGCGACCCGCAACCCAAACTACTGGAAAGAAGGTCGTGCGCACTTCGATGAAATCGAAATCATCGCACTGAATGACGACGTCGCGCGTCAAACCGCTCTGGTAAACGGTGACATTGACTCCATGAACAGCCTGGCTGCGACCAGCATTGCGCTGATCGAGCGAGTACCGGGTCTGGAAGTAAAGGAAGCTGCCGGCTTCGCGCACTGGACCATTCCAATGCGGGTGAACGCAGCGCCGTTCGATAACAATGATCTGCGTATGGCTCTGAAGTTGTCCATTGACCGTCAGGACATCATGGACAAGATCCTGCTGGGTCACGGTACGCTGGGTAATGACCATCCGATCTCCCCGGCTCACCGCTACCACAACAGCGATCTGCCACAGCGCGATTATGACCCTGAGGAAGCAGCGTTCTACTACAAGCGCTCCGGCCACAGCGGTACCATCGAGCTGAAGACGTCCGAGACACCGGGTCCGGGTTCCACGGATATGGCGAACCTGTTCGCTGCATCTGCGGCTAAGGCTGGCATCGACCTGCAGGTTTCCAAGGAGCCTGAGGACGGTTACTGGTCCAACGTCTGGAACATCGCTCCGTTCTCCGTATCGGCATGGAGTGGTCGTCCGACGGAAGACTGGATGTTCACGGCAGCCTACACCAACGACACGGAGTGGAACGAAACGGCTTGGACCTCTGGCGAGGCGGCTGATGAGTTCAACGGCATTGTTGTTGCGGCCCGTTCTGAGCTGGACGACAGCAAGCGTCGCGAGCTGTACCACGAAGCACAGCGCATCATCGCTGATAACGGTGGCGCGATTGTTCCATTGTTCTCCAACATGATCGGTGCTGCGTCTGACAAGCTGGCGCATGGTCCGGACATCGCCGGTAACTGGGAAAACGACGGTGCTCGCATGCCTGAGCGCTGGTGGTTTGCCTAAGCGCTCTGCCGTTTAGGATCCTTCTTTGAGGTGCGGTCCCGATCCGTCGGGACCGCATACCATCGCGATCTGCACTCGGGCGAAAGCCCTGTTTTCCTTTATTTTTCAAACCCCGGGAGGGGCAATCCTTGTTTCGGCTTCTTGAAGTGGTCGGCAAGCGTGTCTTGCTTGGCCTGATTACGCTGTTCATTGTGTCGATTATCATTTTCAGCTCGATATCGCTGTTACCCGGCGATTTTGCGCAAGCTGTTTTGGGCCAGTCCGCGACTGAAGAGACCTTGAAAGCCTTCCGCGACAGTCTGGGGCTCAACAAGCCCATCATCACGCGCTACATCGACTGGATCATGGGCGTGATGCGGGGCGATATGGGGAATACCTTCTCCGGTCGAAGCTCTGGGGGTCAAGGGATCGACGTGTCCCGTCCCGTCGTCGATATCATGATCCCAAAGCTGAAAAACACGCTGTTCCTTGCCGGTGTGACGGCTGCGATT
>JBMZBW010000148.1:0-5604 GCA_049612785.1 Alphaproteobacteria bacterium | reverse complement strand
GGCTCAATAACCCGCAACAAAGCAACCCGGCTGCTGGTCGCCTTGGCGCGCGCGCAGGCATAGTTAAGAGCGACCGACGATTCCTCTGTATCGTCAATCACCACCAGCAAAAGCGGCAGTTCTGTAGCTTCAGGCGCAAGGTTTGCGTCCGTCATAGAGTCTCCATCAACACTGAAAAAGCCCGTCTTTAGCGGCGATTTCGGAACACCCGCTCCGTAATCCATCCCGCAGCAACCGCGACTAATACGCATATCAGACCATAAAGGAAAGCATAATCCTTCGCGCCGCGCGAGACCAAAGCGACAAAGCCCTGTTGCCGAATCGCGAAAGACTCTTCAGCGAGCTTGATTTTGGCTTCTGCCGTGGGTGCGCCGGGTTGGAAAATTTCGATCTTGTACTCACCCACAGGCGCGCTTGGTGGCAGCGGAATTTCAGCGAAGAACAGTCCGGAGGGCTCCATTTTGATCGCGTTCGGCATGATGATCACCACGCCTTCACGGATCAGCGCTTCTTCGAGCTCATCGCCCTTGCGGGCCAGAGTCAGGTCTCCGGACGACAATTCTGCACGGATCGAAGGGATCTTTTTCGGGGCGCTGTTGATGGTTTCGTCGACCTTGATACCAAGGCGACGCACACTGCGGGTGAAGCGAACCTCACGGTCAGGGCCGGTCAGCTCCAGCCGGAGCGGGAGATCAGGGGTCGCGGTAGAGCCAAAGACCCGCACGATGGTTTGGCCGCTGAACAGACCAACCGAGACCTCGCTTTCGACCGCCGCGATATCCGGCCCCTGCGCCAGCGAAAGCCCGCCCAGGCCGATGCAGGCCGCGCTGACGAGAGCGATGAAAGGCTTAAGCATGGCCTGCTCCATCGCTGAAGGAGAACTGGACCGCCGGACCACCAACGAGCAGGTCCATCAAAATCTTCAGACAAACCGCCAGAACGATCAGGGCGAGAAGAATGCGCAGTTGCTCGGCATTGAAACGACCAGACAGCCGCACACCGATTTGCGCGCCGATGACCCCGCCCAGCAGCAACAGACCCGCGAGCACCAGATCAACCGTGCCGTTGAACCAAGCGTGCTGCAGCGTGTTGTTGGCCGTTACGAAGATAATGGTGAAAAGCGAGGTTCCCACAACAACCAACGTCGGCATGCCCAGCAGATAGATCATCGCCGGAACCATGATGAAGCCCCCGCCGACACCCATGATCGCGCTCAGAAAGCCAACCCCAAAACCAACGGTGACAGGCAAGATGGCGGAAATATAGAGCTTGGAGCGGGGGAACTTGGTGCGGAACGGCAGACCGTGCATGAAGCCGTGGCGACGTTTGAGCGTGACGGTCTTCCCCGCCTTGCGCCGCAGCATGGCCTGCAGGCTTTCGAGGAACATCAGACCCCCGACACCCCCGAGAAAGACCACGTAGAAAATCTGAATCACCAGATCCACAGACCCCAGAGTGATCAACCATTTGAACGTGAAAACACCCACCGTCGAGCCGAGCAAACCGCCCGCAACCAGCAAGCCCCCCATTTTGATATCCAGATTGCCGCGCCTGAAATGAGCAAGCGAGCCGGATACCGAGGCGGCACAAATCTGTGTGGCTTCGGTTGAGACAGCAACAGAGGGCGGAATGCCGAGAAAGAACAGGATGGGTGCCATCAGGAACCCACCGCCAACGCCGAAAAGACCACTCATGGCGCCAACCAGTGCACCAAAGAAAATGATCACCAAAGGGTTGGTCGCCATCTCAGCAATCGGAAGATACATGCTCATATTACTGCTGTTCCCTTCCGTTGCTGCATTCTCTGTTACCTTACTGTTTGAGACTTACGCGCGGAGTAGACCGACGATGTCGTAGACTTGGTCGATGACCGGATCGGCGATCCCTCGAGCGCGCTCAGCGCCATCCTTGAGGACGGCATCGATGTGCGCAGGATCGCTCATCAAGCGCTGCATCTCCGATCCGATTGGGGCCATCTGGTCAACCGCGCGTTCGGTCAGCATGCCCTTGAAGTCGCTGAACGACTTGCCCGCCAGCTCGTTCAGAACATCGGTCAGCGATTCACGACCCAGAGCGGCGTAGATGGTCACAAGGTTCGCCGCTTCCGGACGCTCCTTGGCGAAGGCATCGGTGATTGCGCCGTTATCATCCAGCACTTCGGCACCGGGCAGCGCTTGCGGATCGGTCTTGGCGCGGCGGATCTTGTTGGCGATGGCATCCGCATCATCGTGCAGGTTGATCCGGCTCATGTCAGAGGCTTCGGACTTTGACATTTTCTTGGAACCATCGCGCAAAGACATGATCCGCGCGGCTGCGCCCATGATCAGCGGCTCGATCATCGGGAAGAAATCAACGCCGAAATCGTTGTTGAACTTGCCAGCGATGTCGCGGGTCAGCTCCAGATGCTGCTTCTGGTCTTCACCCACCGGAACGTGGGTGGCGAGATAGGCGAGAATGTCGGCGGCCTGCAGGACCGGGTAACCGTAGAGACCAACCGACGCCGCTTCGCGGTTCTTGCCGGCCTTGTCCTTGAACTGGGTCATGCGGTTGAGCCAGCCGACCCGGGCGACACAGTTGAACACCCACCCCAGCTCAGCATGCGCGCGCACCTGCGACTGGTTGAAAATGATGGACGTCTTTGGATCGATCCCAGCGGCGAGAAAAGCAGCCGTGATTTCGCGGGTCTGGTCGGCCAGTTTGGTCGGATCCTGCCACACGGTGATCGCGTGCAGATCAACGACACAGTAGACACACTCGTAGTCGCCCTGAAGATCAACAAAGTTTCGAACTGCACCGAGGTAGTTGCCCAAGTGAAGTCCGCCGGTCGGCTGGACGCCGGAAAAAATGCGCTTTGCGGTTGAACCCTGACTGGTCATGGCGCTGCTCCCTGAATTTGAGGCGGCCTTTAATTTCATGATCCCTAAAACGCTCTTAAACCCACGGGGTCAACCCGAGCGGCGGCGGAACCTTCGCAACGCAGCCATGGCCGAGAGCGGAACCGCATTCATAACAATGCTCATCAATATGTAAACGAGCCCACCAAAGACCACAAGACCAAGCATGGATGGGATTTTCTCCCATGCATTTCCTGCACTGAAACTTTGGAGAAGCGGCATTTTCGCGAAGAAAAGGCCAAGGCCCATAATCCCCGCAGCCAAGGTGCACCGCGCGATCCGCCCCAGCAGTGGCAGGTCCAGCCGCCAGAATCCTCTGCGCATGGTCAATAGCCCGGCGACCGCCACCTGAACCCAAGCGGCTATGGCCACAGAAAGCCCCAGCCCCAGAACGCCCAGACGCGGGTAAAGCGTCACCGCGAACCCCACCTGCACCGCCACACCCAGAAAGGTCAGCAGCATGGGGGTAAAGGTATCCTTGCGCGCATAGAATGTCGGGTAGAGGATTCGCTGGAAAATCACGGGCGTCAGACCCAGCGCCAGCGCCAGCAGGATCCAACCGGCCTGCACCGTCGCCCGTGTGTCAAACGCGCCGTACTGGAATAGGGTCGAGAGAATTTCCTGCGGCATGACCGCGAGCGCGACGGAGCAGGGTATCGCCAGAAAAGCCGCCAACTCGATCCCATCGCGGATGGTTGCCTCGGCCTGCGGCGCGTCGTTCCGGGTCAGCGCGCGGGTCAGAGTCGGGAGAATGACGACTCCAAATGCGATGCCAATGATGGCCAGCGGAAGGAAATAGAGCCGCTCCGCGTAATACAGCTGCGCCTGTGCGCCGATGGTGTCCGAGGCCAGGGCCCGGTTCATCAGCGAGGCGATCTGCAACCCTGAGGCTGAGAGGATCCCCGGCCCCATGAGCAGCAACATGGACCGCAGCCTTGCATCAAACCGCGGCAGTCTGGGGATCACGGTAACCCCGATCAGCAGGCTCACCAGCACCCATGCCAGCGCAAATTGCAGCACCCCAGCACTCAGAACACCAACGCTGAGCACGTGAGCCGGATAGCCAAGGGCGGGAACCAGCAAAACCAGAGCGGCGATCAGCACGATGTTATAGCCGATCTGAACCGCCGGTCCCGGCGCAAAGCGGCGGTTGGCGTTGAGCATCCCGACGCACAGCGCCATCAGGCTGATCAGGGTCAGATAGCCAAACATGATCCGGCTGAAGAGCACAGCGAGGGTAAAGCGCTCCCCCCCGACGGCGTAGCCTTGCGACAGGAACCCCACGACCGCCGGCATTTGCCACAGGATGAGGGCACTCAGCGGCACAAGAACAAGCAGCAACACCGCCATGACCTGCCCCGCAAACCGAGCCGCCTCTGCCTTGCCGTCGCGCGTCTGAGTCTCGGTGTAAGTCGGGACAAAGGCGGCGTTGAAAGCGCCTTCGGCAAAAATCTGCCGGAAGGAATTCGGCAGGGTCAGCGCAAAGGTAAAGGCGTCGCCCAGTGGTCCTGCGCCGATGATCGCTGCCATGAAGATGTCACGCACATAGCCGAAGAGCCGGCTGATCAACGTCAGCCCCCCGACCACGCCGACCGACCGGGCGAGCCCGCCCCCGCCGTCGCCTTCGCCCTTGCCGTCATCGGGCGTTTGGCGCTCTGCTTTGTCCTCAGCCATTGGAGAGGCTTTCCATCACACGGGTTTTGACCCGAGCCAACCGGTCCGTGCTTTCGATTTTTCCGCCCAAGCCATCGCGCAAGTAGAACACGTCCACGTAGCGCTGGCCGTAGCTGCTGATCTTCGCGCTGTGGATCGCCAGACCATCGGCACCGAGCGCGCGCGTGATGCGGTACAGCTCTCCGGGGCGGTTGGGGCCGCTGACTTCCAGCAAGGTGAACTTGTCTGAAGCGCGGTTGTTGAAAACGATAGCGTGATCGGGGTCGAGCACCTGAATCCGCTGAGACCGGCGCTTCAGGCGCTTTTCGATCTCAGGACCCAGCGGCAGCTCCCCGGTCACCACACGGAAAATGGTCTCGCGCAGGCGTTCGCGCTGGCCCTGGTCCAGTGCCTCCCCCTGATGGGTCGAAACGGCGAAGGTGTCGAGGACCATGGAGTTCCCCAGCGTATGCGCCTTCGCACCATCGATGTCGAAGCCGCAGACCCCGACTGCGCCCGCAATCCCGGCAAACATGCCAGCGTGATCGAGGACGTAGACAAAGACCTCCGTCCAACCCTCGTTCTCATGCTGGCGGAAGGAAACACCGATCTTTTCGTCCCTCGCCTCGGTTTCCGACATCAGATCGAGGTGGCAGAGAATGGTCTCTGGGTCATAAGCCAGCCAGTACGAGCGCGGTGCGGCCTTGACCAGCGTATCAAGCTGCGCCTGACGCTCGGACCGCATGGCCGCCGCGACGCCATCCTGACATTCGCGCGCACGGTCTGCCTCTCGCGGCGAATCCGTGCCCAGCGTCAAAACATCGGCTGCACCGACAAACAACTGACCCAGCAGCGAGGCTTTCCACCCGTTCCAGACATCGGGCCCAACCGCCCGGATATCGGCAACCGTCAGCACAAACAGGGCGCGCAGGCGTTCCAGAGAACCGGCGCTGGCGGCGAATTCCTTGATGACTTCCGGATCGTCTATATCGCGCTGGAACGCGACGTTGGACATGTTGAGATGCTCGCGAATCAGCCACGAGACAAACGAGGTTTC
>JBMZBW010000147.1:0-5636 GCA_049612785.1 Alphaproteobacteria bacterium | reverse complement strand
TTGGAAGAACTGGAGGCCCTGTGCGATGAGCGCTTGTGTCAAAAGGCGGCCCATTTCGGTCTTGTAAAACGCTTTGCTCACAAGCAGATAACTGGGCACGCTGACCACGGGCAAATCGGGGCAAATGATGAAATCAGAGCTCAGCGACCACTGCGTCACAGGGGTAAAATACAGCCCTTGCTTTGCCAACAGGTCGCCAGCCGTTGTTGAGTCAACCTCAATGAAGCTGGAGCATTGTGACGGAATGTTCTCAATACCCTCCCAAAGCGCTCGGATCAGTCAATAATCTTCAACGATGGCAAGGTGATGCTCGCTCAGGTTTTCTTGGTTGGGCAGCCCATACCGATCCACGTAGGCCGGTGTACAACCAAAAGCGACTTGATGGACGCCAAGCGATATGGATCTTACCTGGGGTGACTCGCTGCTGAAGTGCGTGAAGGCGAGATTGAAATCAAAGGTCTGTGACACTTCAGGCGTCGGCCCAGTGAGAACGCGCAAAGAGTAGTTTCGAAACAACTCCGGCGACTGCTCAAGCCATGGGATCAGCATATACCCCACAAGCGCGTCCATCATCCAAACCGAAGTTTTAGTCGTATCTCGTGGATCGGGATAACGCAGATCCGGCTTGATCTCTGCCAAAATTCTGTCGGCATTCCGCAACAGCGCCGCCAGATCTTCACCCTCTGCGGTCATCCGAAACTTGCTGCCATAGCCGAGGAAGAGTTTGGTTTTTAGGACATCTTCAAGTCGAGCGATCCGGCGCTTGAACGTTACAACCGACACACCCAACTGGCTCGCAGCTGCGTCGGAGCTCTTGGTCGTGAAGAGCGCAAGAAACGCGCGGAATAGATCCCATTCCGTCAAACTTACCGGGGATTGCTTGAGCACCACTTGAACTTTCGTTTATTCGAAGCAATTAGGAGCCGTGATCCGCACCCGCGGCAGAACATTCAGCTTCTTTATGCCCAAGGATTGCATAGTTCAGGACATTCTCGCCCTACTGTAAGTGGTGTATCTTTCTAGTGTATTGAGTGTCAAATATCACTATGTAAGAAAACGCAGATTCTTCTATTTTTGAGGGAAAATAGTCCAAGTCATTGCTACTTATGAAGGTAAATTAGCCCCCTTAGGGTGCAAACGCGTGAGTTACAATAGCCCGACGTTTTCCTTTCATACTCGGTTTTTGTCGAAAAATGATTGGTTTTTGGCTATTTTCTATAATGACTTTCTGGCACCAAGGAAGATCTTGGGATCCTTGGCTTGATCCAAAACCAGGACCTCCCAATGCAAATGTGGACCAGTTGACGCACCTGTGGATCCCACCTCTCCAACCTTCTGCCCCACGACAACGGCAGCGCCCTTTTTGACCGAAATCTTGCGCAAATGCGCGTAGCGGGAGATGACTCCATTTCCGTGATCGATTTCGACCAGATTGCCGTAAGAGCCCTTGCGCGACGCGTAGACCACACGGCCCGGACCAGCCGCGGAAACGCGAGTGCCGCTGGGCCCTGCGAAGTCCATTCCCTTGTGCATCCGATACTTACCGCTGATCGGGTGCTTGCGCATGCCGTAGCCCGATGAAACGCGGAGACCTTCCACAGGCCGATGGGTTGGCAGCGCATCAAAGTGGTTGCGACGGTGCTCGAGTTCTTCAGTCAAACGTTCGATCATCAGCGCTCGATCCAGCAGCGCATTGATCCCAGCGGTCGAAGGGTCGGCGGTCACAGCAAATTCACGCCGCTCAATCTCGCCCTCATCCGCCTGCCCGCCCATGCCGTTCCAAAATGGACTGGATACACTGTCGAGCAGGGCATCGAGGTTCAAGGTCGTATCCTGTGTAACACCGGTCATGTCGATCGCCTTTTGCACGGCCGCCATTTGCTCTTCCACGCGGCTCTCAAGCCGGTCGAGTATCAGGCTCTGCGCGTCGGTCAGCGAGGCGATCTGGGCCTCTCGCTGCTTGACCAAAGAGGTCAGGCGCGTGTTGTCCGCCTCCCGTTGCGCCAACTGGCCCTCCAGCGACTTCAGCTGCAGGTCACGGTCGGCGACGATCGCTTTTGTTGCGGTCAGGTCTGCCGCCAGCTCCGCATTCTGCTCGTTGAGCAGTTGCATGGCTCTGCGGCGGGCTTCGTCGGTGTCGGTCTTGCCCGTTTGGAAGGAGATGATGTCCCGCTTCAAACTAGCAATCACCTCGTCTCTGGCTTCAAGGCTCACACCCAACCGCTGCGCTTCCCGCTCCAAAGCACGCGTTTCCTGGCGCGTGGCTGCAAGCTCGCTGGCCATGGTGTCGAGCGTCTGGCGCTCAATATCCAGTTCAGCTTCGAGCAAGTCTTTCTGCGTTTGCACCAACGCCAATTCGCGCGCCAGCACTTGAGCATCTGCGGACAGTGGCGTCCCTGCACCGGCAGCGCCAGGCGAAGTCGCAGCATCGCCCGAGACAGCGACACCGCCATCCTCCAGTGCTGCTTCGCTGGCATCTTCAGGCAGCGGCTCCTCTGTGAGCGACAGCGCGGCGTTGAGGGTAGACAACAGGCGCTCGTTCTCAGCCATCAAGGTTTTGATGTCGATGTCGCGGCTATCAATCAAGATCAGGCCCCGCTCAGTTGCGGCGCGATCAAACAAAGCGGTCTGCTGGGATTCGAGCTGGTGAGACATCAGATCAAGCGCGACGCGGAGATCTGCATTCCGCTCTTGGACTTCAGCGTTCACCAGCGCGCGGTGGTTGGCCAGCCCAACGCTGAGAAACAGAATTGCCAGCCCTAAGGCAACTGCGCCGCCAAGCGCAGCCGTCATCTGGTGCCAGCCGCGAATGAGGAGTGATTTGTCCACATTGCGACTGTCCACAAGAACCCTGTCCCTGAAGCCGAGCGCCCTTCCCCATTGCCGCGCCGCACCAGCGGTTTTAGCGGCGATCTTCTGTGTCACGGGCCCAGCCGTTCCATTGGCCTGCGCGGCCGCTTCCATGGCCGCTTTTGTCCGTGAGACTGCTGGATCTGACATCCAGTTAACCCCTTGCATTTTCTTGTCTTTCAGCCCGTTCGAGACCGCAAACCGTTGATCCTGCTTCACCCCAATGCAGCAGGTGCTTGCGTCCTCTCCGATGGACTGGGACTTGTTATTTTTTCCAGGTGCACAGCCAAAGGCTGCAACTTTCAGGATAGGTAGTTATACCATTATGCGCGTGTAAAGTAATCGGGTTAATGCCCAAAGGTTCCCCAATTTTTCCCCGACTTGTCCCCAAGCTTTTGTCGCCCGGTTGGGGTTTTTTGAGTGCGCTTGGGTTAGCTTCAGACTTGGATGAAAATGAGGCGAGAGGCGCGCTCCAATATGTCTGAACGGCAAGGGTATATCCGGCGTTTGAGCCTATGGCTGAGCCTGCTTGGGAGTGTGCTTGTGACGCTCGCGGTGCTGCTGTTGCACGCAAGCGGGAGCGGGAGCGGAACGCTGGAATCAGTCTTGCTCTCGCTGGCCGTGGTTTTGCTCGCCGGGTTTGCTCTGTCAGTGCGATGGAAGGGGGAGATGAGCGGTCGGGCGGGTGTGATGCTGCTCGCGCTGATGCTTCTCGCAGGTACGATGCTGCGCTTGCTGAGCGCGGCAAGCGGTGGAACGGAATGGCTCCAGCTCAGCATTTTCACAGGAAGGGGACCATCGCCAGAACTGGGCTTAGACCTCTATGCCGGACGCGCGTTACTTGCGGGGCTGAACCCCTTTAAGTTCTCAGTCCAGGAACTCATGGGGGGCGGCCTTCGGGTTGCAGGTACGGGACTCGAAGCCGCGCGGACCTTGGTCGGGGGTTCGGAGGCGCTCAGCCAATGGGTCGGCAGCGTCGCCCAAGCAGAAATTCGCGCGGGGGTCGGCTTAGACATCTCGCACCGCCCCGCCGCACCGCTGCCCGCCCTGCCCCTATTGGCAGCTGCGCAAGTGCTGACACCCAACGCCGCGATGGGGTGGTTTGGGCTGCTGATCGTTAGCGATAGTCTCGCGCTTGGCTTGCTCGTCGTGCTGATGCGGCGGATGCGGGTGCCGCTGCACTGGGCGGCCCTGTTTTGGGTGAACCCGCTCTGGCTGGTTGCGGGGTTTGGGGCCGGGTCGTGCTTCGTGCTGATCGCACCGCTGGTGCTGCTGGCCTTGTGGGCATCGGTGTCAGAGCGGGCCGCACTGACGGGCTTCTTACTCGCCCTGTGTGTGGGTTTCAGCCTTTGGATCGCGGCGCTCCTGCCGCTTCTGCTGCGCTCGGCTGGACGGCGGCCCGCGGCGTGGCGGCGCGCAGCTTATGGTGTGGTGGGTTTTGCCCTTTTCGTTGGGATCATCGGATTGGGTCAGCGGCTGCTGGGCGGAGACTGGACAGGCTTTTCCAGCGCGCCTGTCTTGCCACAGGACAAAGCCGCGAACGGCGGACTGGCGCTGTTCCTGCTGGCGGATACCGGGCTGCTGGGTGGTGCGACCCGGTGGGCGGCGGTGGGTTGGGGACTGCTGGTTCTGGTCGTAGGTGGTTTGCTGGCGCTGCCGCCCCTGCCCGATCAAGCCCAGCGCAGCATCCGCGCGGGCATTCTCGGCGTCGCCGCCCTGTTCCTCTCCAGCCTCATCCACCCGGCAGCGCTGTTGCCCGTGTTGGTCCTCCTGCCCCTGACGCGTGCACCAGCGCTGGTGCTGGGGGCTGGGCTAGGGGTGTTGGTGAGCGCGCTGACAGCGCTGCTCCTCACCCTTGGCGTTGCGCCGCAGCCAGAGGCTGGGATCGCCGCAAGCACGGCAGCGCGGCTGGTTGTCGGCCTTGTGATTGGCTTGCTGTTTGTTGCCGCGTGGCTGGCATCGGTTCGCCGCAATCAGACTCTCGAATGAACCTGTCAAATTTGATATAGAACGTTCTCCAACCCTGAACACGGCGGAAATTGACGTGAGACTTATCGGCGTATTGTTGCTTGCGATTGGCGTTTTGCTGGTCTCGTCCTTGCTGATCGACCGGACGTCAAACGAAGAGTTCGGCTTCTTCCAGCGCTTGCGCGACCTGCGCATCCGCCACGGTGAATAAGCCTTTGCCCAAAGCACTGCGAGGATGGCCGCACGCGAAGACGCTGGCTGTCCTTACTCTTTTCATCACCATGATCGCTGGACCCGCAGGGGCACAGAGTCCGCTGCCCGCTGGCTTGAACACGCTGCTCCAAGGGCTGATCGCGCCGCCGCAGTCAGCCCAGCCCACCGGCACCGAGCCGACGCACGAAGGCCCCGCCCCGGCCATCCCTGCTCAGCGCCCAGCCACGGGAACCGTTGCAGTCAACGAAGAACCGGGTGCGCTTGCCCCGCCAGCTGAACTGGAACCGATCTCGGGCTCCGATGCGGAAGCGGCATTGGAAGCCTACTTGCTCGCCGTGGCCTACGGAGAAGTGCCCGCGGTGCCGGGACCAGTCCCCGCGCCCGGGGTCAGCTATCAAGACCTGCAAGGTCGACTCATCGAGCGTGACGCCCTGATCGCACTTGGCACCCGCGTGCGCCCCACGGCTCCGGCGCGCAGCAGTTCGGCGCCTGCTTCACCCGCGCCCAAACCAGCCCAGCGCACCGCGAGCACCACCGATGGAGCAACCGGCGGCGCGACTCCTTTTCCCGGAGCGCGGCCCAGTGACCCGCCGGTTCACGTCATG
>JBMZBW010000146.1:0-5717 GCA_049612785.1 Alphaproteobacteria bacterium | reverse complement strand
ATCGGCAACACCGACCTGTTCTATCTGGGCATGCAGGACCAATGGTACACGTTCAACATGTTTGATGCACAGGCATGGTGGGTCCGGGATGTGATCTTGGGTCGCATTGAGATGCCCACGGATCAGGAAACATTGGAAGCAGACGTCACAGCACGCGAAAACGAAGAAGACGCCAAAGCCGATGGCTATGGCCCGATCGAATACCAGGGCGCTTACGTGCAGGAGTTGATGGAAGAGACAGACTACCCCAACTTCGACATTCAGGCCGCCAATCAAGCCTTTAAAGAGTGGAAAGGCCACAAGAAACAAAACATCATGACATTCCGGGACAATGGCTACACCTCGCCGCTGACCGGGACCAAAGCACCGCCACACCACACCCCATGGAAGGATGCGCTGGACGACAGTCTGGAGGCTTACCTGAAGACCTAGAGGTCCAATGTCTGGAGCCGTGGCGCAATCCTGCTCCACGGCGCTGGAAATTGACTTTAGGCGGGTATCGTAGGTTTTAAGTGCGGAGAGCTTATAGCGATAGAGAGTGAAGACAGGTTGACGAAGAAAGTAACGGACGTATCGACGGTAGCTGAAGCCGAGGGCTTGCAAAGCCCTGTGCTCAAGCAGGATCCGCACAAGATCGTCTCTGACCAACGTGAAAAGGTTCTGGAAGTTGCCATTGGCCGCGAGGTCAAAGCTGTGCGCAAGCAACAGAACATCACGGTGCTGGAACTGTCCAAAAAGACCGGCATATCACCGGGCATGCTCTCCAAAATCGAGAATGGCCTGACATCCCCATCGCTGACGACCTTGCAGACGCTGTCGGAAGCCTTATCGGTCTCCCTGACATCGTTCTTCCGCCGCTTCGAAGAGCAGAGATCAGCGGTTTTGGTCAAGGCGGGAAGCGGACTGGACGTGGATCGCGCGGGAACGCGCGCGGGTCATCAATACAACCTGTTGGGCCACGTTGGTTCAAACGCGAGCGGCGTGATCGTCGAACCCTACCTGATTGAGCTGACAACGGAATCGGATACGTTCGCGACCTTCCAGCACGATGGGATCGAATTCATTTACATGCTCGAAGGCGAAGTCGACTATCACCATGCGGGTGAAATTTACCGGCTGGAGCCCGGTGACAGCTTCACCTTTGACGCCGATGCTCCCCACGGTCCGGGTAAGCTGACCAAATTGCCTGCGCGCTATTTGTCGATCATCACCTACCCGCAATAATACCGCGTGATCCCCAAGCCCGGATGCGAGGGCTCCTGACCAAACGGAAAAGGCGCCCCCAAGAGGGCGCCTTTGCTTTTTTCGTGAGAGTGGACCCTGGCGACTTAGTCGTCTTCAGGCCAAGTCCCCAGTGAGGTCGGCGCGCCATCGTCGAACTGCGAGAGATATTCAACAATCTTCGGGCGATTGGCGATGAAGCCCTTGTAGGTCGCCAGCTCCTCAGGCAGATCGCGGATGACCCGATGGAGGCGACGCCCCCACTTCGGCTGGGTCACCAGATCCTGAAGGCTGATCAGATAGCAGCGGATCGGGAAAACCAGCGCGTTGGAACGCGGCAGACGCCAGAAGGTCTGGAGCTCCACGCGCAGGTGCTGCTTGGCACCAACATTTTCCTCGGTCAGCGTGGTCTTCTGGATGCCCCACTTGTGGTAATTCTCCGGGCTGGTGTCCAACAGTGGATTGACCGTCATGGTCCAGTTCAAGCGCCGCGCGGGCGCACCAATCTGCACCGCTGTCAGAAACTTCAACGCGCGCTGGAAAATGCCCATTTCGTGCGCCAGAGGCACGGGTGCATGCCATTCGAAGAAGTTCATGCCGATGTCAAAATCCAGCGACCAGTCGGCCTGGGTAGTGACCATGCCAGCATCCATCCAGAGGTTGCCTTCACGCTGGTCAAGCACACAGAAGTCGCCCTGTGCCTGGCGGGTGATGTACTCCATCGGGCCATAGGGCAAGGTGGTTTCGTCGCCAAAGGTGAACCTGTCATCGATACCCAGCGGGCGGTTGATCCAGTGCCAGTTGTCACCATCCCGATGCAGCTCAAAGAGGTCAGGATAGTCTTTGGCTTTCTCGACCATGATCAGTTCCAGCAGATCCCAACCGGCTAAGGTCATGTGTGGCAGGGACTGACAGCGCAGGGGATCATCGGCGAGAACCAAGGCGCGGTCGCGCATCTCAGAGACATAGTGCTCATCGACATCAAAAGAGACGTCATAGACGCTTCCGGGGCGCACGGGTGTGTGTGGCTCCATGTTGACAGCGTACATGTAGCTGTCTTTGTCGAACGGGAACGGGAAGCGCTTGATGGCCTCCGGGGAGTTCGAAAAGCTGTAGTCGTCTCGAAAAGTTTCGTCCTTAAAGACCATGCCCATTGTGCACGACCCTCCTTTTCTCTTTGCGCGCGTTTAGCGCTCCAAAACCAGTTTGTTGCCGGAGAAGCGGGACATGCACGGCATGATTGCTTCCTTGTTGGCGCGCTGCTCATCGGTCAGCCAGTGATCATTGTGTTCGATGTCCCCATCACAGGCGACAATCTTGGTTTCACACTGACCACAGGCACCACCGCGGCACATATAGGGCGCGTCAACACCGGCTTCCTCGATGGCTTCAAGCAGCGATTGCCGCTCGCCGACATTGACGGTCAGACCGCTGACAGACAGTTCCACCGTGAAGGGTTTGCCCGGCTGAGGCGCTACGAATTCTTCGTGGTGGATGTTTTCTTCCGGCCAACCCACCGAGCGCGCCTGATCGATGACAATGTCGATCATGGGCTTGGGACCGCAAACATACAGGTGCGTGCCCAGAGGCTGTCGCGCCATGACACCGGTGAGATCCCGGTCGGGATCTTCGTTGTCGAAGTAGGTGGACAGGCTGACCGAAGCATCGTCGGTCAAATCGTCCAGATAAGCCGTCTTCGCCCGTTCACGAGTGAAGTAATGCAGCTCAAAATCGGCTTTGCCAGCCGTGCCCAAGCGCCCATTCTGGGCCTTGAGTTGCTTGATCTGGCTCAGAAATGGCGTGATGCCGATCCCGCCCGCGACCATCAGATGTTTGGTCGCCGTACGGTCGAGCGAGAACAGGTTGTTCGGCATGGAAAGCTGCAGCGTGTCGCCTTGCTTGAGTTTCTTGTGCAGAAACAGCGAACCGCCCCGCCCCACGTCATCCCGGCGCACGGAAATCGCGTAGGTCGAAGTGTCAGCGGGGTTACTCATCAGCGAATAGGGGTTGAGGCGGCGCGTTCCGTCGTCGTCCATTTCCACAACCACATGAGCACCACCAGAAAACGGTGGAAAGTCCTGCCCGTCTCTGCGTTGGAACTCAAAGCGCTTGATCTCGTCAGTGACGTCCACGATGGCCGAAACCACCACGTCCAGTTTTGGCTTGGCACCGCTCATGGGAAGACCTCCTCAGCTGGTGGCACGTTGCCGTGATCCTCGGCGTCGATCCGAACCCCCTGAAAGGCTGCCAGGCGGCGGGAGTAATGATCGCGTACAAACAAATGAAGCTCGCAGTGCGGACACTGGTAAGGGTCGGTCGTGACGTCTTCAGCGACGCCTTTGCAGTGAACGCACTGAACCCGACGCGCCAGCGAGCCGCGATGTTCGGTCTGGATCGACATGTGGGAAATGCCCGCTGTCATGATGTCCCGTTGCGCCTGGCCCATCAGACCTTCGGTGCCGGTCAGGTAGAATTGCGTACCCATGCGACAGTCTTCCAGAGACCGAACCAGACGGTTCAGCGCACTTTGTACGTTGGAAGCGATGTAGAACTTGGGCGCACCCAAGGCTTTCAAAGCGTCCTGATAGGTCTCGCCACTGCGACCGGGAACGTAGATGATGTGAGCCTTGGTCCAGAAATCCTGGTCTGTGGATTTCGCCAAATCGAGAATAGCCTCAGCGCCCTCTGCATTGGCGACAAAAACGTGCTCCGCGCCCACGCGGGCTTCGAACACGCCATAGACCGGGCGGCTTTTGATCGAAGGTTCAAAAAAGGTTTTGGTCATGAATTCCGTTACCGATGGTTTGATCGTCGAAAACGGGAAACCGTGCGGGCGATCAAGACCCTGCCCGCACGGTTGCCGATGAGCGCGCCGGTTAGCCCTTGGCGGTACGGCGCTTCTTGTCTGGGTCGTAGAATGGCATGGAGTGCGCCTTGCACTTCACGTCGCCGCTTTCGTTGGCGACAACCATCTCGGTCCCATCCACCGCGCAGTCGACCGGCATACGCGCAATACCCACGTTGTGCTTGTTCACGCTCGAATACATGCCAACGGTGACAACGCCGACCTGCTTGCCGTCCTTCATCAGAGGCGCGCCTTCGTCCGCTGGTGTGGTTCCTTCCAGCATGACACCGTAAATCTTGAAGCGCTCCTTACCCTTCAGGCGGTAGTGCTCCTCTGCACCACGGAAGCCGACTTTGCCCGGTGACACGGTGAAGTCCAAACCCAGCTCCCAAAGGGTGTCGCCGGTAACGTCATCCTCAAACGGGTACATTTCGGAGTTATCGTAGGGGAAGAACAGCAGGTAGGATTCAGCACGCAGCAAGTCGAGCGTGGTGAAGCGCGTTGGGATAATCCCCATGGGTGCGCCCTCTTCAACAATCCGATCCCAGATCGTTGGCGCGTCCTGCCCGCGACAGAAAATCTCGTAGCCGCGCTCACCGGTGTAACCGGTACGGGAGATCATCACTGGCAGATCAAACAAAGCCGTTTGCATGTGCGCGAAGTATGGGAGGTCGCGGATGCCATCGACGTACTTGCTAAGAAACTCAACAGCCAGAGGCCCCTGGAACGAAATATCGTGCAGGTTATCATCAAAGCGGATGGAGACATCACGACCCGTTGCCGCCATGGTCAGCGCCTCGTGCCCTGCACCCGAGCCGTGGACAACCATCCATGCGTTCGGCCCTGTGCGGTAAATCACACAATCATCGATGAACTTGCCCGCCTCGTTCAGCATGCAGGCGTAGCTCGAACGGCCCGGCTTGATCTTCTCGACATTCCGCGTTGTTGCGCGGTCGATCACGTGGCTGGCGTGCGGCCCCGTGATGTGGACCTTCTTCAGGCCCGACACATCCATCACACCGGCTTTGGTGCGGATGGCTACGTATTCTTCTTCCTGTTCCTTGTCGTAGGTCCAGGCAGTCCCCATACCTGACCAGTCCTCAAGGGTCGAACCCATGGCACGGTGTCGGTCAGCCAGAGTGGAAAATCTCCAGGAAGCGGTCATTGTATCTCTCCGAGTTCATCGTCAAAAGCAAATGTCTGTACGACAGACCCTAAGTCCGCCATCAGTCTGGGTGTATGTTGACAAAAACCTGTCCCCATTGGCAAGACTATTGGTGAATTTTTTTTCTTTTAAGGAATATTTTCTTTGGGCAGATCTCATGTGTCTGCTCACCCGACAAAGACGTCATGACTTCACCACGTCTCTCAGCTAAGAAGCCTAAAATTCAAACCATCTGTGACAAAAAAATTCCCTGCGAAGAAACTTTTTTTCTTTCCAGTTGATTTTTGGAGTGTCTATAGTGCAGCAAATGAGCCCGAATGCCAGCGCAGTGAAATGCGCCTTGGGCTTACAAGAACCAAGGAACTTTGTATGTGTGGAATTGTTGGATTGTTTCTAAAGGATGACAGCCTGTCGCCTCAGCTGGGGGGGATGTTGTCCGATATGCTGGTGACCATGACTGACCGTGGTCCAGACAGCGCAGGCATC
>JBMZBW010000145.1:0-5728 GCA_049612785.1 Alphaproteobacteria bacterium | reverse complement strand
ATTTCCAGATTGCCCCGTGTTTCCGCGATGAAGACAGCCGCGCTGACCGCTCACCGGGTGAGTTCTACCAGCTCGACTTTGAGATGAGCTTTGTCACCCAGCAGGATGTTTTCGACGCCATTGAACCGGTTCTGCACGGGCTGTTCACCGAATTCCATGACGCCTCCGGCACGCCGCACAAGGTAACGCCGATGCCGTTCCCGCACATCGCTTACGATGAGTCCATGACCAAGTACGGCTCCGACAAGCCGGACTTGCGCAACCCGATCATCCTGGGCGACGTGACCGAGCACTTTGCCGGTTCGGGTTTCAAGATTTTTGCCAAGCTGATCGCTGAGAAGGACTTCAAAGTGATCGCGGTTCCGGGCAAGGGCGGCGGCTCTCGGGCCAAGTGTGATCGCATGGATTCCTGGGCCAAGAAGCAGGGTAAGCCGGGTCTGGGCTACATCTTCTGGCGCACCGGCGATGACGGAGAGATTGAGGGCTCCGGCCCGCTGGCCAAAAACATCGGTCCCGAGCGAACCGAAGCCATCCGGCAGCAGCTGGGTCTGGAAGCGGGTGATGCCTGTTTCTTCACCTGTGACAAGCGGCTCCCGGCGCTACAGTTCGCGGGTCAGGCGCGCAACGAAGCGGGCCGTGAACTGGGACTGATCGAGGAAGGTGAGTTCAAGTTCGTCTGGATCGTCGATTTCCCCATGTTCGAAGAAGACGAAGATACCGGCAAAATCGAGTTCTCTCACAACCCATTCTCCATGCCGCAAGGTGGTATGGATGCGCTGGAGAACCAGGACCCGCTGGAGATCAAAGCGTTCCAGTACGACATTGTCTGCAATGGCATTGAGCTGTGTTCCGGCGCAATCCGAAACCACCTGCCTGAAGTGATGTACAAAGCCTTCTCGATTGCCGGCTATGGGCAGGAAGTGGTTGAAGAAGAGTTTGGCGGCATGCTGAGCGCTATGAAGTTCGGTGCGCCTCCGCACGGGGGTGCTGCGCCGGGCGTTGACCGTATGGTGATGCTTCTGGCCGATGAGCCAAACATCCGCGAAGTCATTGCTTTCCCACTCAACGGGCAGGGGCAGGATCTGATGATGCAGGCTCCGTCCGAGGTCAGTCAGCAGCAACTGGACGATTTGCACATCAAATCTGTTCCGCCGCTGGAAATCAGCTAGGGCCCGCCCTGCCGCAGGCCTTGCCGCCGTTCAACCAAGGCCCTGACGCTTCATCCGACGCGTTAGGGCCAGTCAATCCGTGTTAAAATAGTCAAAATGATAACTTTGACTTAGTCGATGGCGACTACTTGCTTTAAGGTTATCGCTGACCGGATGGGTCGTTCGGCCAATAACCGAGTGGATGGGTTAAGAGTATGAGTGAGCAGCAATTTTCCGATAAACGCTACGCGATTGCGGTGATCCTCTCTGCAATTTTCGGCGTTTTGGGCTTTCACCACTTTTATCTTGGCCGATGGCGGCATGGTCTGTTTGACTTGTTCCTCACCATCGGGGGAATCATTCTGATCAGCCTGGGATCACTTCCGTTGTTTTTCCTCGGTGTGGTCATGCTTGTGATTGACGTGATCCATACGTTCGTCGTGACGATCCGCCTGCTGATCGGTGAATACCGGGATGGCAAGGGGCTCAAGGTGCCTTATCCCGGTCAACGCAATAAAGACATTGAGAAGGTTTTTGACTGATGGAAAAAAGCGATAAGGGCTTTGTGCCAGTTCTGCTGTTGTGTCTGTTTTTTGGTGGCTTGGGCATTCACGCCTTTTATGCGGGGCGGATTGTGAAGGGCATCCTGATGCTGATTACTTTGGGTGGTTTTGGCATCTGGACCCTGATTGACCTCATCATGATCGCCACGCAAAACTTTGAAGACAAGCAAGGTCGTAAGATCAAGGCGAACTAAGAACACCGCAACAATGACAAGGCGGGGAATGCAATGCTTGTTATAACGGTTTTGGTTCTATTGGTGCAGTTGCTGGACATGGCAGTACACGTGTTCAGTAATCAGGCCGAACCCGTCCGGATTGCGTCAAACTTAATACTCGCCGTTGGTGTCATTTTCGCGAGCCGGATGCAAGGGGGCAGGTCTCAACTGGTCCTGATCCTCTCCATCTTGGGTTACGCTGTGTTGAATTTTGTATTTCTTATGCAGAACGGGATGGTCAACACCACGACGGGAGCCGCGCGTCTTCCGCTCTTTGGTTTCGTCATGGTGAGCCTTATCCTCTTGAGCCTGCTGGTGTACCGCCGCCCGAAATAGATCGACCTCAGACCAGCGGCGGTATCGTCGCAATGTCGCAAATAAAACTGAGCGTGGTCTTGGTTCGAATGCTGCGCCGATTAAATGGCGTTAGCCCACAAGCTGAAGATTTGCAGCTGAGGGGCTTGCGCCATGACTTACCCATCCGATCCAAACCGTCCTGAGTTTGCCTTTGGCGCACGTTCGCGGCAGTCGCCGTTCTTTGACCGGGCCAGGGCTGCTGGCGCGTGCATGTATACGCTGTACAATCACATGGTCATGCCTGTGAGTTACGGTAATCCCACGGCTGAGTACGACAGGCTGATGAACCACGCCTCCATGTGGGATGTCGCAGCAGAGCGTCAGGTGCAGCTTAAAGGGCCAGACGCGCAAAAGCTCGCGCAGATGATGTCACCGCGCGACGTATCAAAATGCAAGATCGGTCAGGGCTTCTACACGCCCATTCTGAACAAGGCTGGCGGGGTCATCAACGACCCGATCCTGCTCAAGCTGGAAGACGACCTGATCTGGCTGTCGATTGCTGACAGCGACGTTCGCCTCTACGCCATGGGGCTGGCTGACGCCTATGATCTCGATGTTGAAGTGACCGAACCCGACGCTTCTCCGCTCGCCGTACAGGGCCCCAAAGCCGAAGACGTCATCGCCGAAGTGTTCGGTGAACACATTCGCGATATTCGGTACTTCTGGTTCATCCAGGTCGAGGTGCAGGGCATTCCAGTTGTCCTGCAGCGCTCGGGCTGGTCCAAGCAGGGCGGGTTCGAAATTTACCTGCGTGACGGTTCGCGTGGTTCCGACTTGTGGGACATCGTCTGGGCCGCAGGCGAAAAGGTCGTTGGCGACAAATGGGGGCCCGGCGCGCCCAACGCCATCGAACGCATCGAAAGCGGCCTGTTCAGCTGGGGCACTGACTTTGATGAGCTGAACAATCCTTACGAGTGTGGGTTGGGCAAGTGGTGCAAGCTGGACGGCGAGCACGATTTCCTCGCAAAAGAAGCCCTGCTGCGGATCAAGGACGAAGGCGCAAAAGAAGCACTGGTTGGCTTGCACCTGAGTGGTGAAGAACCCATGCCAAGCGTCGTCAAGCCCATGCCGATCCAAGATAAAGCCGGTAAGGTCATCGGCACCGTCCGCGCCTCTGTCTGGTCTCCGCGCCTGAACAAGAACATCGCTCTGGCCCGGATCGCCAGCGGCGAGTCTGCGCTGGGCAATACGGTTCAGGCAGACGTGGGTAGCGGCTTTTCTAACGCAACCGTCGTGGCCGTGCCCTTCGTCTAGGATCAATTCACAGTCAAACTGTCTAAAATTCGGTCTTTATGGCCCCTGACCTGAGTCTGGGCCTTGACCCGCCGGGGAAAAAGCCGTCGTTGTCCTCATGGGCTTGGCCGATGTACGATTTCGGCCAATTACAGCGTGTTGTCACCAGACACGCCACACAGACGAGGACTATTTCAACGATGATTGGATGGATCTTGACCCGTCCCCTCGCACTTTTGACGGGCGCCGCAGGGGGGGCAGCGGCTTCACAGGTGCCGACTTTCCAGAATGCCTATCTGAATTACCTGCAAGGCCGCGTCGACGAGGCCAGCCGCACGGCTCAAATTGCACAGCAAGAGCTATCCCGCGCCATGAGCACCATGGGTGTAGAGACCACGGCTGCGTTGAAGACCACTGTGGCGCAGAGCGAAGGCGTGGCAGCGAGCGCTCTGCAAAGCTCCATCAACGCGTGGGAGGCATTGATCGAGCGCGCTCAATGGTTGCAGTCAACCATCGCAGATATGAGCGCACAGGGGGCCTTTGAGCGGCTGTACAAGCTGCCCTTAAGCCTGCGTCCTGAGTTCGTTCAAGGGACCATGCGTAACTTTGAACCGGGGTTTTCCTTCAGTTTGGACAGCGCGATTCTGGTCGCGAGCGTGACCGTGCTGGCCTACTTCATCGCGCGCCTGATCGCGCGCCTGTTCTGGGGGCTAGTGCGTCCTTCACCGGTCGCCAGCGACAAGGGATAAGCCAATGGCGTTGCGCATGCTGGAGATTGTCGGCGACGTCAAAACGCTTGCCCGGTGCCGCAACGTGCTGGATCAACGCCGGGTGACGGACGTCTGGCAACTGACCGGAGCCGTTCATACCCACAACGAAGAGGGCGCGGACCCGCCCGAGACCGATGAAATCCGCCCGCCAGACCGCGGCTCCCTCCGGGCTTTGGTGCAAAAAGGCGATCAGCAGGGCATTCTTGATGCTTTGTCGGCTGTTGTGTCCAGCGACCCCAAGGCGCGGATTGTCCTGCTCCCCGTCGATGCGACCGAGCCTGAGCCTAAAGTGTCTGAGGCCGAGGCGTTTCGCCAAAGGATCAGCACGCCTCGGCAGGTTCTCTACTCCACCATTGCGACGGGCGGCAAACCGACGCCCACCTACTATGGCTACGTCGTGCTGGCGACGCTGGTCGCGGCGGTGGGGCTGCTGACAGATTCGGTAGCCGTGGTCATCGGTGCGATGGTGATTGCGCCGCTGCTGGGGCCTTTGCTGGCCCTGTCTTTTGGCTCGACACTGGGCGACGCCGGGCTGATCCGGCGATCCCTGATCACGGCGAGCAGTGGCATTCTTCTGGCGCTTGTTCTGTCCTTTGGCGCGGGGCTGGTGTTCCCGCTGGATGTTGAAACGCGGGAGATCACCTCTCGGCTGGGCGTTGGTCTGGATGGCTTGCTGGTCGCCATTGCTTCGGGCGCAGCCGGGGCCTTGGCGGCATCTCGCGGAACACCGGGCGCTCTGGTTGGGGTGATGGTCGCCGTGGCAATCCTGCCGCCCACCACCGTGGTCGGTCTCATGCTGGGGCAGGGAAGAATCATGGATGCCTGGGGCGCGTTTCAGTTGCTGGGCTTGAACATCGCGGGTCTGCATCTGGCCGCCCAAGCGGTCTTTGTGGCCAATGGCATCCGACCCGGCAGTTGGTGGCAGAAGCGGGGTGCCCACCAGTCGCGGGTCCTGTCAACACTGGTTTCGGGTGCTGTGGTTCTGGTGTTTTTGGTCGCCTTCTTCACGCGAGATTTTCTCTGAAAAAAGGAAAGCGTCCATGCTTTTTGTCAAAACTGGCCTCTTGGGGCTTGTGTGCCTGCTGCTCACCGGATGCCTTCTGGACAGGCCACTGCCAGGGTCTCAGCACGCAGAGGCGGGGGCCGATCTCTGCGGCAGCAGCGCGCTGGACCCCTTCATCGGCGGTTCAGTTGATCTGATTCCTGCCAACCTCATCGGCCCATCCGCCCGCGTCTATCCCACGGGCTCGATGCTCACGCTGGATTACCGCATCGATCGCTTGAATGTCGAATATGACCCCGATACCCGGCAGGTTCTGCGGGTAAAATGCGGCTAGGTTTGCCGCGGCGCTTTTCCCTCGTAAAGGGGTTCAGCTTGCCTGAACCCCTGACCAACTGGCGAAGTTTAGGGTGTGCAGCGTCAAGGACGAAGCCGCCGGAGG
>JBMZBW010000144.1:0-5731 GCA_049612785.1 Alphaproteobacteria bacterium | reverse complement strand
GCCGTATCTACGAAAAAGCGCATTTGATGCCTCGAAAATATGATAATTAAATATGCGCTGAAATTGCGCGACTGAAATATGCGTGCACACATAACAAATCAGCGGCGTAATGAAATCAGATAACTTGAAGAACACCCTGTAAATGACTGCGATATAACGTTTCCGTTGCATGAACGACACACGAGTCCCGATTCTTCTACCCCTTCCGTTCCCCGGACCCTTTGATTATGCGGTTCCGGAGGGAACATTTGTTGAACCCGGAAGTGTTGTTCGAGTCCCACTTGGGCCTCGAACAGCGCTCGGCGTGGTTTGGGACGCATCTGATTCGGAGAATTCTGTCGATTCATCCAAGTTGAAACCCATTAATCAGGTCTTACCCGCACGCCCCCTGCCGGATTTTCACCGCAAGTTCATCGACTGGGTCGCCCGCTATAATCTGAGCGCGCCCGGTGCCGTGCTCCGCATGTCGCTGACCGCACCAGACGGCCTGTTCCCTCCTGCCTCGGAGCGATGGGTCCGCCTGGCGCAGGATCAAACGCCGCCCAAAGGCTACCGCGCCACTCCCGCACGCACCAAGATACTCGAAGCTTTGGCCGATGCACCTGAAAGGGCGATGCGGCGTAAAGCGGTGGTTGAGGTTGCGGGAACTTCGACCAGCGTGCTCGACGGTCTGGTCAAAACCGGCCTGGTCGAGCCCTTTGAGCGCAAACCAAAGGGGCGCTGGCCTGTCCCCCAACTCCGCCGAGACAGTTTTTCACTCAACGAAAAACAACAGGAAGCCGCCGACCAACTGACCACCATGGTGGCAGAAGGCTTTTCTGTCTCCCTGATTGATGGCGTCACAGGTTCGGGAAAGACCGAGGTCTATTTCGACGTGATCGACCGACTGTTGTCCAACCCGGACCAAAGCGGTCAAGTCCTGGTCATGCTGCCGGAAATTGCGCTGACCGGGCAGTGGTTGAGCCGATTCAAACAGCGCTTCGGGTGCGCGCCCGCGCTTTGGCACTCAGATTTGACGACGAAAATGCGGGCCGAGACCTGGCGGGCGGTTTCTGAAGGTGAAGCTCGGGTCGTTGTGGGCGCGCGATCCGCCCTGTTCCTTCCTTTCCGCAAGCTCGACCTTATTGTTCTGGACGAAGAGCACGACGGCAGTTTCAAACAAGACGATGGCGTCGTCTATCAGGCGCGAGATATGGCCGTGGTCCGCGCCCATATTGCTGAGTGTCCCATCGTCCTGGCCAGCGCAACACCGTCTTTGGAGACCGTGCTCAACACCATCGAAGGCCGCTACAACCGAATGATTCTGCCCAGCCGTCACGGCGGCGCAGTCATGCCGGACGTCAGCCTGATCAACTTGCGTGAGGACAAGCCCGAGCGGGGCAGTTGGCTGTCACCCAAGTTGATCGAAGCTGTTGAGCAGAGACTTGAAGCCGGTCAGCAGACCCTGTTGTTCCTCAATCGCCGGGGCTACGCACCGCTGACACTCTGTAACGCCTGTGGCCACCGTTATAAGTGCCCATCCTGCGATTCCTGGTTGACCGAACACCGCTTAGCCAAGCGCCTCATGTGTCACCACTGCGGCTACCAGACCAAATCGAGCAATGCCTGCACGGTCTGCGGCGAAGAAGACAGTCTGGTTGCCTGTGGCCCCGGCGTTGAACGCGTTGGCGAAGAAGCCGTGCGCCGCTTTCCCCACGCGCGCATCGCCATCGGATCTTCAGACACCATGCAACGGACTTCGGTGCGGGAAATGATCGAGGCCGTTGAACGCGGTGAAGTCGATATTCTGGTCGGCACGCAAATCTTGGCCAAGGGCTACCATTTCCCAAACCTGACTTTGGTTGGCGTCGTGGATGCCGATCTCTCTTTATACGGTGGTGATGTTCGCGCAGGCGAGAAAACGTTTCAGCTGCTGCATCAGGTCGCCGGGCGTGCGGGACGGGGCGAAGTCAGCGGAGAGGTTATGCTGCAAACCCATGAGCCCGATCATCCCGTTATGCAGGCGCTGATTTCCGATGACCGCGACGCCTTCTATGAGACCGAACTGGCGCAGAGAGAGATGATGGCCCTTCCCCCCTATGGTCGTCTTGCCGCCATTGTCATCAGCGACCCGGAAGAAGACCGGCTGGACAATTTTTGTCGCGAGTTGGTTCAGCGTCAGCCGCGCGAGCCTGAGGATCTAGAGGGCATCAAGGTCTTTGGCCCTGCTGCGGCTCCGATTTCGGTGATCCGGGGACGGCATCGCCGGCGCTTTCTGGTACGCGGTGCGCCGGGCGTGCGCCTTCAGCCTTTCATATCGAAATGGCTGCGGGGGCTGAAAGCGCCGGGTGCTTTGCGACTTTCCGTCGATATCGACCCCTATTCTTTCCTCTAACGCCGCTCCGCCCGCGCCAAAAGACGCAAGGCTTGCTTCAGATGCGGTTGGTCCAGCATTTGACCATCCAGCGACGCGACACCGGTTGTCGAACCATCGGTCATGATCGAAACCACCTTTTCGGCCCACGCCAAGGCCGTTTCAGACGGCGTAAAAGCGCGGTTTATGGGGTCGAGCTGGGCCGGGTGGATCGCGGCTTTCATATCAAAACCATCTTCGGCGGCCTCTTCCGCCTCCTGCGATAAGCCGACTGTGTCGCGAAAGTCTGCAAAGACGGTATCAATGGCAAGAACACCTGCGGCCTTCGCTGCCATAAGGGTCAGGTTTCGCGCCAAACGGAAAGGCTGGGTCGGTCGGCCTTCCACCCGGTTGCGGGATGCGCCCAATTCAGCCGCCAAATCCTCTGCGCCCCACATCAACCCCGCAAGCCGATGATGGCTCCAGTCATCGCGGCTCAGCGCCTGCACCGCTGCGGGTGTCTCACTGACAATGGCGATGATCGAACACGCTGCGGGGGCACCGGCCTGATCCATCAGTCTGGCCAACCGAGCCACGGATCTGATTCCACTGGCCTTGGGCAGGACAACGCCATCTGGATGACCGGCGAGCGCGGCTGTGAGGTCATCGGGAAGACGTCCGGTGTCAAAGGGGTTCAAACGCACGAAACGGCGCTTGGAAGTTACCTGTCCCAGCGCTTCCTGGATGACAGAACGGGCCTCGTCCTTGCGTGATTCTGCAACCGAATCCTCTAAATCGAAAATGAGCGCATCAGCCTCTGACGCCAAACTCTTGGACAGTTTCTTGGCATCATCACCGGGAACAAACAGCAAGCTACGCATGGGGTCGCCCCAGCATCAGCGCCGCACGGTCGCAGGTCGCGACCAGCGTGTCGTCCTGATTGAACATTTCATGCCGAAACGTCACGATTCCCTGTCCCGGTCTGGACTTGCTTGCCCGCACGCCCACGACCTGCGTTTTTGCCCTTAGGGTATCGCCTTCAAACACCGGGTTGGGAAACCGAACATCGGTCATACCAAGGTTTCCCAGCGTGGTACCTTCGGTCGTATCACCAACGGTAATGCCGATCAGCAGACCCAAGGTAAACAGACTATTAACCAGCGGCTTTCCCCACTCGGATTTCGCCGCAAAATCGTGGTCGATGTGGAGCGGCTGGGGGTTCATGGTCATCAGTGAAAAATGCATGTTGTCGTAGGTTGTGACCGTACGGCGCGTCGAATGTTCAAAAGTCATTCCTTCGGAAAACTCTTCAAACCACAAACCTGGCATCGCTCGACGTCTCCTGCTCAACATGCTCTTTGGCGTAAAGGCCGGTGCATTCTGCCCTGTTCGATCCACGAGAGCAAAGCATCGATTCGAGGAACACTTCAACAGCGGGCCTGACTGAGCGCGTTTTTGAACAGGTTAGCAGCACTCAAATCAATACTTTTTTCTCTTTTCAGGACTATAGTAAATATTTTCATGGGAAAAAGAGAACTAAATAAGCTTTCCCTTTTCAATAACGCCGATCTTAGTTATCATAATTGATATCAAATATAGTCAATGCCGTTCGCTTTATTCAGGAAAAAAACACCCGCAGGGCGGGCGAGTAATGCAAGTTCCCGGCCTTTCCTAAGCAGGCTGAGAGCGTAACAAAAATGAAAACAAGAGCAGTAAAATATACTGACGCACCCGCGACCATACATGACCGCGTAGCACCCCAAAAAACCTACCGCGATTAAATCGCAGGGCTGCGACTTGAGGTCGTCAACTTACCCCGAGTTGACGACCTTTCTTTTTCCTCTTTTGAACACAAACTCGTGTACTTCCGCAGACCGTCCCAACACTGCCATCAGCTGTCACAGACTCCCACCAAATCGGGCCAGCTTTTGCCTAAATTGGACGTGCACAGTGACCATCGATTCTAACGGATGAGAGCGTTACATGCGTCACTGGCTTGCCCCCTTCCTGCTGCTGTCTGCAGCCGCGTGCAGTACCATTTCCGTTGGTGCGTTTGCTGCCTTTCGAGGACCAGACGCACTGAGCGCCGATGCCTCGGCCTTTCGGGTCGTTTCTTCAACGCCGCCCAGCGTCCATTTATATGAGCAAGGCCAAGTCCTGCGCTTGTCCGCGACCCGCGCTTCGCTCGGACAGCGGGTTGAGGAACAATTTGCCCTGAACCGTCTGACCATCGGCTCGGACGGGCTCGCTGGTATCAAATCGGGCGAAGACGAAAATCTATACCTCTACGAGATCGCCCCAGAGGACCGGGAGCGCTACGCCGAAGTGCAGGAAAATATTCGATCCTGGCACGTTGGAAGACCGCAAACCCGCGATGTACTGGCGATGAGCTTTCTTCCTGCCGGGTGCGTTGCCATTGATTCTGTCGCAGAGGAGCGGCGTTCGGCCTTTTGGTTGAGTGTTGATGAAGGCAACAGCTTCACACCTCTGGCCCGGCACGCCGACCCTGTTGAACTTGCCCTGAATGCCGAGCAGATGGGGGCGATGCAACTATGCTAGTGAACCGCCTTTCCACCCTTTCTTCATCCCAGCAGGCTGCGCTGAGTCAGCGGTTGCGTGCGGGCCGGAATATGAACCGGGATGGATTCCGACTGTTCGCCGATAACCACGGCGGCACGGTTGTCCGTTCGGGTCCAAAAGCCCTCCCAAAAACTGAGTGTCGCAAGGTCATCTAAGGCCCCTTCGCACGCCAAACCTGATGAAACCTCACCCTTCGCCAGACTGTCCCGACACAGGGATAGCGGCGTAGGGCAGAGGATTTCAGCTTCGATCAGAAAACAATCAGCGCGCAAAACGAAGATGCCCGTACCCTCATACTGAGCCATCGACGGGTTTTTGAATTCACCCAAGTGGTACCCCCCCGCGATGCCGCGGATTGCAGGATCTTCACCCATGCCTTGAGGTCGGTTCGCTGCCAACTCGACCACCTTACCCGTTCGGGCGATTTGTACCGCGCGTTCCAGCGCCTCGTTGATGTCGAGACTTTGCGACAGCAGTGCCCGTGATGAAGCAAGAATTACGATCCCTTGAGCATCTTTACGCTGCACCATCAGCGCCGCCGTCAGCGCCACGGCCAGACGGACAGGTGTGTCTGGCTCATCATTAAAGAAGCGTGGCAACTCATACCCCTGGCATCGCGCAGCAACCCGACCGAAGTCGACGGTAGGCGTAACGCTCTCCGACTGGACGACAAAGGGGAGAACCGGGGTGTCATTGCTTGAAACCACACTAAGCATGACAATCGCCCTCCGGTAGATCAAACCCCGAAGTCGGTGTTCCGCCCCCTAATCTTCCCAAACTGTTACACGCCACGGCGCTACTCTTTTTCTGATTGTTATA
>JBMZBW010000143.1:0-5834 GCA_049612785.1 Alphaproteobacteria bacterium | reverse complement strand
GAGAAAGCCAGCTCCGCCCCTTCGCGTGCGGCGGACTGCGCGATACCCCAGGCAATCGACTTGTCGTTAGCAACGCCCATGATTAGGCCGCGTTTACCTGCGAGAACACCCGTGCTCATGCGGTTTTCCTTTTCGAAAATACATTTCCTTGGGTCTACCAATCAGCACACACATTGACCAGCGCGGACGCGAGGTCGCAGACTCATCAATCTCGCGGATCTACGATCTAGGACTCCGATGGTTGATTTGGTAAGACAAAACCGAACTCCAGCGAGGAACGCCATCCTTGACCATGTTTGAAGCCTTTGAAACGCCCCTGGGTGCCCGCGAAACCGATCGCACGTGGCGCGGCATGGTTGCACGGGCGCGCCGAGAATATCTGGTGCGCCTCATGCCCATCTGGGCGGCGGTGCTCACGCTTGCGAGTCTGGTTCTGGCGATTCCGGGTTTGTATCTGCTGGGCGAGGCGACGGGGCTATCGAGTAACGAGTCGGTGCTGGTTGCGCTGGACCGTGGTCCACTGGCCAGCAGCCTCACGGTGGTTTCGCGCTGGGTTGAGCCGCTGGTTTCGGTTCTCAGCCCGACAGGGACGCGGTTTGGGCTTGAGGCTTTTGTCATCGGTATGCTGCTGATGCTTGCCTTGGCGTCACTGGTCCGTGCGGCTGGTGCGCGCCAGTGGTTTCAGTCCGTTTATGACGATATTCCCATTCGACGCTGGTTGCTGCTGGGCCTCTTGTGGGTCGCGTTACCACTCATCCTCGGCTTTCTGCTGATGTTTTTCGGCGCGTTGATCGTCGAAGTCCAAAACTCGCCTGCGACCGTCAGCATTCTCGTAGCCATTGTTTCGGTGGTGGTCCTCTGCACCGCATTACTGCTGTTCTATCTGACCTTTTCCGTCCGCGAGCCTGCGATCCCGTCCCTCATCCTTGGCGCTCTGGTCGCTGCGGTGCTGCTGTGTTTGGCGGCTGTGGTGGTCGAGTGGGTCCCGGGCTTGCGCACGCTACCGGTGGAGGAAACCTCGCCCTTTCGGGCTTTGGTGACGCTGTCGGTTTTCCTGTTTGTGGTCTGGTCAATCGTGCTTGCCGGGTCTCAACTGGCGGTTGCCCTCGCCCGACGGCATGACCCCATCGAGCGGTTCACCAATGCCAGTCGGGGGGAACAGCTCGACTTCGCTCTGGGACTTGTGCGCGATCTCGAAGGTCAAACGCGTTCCAAGCGGTGGGCACGGGTCGAAGAACTGGCCCATAGCCTCGCAGCGCCAACAGCCATGGTGACCTTTGCGCTCGATCGTCTGCGTCGTTCCGGCATTGTCAGCTTCAAGGACGATGGCAACCGGCCACCGCAGAACTGGTCGATCAGCAACGATCTTGAAGCCCTGACCTTGCATGATCTGTCCCGCGCCATGGGGACCAATCTGGACCCTCTGCCCGGCCTTCATGGTCGTACAAATGAGGATGTCATCCGCGATCTGGCTGAACGCGAACACCTGAGCCAGACACAGAACCTTCTGAGCCTGTTCCGCGACGAATTGGGTGTCACGCCGGTGGGTGAGCCCCTGTTGGCGGTGACGGACGTTGACTATAATTTCGGCGAGCAGGATGCCTTCGCCGCATCGCAGGCTTTTGAGCCCGTTGCGCAGGTTGTGGATCGAACCACCGGCGACAATGGCGGCCCCGTTCAGGGCGATGAGTCCTACGTTTTCGTCGATTCCGTGCTGGATGAAGATTTGGTGGTTGATGTCCACTCCGGACCCTCTGCGCTGCACGATCCGGATGAGGGTGAAGAACCGGGTTCGGCGGTTGCGCTGGATCTGACCACGGCCATGCGGGTTGCGTCTTCCGATGATGAAGACGACATCTTTGTCCCCGTGGCAGCTGACGATCCGTCTGCGCCGATCACCGTATCCGCCGTGGTTGAAGAGGATCTGGATGATGATGCTTTGGCCCTGCGGGAGCCGGCACCGCTGAAGCTGGGGGACGCTTCGCCGCTGGCGGCCGTTCGCGAAGAAATTGACCATTTGCTCCTCGGCGATGAACTACCCCCGGTTAAGCCCGTTCTACCCATGAAGGTCTGGCGCAGAGACGCTGAAGCGGCGCTGGCTTTTGCTGCTGAGAGACGGCGGCCAAAACCGCTTCTGATCCCCGCAGGACCGGCAGAGGCTGTTGAGCCCTTGGGGTCATGGAAGTTTTCACAGATCCCACTGCGCGGCGGCAAGGTCGAGGGCGTTTCGCTCTCCGATGCCGGTCAGGTTGAGCCAGAGGCGTCTGCGGCTCCCGCTCAAAACTCCGAATGGTTGCTTCCCGTCTCTCCAAAACAGGCTTGGCGGCGTGACGACGGGGACGTGGAGCCCGTGCAATCGTGGAAACGGGGAGCAGGTTGACGCGACCCCCTGTCAATCCTTCGATACCGGTACAGGTTAGGGCGTGCTCGGCCCCAGAAGAACAGAGAGTATATTCATGAGCTTTACCGTCGCTGAACCCTTTGCACTTTTTGACCAATGGCTCGATGACGCCACACAGTCCGAACCCAACGATCCCAATGCCATGTCACTGGCTACGGTCGATGCCGATGGTACGCTGAGCAACCGGATTGTTTTGCTCAAAGGTCACGGCAAGGACGGTTTTCGGTTCTTCACCAACTACACCAGTCGAAAAGGTCAGGCGCTGGAGGCCAACCCTCGCGCTGCGGCTTTGTTTCATTGGAAAACGCTCGGTCGCCAAGTGCGCGTGGAGGGTCCCATCGAACGACTGACGCCGGAACAATCACAGGCCTATTACGACACGCGTCCGCGTGGCTCCCGGATCGGTGCGTGGGCCAGCTTACAGTCTCAGCCGCTCCCTGATCGTGCTGCACTCGAAGACCGGATTGACGATTTTGAAGCCAGGTTTGAAGGACAGGAAACCTTTCCCAAGCCCGGTTACTGGGGCGGCTTTTTGCTGCGTCCGCTGGCGATGGAGTTCTGGAACGCGGGCGAATATCGCCTGCATGAGCGCGTTCGACTCACGCGGTCAACGCTCAGCGACGACTGGCAGCAGTCTCCGCTCTATCCTTGAGGGGCATCCGGGTCTGCAGTGATGCGGACCTCGCCCCCCGCCAGTGTCAGCGGTTGAGTGGAGAATTCATGTCGCATGAGCGCCAACGCCTGATGGGTTGAGGCGCTCAAAACGATTCCGGCGGTCCGTTCTCCGGCCATGATCGCGTCTCCCGTCTTAGGCGGGTTGTCGCATGAAATGCCCATGATGCGTTTTTTGCCCAGGTTGCGATACTTCATGCGGGCCGTGACTTCCTGACCCACGAAGCAGCCTTTGCGGAAATCCACCCCACCCAGCCGTTCAAAGCCGCTTTCCAGCAGCAGGGCTTTGTTTGGCTCCAGATCCGTTGGTCCTTCCGGTACGACAGCACCGATACGCGCGCCATCGTAAGCCGAGCGATCATCGGTTGGGGCAAAGGCTTCAGCGGGTCCGTAAATCCGAGCGCCCAAGCGGGCATCGCGCGGGTCAGAGAAGGACAGGGCACCGTTTGGCGCGGACCCGGTCAGCTGCACCATGACTTGCCAGTCGTCGAGAAGATCCAGCGTCACCGCAGCGCGCAGTTTGTACATGCGGAGGCGTTTGGCGAACTCGCTGTCGACTGGAAATTCAACGATAACCCGCGCCTCGTCGGTCAGGCAGAACAGATCAGCCAGCAGCTTCCCTTGCGGCGTCAACAGTGCGGCGTAGCGGGCTTCGCCCACCGTTGGCGACACGTCGGCGCTCAGCAGGGTGTTGAGAAACGAAAACCGCTCCTCGCCAGAAATGGCAAGCAGGGCACGGTCAGGAAGGAGGATGGGTGCGCTCATGCTCTGTTACATGGCGCAGGCCTCAGATCGGCTCAAGAGGCAAAGTCAGGATTTGGGGAGCGACCAGCGCGGCGAATTGGTCCCAAAGTCCAAAGTCGGGACATCGGCGGCACGAAAGCGGTCTGCCATGGTGTCTACGGCTTTATCGTTGGTCGTGTAACTGGGACCGCCAACGCCGATCTGTGCGGCGGCAATCGCGCCGAGGATGAGTGCCAAAATGGAAATGCGCTTAATCATGCATCACAGGCAGCAAAGCCTGTGCCAAAATCGCGTAAAGAGAAGGTCTTTGAGATTCTAAGACGGGTCCGAGCGACCCGCGTTCGGCATGACGACCGGACCAAATTCCTCTTGAACGCTATCGCCGTTCTGACTGAGGAGCACGGCGATCCAGCGTGTCGCGGGTACAGTGGCGAAGATGATGGCCATCATCACCGTCACCGGCACAGAAATCAGCATCCCGACCGGCCCCCACAGGAACCCCCAGAACGACAGCGCCACCAGAATAATCAGGGGCGAGAGGTTGAGGGAAGAACCGAGGAAGCGAGGTTCCAGAAAGGAGCCCACAAACTGCTGAACACCGATCAGCAAGCCCGTCACCACCAAAATCACCCAAGGGCTCAGTTCCCAAAACTGAAGCACAGCCATGGCAACGGGCAGAATGACGGCGATGATGGAGCCAACAACCGGGATGAAGTTCAGGAAGAACACCAGCATGGCCCAGACCGGGGCGTAGTTGATGTCAAACACCAGCAGAATGATGTAGGCCAGCACCGCTGTAATCAGGCTCATCAGGGTTTTCACGGCCAGATAAGCCTGAATCTTCTTGGCGATGACGCCCAGAACCTGCTGCGCGCGATGGTAGTCGTCGAGCTTGGGGAACAAGTGATGCAGCTTGGATTTGAAGCGCTGATCCTCGACCAGCATAAAGGCCACGTAGATGATGATGATGACCATGTTCTGCGTCACCAGTCGCAACTGACCCGCGAAGTTGTTGGCGATGCCGAGGATTCGGTCGAACTGGTTTTCCAGATTGATGTCGATCTTGACGCCTTCGGGCAGCAAGCCCTGAACAAGAGCCAGCAGACGGTTTGCATCCGCCACGTATTGCGGGAAATCGCCAATCAAAGCCGCGAAACTGCCCAGAACAATGTTGATCACAAAGTAAGCGATGGAGCCAATGACAAGCATGGACAACAGCAGCGAGACCCAACGGGGCAAATGAAACGATCCGATGGCAATACTGGCCATGAAGTCGCGCAGGCTCGCAATCACGTACCAGACAACAATAGCCAACACCAAAGGCAGCAAAAACGGACGCCCATAGGCCAAGGCTGCAACCACGATTGTCAGGATCAGAAACGCTGCGCCGATATTCAACAGCGGAGTGACAGCCGGTCTTTTGGGCTCAGGTGAGGGCATGGCTTTGCGTCTTGCTCGCATAATGAACGTTCTTTCCTTTTCGATGGAAAGCCCTGATTTTGCAACCGGGAAGAGGGTATCTGACGCTTTTTTGTGCTCGAACTTTGGTGCAGGATTGGTTTCATAGCGCCAAAAGGAAGCATTGTTTCCGGAATAGTCTTGAGAGGAAGTCGCATGAGTAAGGCCGTTGTTATTCACAAAACTGGTGGCTTGGAAGCCCTGACAATCGAAGATCGTGACGTCGGCATGCCCGGCCCCGGAGAGCTTCGCATCCGCAACACGCACATCGGTTTGAACTACATCGACGTTTATTTCCGGGAGGGTCTCTACGGCACGGAAACGCCCTTTGTTCTGGGTGCTGAAGGTGCGGGTCATGTGACCGATGTCGGCGAAGGGGTGAATGGCTTCAAAGTCGGTGATCGTGTCGCTTACGTGAACAACGGGGCTTACGCCGAAGAGCGGTTGATCGATGCTGACAAGGTGGTTGTGTTGCCCGAAGGTGTTTCAAATGAAGCCGCCGCCGCGATCATGCTCAAAGGGATGACGGTGCAGTACCTCTTCAAGCAGTCTTATGCCA
>JBMZBW010000142.1:0-5846 GCA_049612785.1 Alphaproteobacteria bacterium | reverse complement strand
GTGAACATCGCAAAGCGCTGGTTGCCAATGGACGCAATCGGCTCGTTGTCAGCGCTGAAAGGGAAGCCCGCCTCGAAGGAAACCACGCTCTTTTCGACGCCCGGACGGTGCGCGATCAGCAGCCAGATCGCGCCGCGACGCAGGTTATCAGGCTTAGAGGACTGTGGTTGCGTGGCCATGAAACACACGGTTTGGCCGGTCGCTTCAACGACGCGGAAAGCGCGCCAGTCGGTGAAGTTGCCGAGGTCTTCGGGGACCTGAGCAGAAGCGTTTGCGCTTACCGTCAGCAGCGCGATCATGGACAAGAGCCAGAAACGCAAGGTCTTCATCGGTTACTATCCCAAATCTTTTTTCGGTCCCAACGGGGTGGAACTCATGAGTTGTTCAATTTTTAGGGTCAGTTTGCGTCAAAAACAGGGCCAATGCCCTGATTTTACCGACCCTGAGATCAAATTCAGGCGACTTTATTCACCGCTGCGTGCGGCAGGTGCACGGGCTGGGGTGCCAGCGATGGCCACGTCACCGGTCATGGTGCCGCCGCGCTCGACTTCCAGCTCACCAAAGCGAACCGTGCCGATGATACGGCCAGTGGAGGCCAAAGTCAGCAGGCCTTCGACCGTCAAATCGCCTTCGAAGTGTCCCGCGATCTGGGCGGAATCAACCACAGCCGTTCCGGTGAAATAGCCGCCAGAGGCCACTTCGAGCGCGCGGCTGTCCATCAGCGCGGCTTCGACAGATCCCTCAACGACCAGCCGCTCACAAGAGGTGATTTCACCCTTCATCTTGATTTCGCGACCGACGATCAGTTTCCCAGCTTCCTGCATAGCGTTTTGCACACCTCTTGATTGTTGCGGCGCTGGACGCGGCGCAGGGTTTTGGACCGTGTTGCTTCCGTCAGCCACACCGGGACGGCGCTCTGCCGTGCGCGCTGGCGCTACGGTTGCGGCGCGGGGCGTCGGGGCTGCTGCGGGTGTAGCGGAAGCAGAAGTGCCAGGGGTTGGAACCGTAGCGCGATGCGCCACTGCTGGTCCGCCAGCAGCCGGAGCTGCGGCTGGCCGAGCCATAGCGGGCGCTTCTGGTGCGCCGGTCCCTTCGTCCGTTGCGTCAGGACCATCTTTTTTTGTCTTGGAAAACATGGGCCAAGCGACCTCCCAAACTCAAACAGGCAGAACAGGCAAGAGAATCCCTACCATACTTATGCGCCGTTTTACGTGTAAATCGCGCCAAAACCAAGCCTTATCCACAGGCGATCGAGAGAATCTTAGCTTTTCGCCTTATTTCCGCGCGCCCTCGATGGCTGCAAACACCGCTGCGTTCAGCACGTCCGAAACTTTGGCGTTCATTGATGTTATTTGTACGGCATGATTGAGGCCCTGAAGAACCGGACCAATCACGGTGCCATCGGCAAACTCGGTCAGCAGCTTCTGGCTGATGTTGGCCGCGTGCAGGCTGGGCATGACCAGCACGTTTGCCGGACCGGTCAGGCGGCAGAACGGGTAGGTGGATTTGATCAGATCGTAATCCAGCGCCACGTTGACCTGCATTTCACCGTCAAATTCAAAATCGACCCGGCGGCGTTCCAGTTCCAGTACGGCATCGCGCACGTCGCGGGTTGCATGTCGCTCGGGCTGGCCAAAGTTGGAGTAACTCAGCAGCGCAACCCGTGGCTCGAACCCAAGCGAACGGGCTGTATTGGCGGTTTGGATGGCAATGTCGGCCAGCGCGCGCCCGTCTGGGTTCTCTGAGACCGAGGTATCAGCGAGGAACACGGTCTGACCCCGGCGGATGAACATGGCGTGGGTCATGATCCGCTGGTTTTCGGCGGGATCCACGACTTTCAGCACATCCTCAAAGCACGACCCAAAGGCGCGGGTCAGGCCCGTCACCATGGCGTCAGCCTGACCGGAAGCCACCATGGACGCGGCGTACACGTTGCGGTCCTGGTGGATCAGCCGCTGGCAATCGCGGCGCAGGTAGCCCTTGCGGTTCAGTCGGGCGTAAAGCATGTCCACCAGCTCTGGATTATCTTCTCGCCGCTGCCCGGCGTTGCGGATTTCCAGCATACTGGGGTCGATGCCCATATCGCTGAGGGTGGCTTCGATGTCTTCTTGTCGGCCCACGAGGATCGGACGGCCCAGATCGCCATTTTTGACCGCTAAAGCGGCTCGAATCGCACGCGGATCTTCGCCTTCGGCAAAAACAACCCGCTGTCCCTTGCCGCGCGCTCGGTCATAGACCCGCTGCAGACGGTCATAGGTCGGATCCAGCCGGCCCTTCAATTCTTCGGTGTAGGCGTCCATGTCGATGATGGGGCGGCGCGCGACGCCGGTTTCCATGGCTGCTTTCGCCACCGCTTGAGGGACGGAAACGATCAGACGCGGGTCAAAGGGCGCAGGAATCAGGTACTCCGGGCCAAATTTCAACTTCCGGCCATAGGCTTCACCGACTTCGTCCGGCACGTCTTCGCGCGCCAAATCAGCCAGCGCGTTGACCGCCGCGATTTTCATCTCGTCATTAATCGCCCGCGCCCGCACGTCGAGCGCGCCGCGGAAGATGTAGGGGAAACCCAAGACGTTGTTGACCTGGTTGGGATAGTCCGAACGACCGGTAGCCATGATCGCATCATCACGCACTTCGTGCACGAGCTCGGGCTTGATCTCCGGATCGGGGTTGGCCATGGCAAAGATGATCGGCTGCGGCGCCATGGAGGCGACCATGTCTTGCGTGATCGCATCTTTGACCGAAAGACCAAAGAAGACATCAGCGCCGTCCATGGCTTCTTCGAGCGTGCGCAAGTCCGTTTCAACCGCGTGGATCGACTTCCACTGGTTCATGCCATCGGTTCGGCCCCGGTAAATGACCCCCCGGCTGTCACACATGATCGCATTTTCGTTGGGCATGCCCATGGACTTGAGCAGCGACAGCGTCGCAATGGCTGCGGCCCCGGCTCCGTTGACCACCATGCGGATATCCGCCAGTGACCGCCCGGTGATCTGCAGGGCGTTGACCAGTCCAGCAGCAGCGATAATGGCGGTGCCGTGCTGGTCATCATGCATCACCGGAATATCGCAGCGCTCGCGCAGGCGTTCTTCGATGATGAAGCTTTCCGGGGCTTTGATGTCTTCGAGGTTGATCCCGCCAAAGGTCGGAGCCATCAGCTCTACCGCGTCACAGAAGCGATCCACGTCTTCGGTCGCCAGCTCCAGATCGATTCCGTCAATATCGGCAAAGCGCTTGAACAGCACCGCTTTGCCTTCCATCACGGGTTTGGATGCCAGCGCGCCCAGGTTTCCCAGCCCCAGAACAGCCGTCCCATTGGTGATCACGGCAACGGTGTTAGACTTGGCGGTGTAGTCGTAGGCGGAGTCTTCGTTTTCCGCGATGCGCAAACAGGGGTAGGCAACGCCCGGAGAGTAGGCCAGAGAAAGGTCTCGCTGTGTTGCCAGAGGCTTGGTAGCAGTAACTTCAAGCTTGCCGGGTCGACCGCTGGAATGGAGCAGGAGGGCTTCACGTTCCGTAATGCGGTTTACATCCTGGCTCATATATTCACCCCTTCTTACCCGACTATGGGATCTTGGTTAGCGGTACTACCTGATAATGCGAGAAACAAAAGACCAAGTGACGGTGGAGTCAAGCACTCAAGAGCGGAGGGCAGGGGCCTCCCCTATGATGATCCAATATCTGGACATCAAGAACGCCCATCCAGACAGCTTGCTTTTCTACCGCATGGGCGATTTCTATGAGCTGTTCTTTGAGGACGCGGAACAGGCGGCAGCGGCACTGGATATCGTCCTGACCAAACGCGGAACACATGGAAATGAGCCCATTCCCATGGCCGGCGTACCCCATCATGCCGCAGAAAATTACCTCTCACGGCTGATTCGCGCCGGATTTAAGGTCGCCATCGCTGAGCAGACGGAAGACCCGGCAGAGGCCAAAAAACGCGGGTCGAAATCGGTGGTTCGGCGGGAGGTCGTGCGCATTGTCACGCCCGGCACATTGACCGAAGATTCGGTTTTACCGTCCGGGTCGCACAACTATCTTGCAGCAGCCGCAAAAGTGGCGGGTGGCCTGTCTTTAGCGTGGCTGGACATGTCCACCGGTGATTTCTGCGTGCAATCGGTCAGCGACAACGCGGCTTTAGCGCAGGCCCTGGACGTGATCTCGCCTGCTGAAATCGTATTCCCGGAAGCAGCATTTGACGAACCCGACTTTCTGCAAGCGCTGACCGCAACGGACGCGGCGCAGTCGCCTCTGCCCCGCGTGCGGTTTGACAGCACCAATGCCAATGAGCGGTTGTGCAAGGCTTTTGGGGTCGCGAATCTCGATGCTTTCGGCGACTTCAGCCGTGCTGAGATCGCCGCAGCCGGGGCGGTCGCTGATTACGTGTTTCTGACCCAGAAAGGGGCCATGCCGCGCTTGCGGCCTTTGCAGCAGGTTCAAAGCGGCTGGGCGCTTGATATTGATCCGGCCTCGCGCCGTAACCTCGAACTGTTCACCACGCAGAGCGGACAGGCCAAGGGCAGTCTTTTCTCTCTGATCAATCGCACACTGACCTCCAGCGGCTCGCGACGCTTGCGGGAATGGCTGGCCCTGCCCTTTGCGCAAGTCGGGCCGATTGAGGATCGCCTGAGCGCCGTCGATGCCCTGGTTGCCGATGCGGGATTGCGCGCGGATCTGCGCGGCCATCTGCGGCAAGTCCCGGATATGGAGCGCGCGCTAACGCGGCTCTCGCTGGGTCGGGGCGGCCCTCGCGATATTCAGGCCATTCTGACGGGTTTGACCGGCACCCAGCAGGTCGCGGATCGACTGGTGCAAAGTCTCAGCCAGCGCCTGCTGCCTCCCATGTTGGATGAAGTTCTGGCCGATCTGGGTCAGCCCGATGCGCTGTTCCCCGATCTGCATGCGGCGCTGGTCGAAGAACCGCCCACGCTGGCCCGTGATGGTGGCTTTGTCGCGCCTGGCTACGAGCCTGAGCTCGACCGCCTGCGTTCCCTGCGTGACGATGCCAAGGGCTTGATCGCCGGGTTGCAGTCGAAATATGCCGCGCAGACGGGAATCCAGTCGTTGAAAATCAAGCACAATAACGTGTTGGGTTACTTCATCGATGTCTCGGCGGTAAATGCGGACAAAATGCCAACGGGACCCGACAGTGGTTTTATCCATCGGCAGACGCTGGCCAATGCCATGCGTTTCACCACCGTCGAGCTGAACGAACTCGAAGGCGAAATCCGGTCCTCGGCGGACAAGGCGTTGGGGCTGGAGTTGGACCTCTATGCGCGCATGGTGGAAGAAATTCTCACCCATTCAGCGGATCTGGACCGGCTCACGGCGGCCATGGCCAGTCTGGACGCCCTGACCTCCCTGGCAGAGCTGGCGGCGCTCAACGGCTGGACCCGTCCGCGCTTTGTCGACGAAGCCGCGACCTTGCGTGTTGTCGGCGGTCGGCATCCGGTAGTCGAGCAGGCCTTGCGAACCGGGGAGGGCGATGCGTTTATCGCCAACGATTGCGCCTTATCAGCCAGTGACCGGCTGTGGCTGCTGACCGGGCCGAACATGGCGGGTAAGTCGACATTTTTGCGCCAGAACGCCTTGCTGGTAGTGCTTGCGCAGATGGGCTCGTTTGTGCCGGCGCAGTCGTTTGAGCTCAGTGCTGTGGACCGGCTGTTCTGCCGGGTTGGGGCCTCGGATGATCTGGCGCGGGGGCGGTCGACCTTTATGGTGGAAATGATCGAGACCGCCGCCATTCTCAATCAGGGAAGCCAGCATTCCTTCGTCATCCTCGACGAAATCGGGCGCGGCACATCGACCTTTGACGGCCTGTCGATTGCCTGGGCGACGGTGGA
>JBMZBW010000141.1:0-5859 GCA_049612785.1 Alphaproteobacteria bacterium | reverse complement strand
AACCAGGCCGCTAGAGCCCATCACACTCGGCCCTTTAAACACCATTGAAGTTCACGTTTTCCAGTTCGGGGACGGAGAGTATTCGCTTGAAACTTCAATCAAAGGATAGTGATAAAATAGTTAAATTATAGGTCTAAACGCCTGAATACACTTGAAATCAGGTATGGTTTAGTGAAGTATCAGATTGTAAATTGAGCTTTGAGTTCGCTTTTTTCTGTATACATAGGCTCGCAAAGAGGTGCGTAAGTGAACCCGGTCCAAACTGTCATTGAAGCTGCGAATAGCACTGATCACGGCCTGTTCTCGCACGCGCAGCCAACGGCTGAATTCCAAGACAGGATCCAAGGCCTGATCGAAGCGCAGCGCTTGAAAGTCGTTACCGTGGATGGTGCGGGAGGCTACATGCTGCAATCCCCCAACGGACCCCAGCTTTATGTCCCGTCCAAATTGTCATCAGCCAGCGAACAACAGCGCGTGACTTGGCAGTTACGAGCCTTCCTGGATGCTGTTGAGGCTGCGTCTTAAGCTTCTGGTCGCACGGCGAAACCATCAATGGCCTTACCCAACTCTTCTGAGAATGAAGGGTAAAGCGTCGATAAATCGCCCCATAGCTGACTGCTCGTGGTGAATGCGGAGAAGTCATCGCTGGATACGAGCGATTTCAAAGCCTCAATATTTGGTTCTCTGTACGCAATGTCCGTGCTGCCGCTTAAGCTTGCGCGGGTGAAATGATACCAGCTCGCGATTGATTTAAGACTGTAGTGCGGCACATGACCCTTTTCCAAACACCCGCGGATCGTCGGGCGAATGAATTGGGGAAATTTGGCAAAACCGTCGGATACGATGCGCTCAACACTATCGGCGATGTGCTTGTTGCAGAAGCGTTTTGAGACGGTCTCAATGTACGTTTGAACATTGAAAGGCAGCGATTCCGGCAAGGCGCGCATGACCTCTTCCTGCTCAAACAGCTGGAAGTGCTCTGCGGCTTCCGGATGCGCCATCACCTCGTCAAACCGCTCAAACCCGCCCAGAGCACCCATATATGCCAGCGCCGTATGACCACCATTGAGGACACGGATTTTGGTCTCCTCATAGGGGTCAACGTCCGGTGTGACGGTCACGTCTTCAGGCCGAAGATCGGGGAAATCGTTGGCAAAGCTGTCTTCGATCACCCACTGAATGAAATCTTCAGCGTGAATTGTTGGACCAAGGTCGAAACCCTCGCCGTAAAGCGCTTGGGCTTCAGCGTGGTGGCTGGCCGATGGTTGTGGCGTGATTCGATCGACCATAGAGGACGGGAAGGTGACGTTCTTCTGCACCCAGGCTACGAGATCCGTATCGCCAAGCGCTTCGAGGTAAGCCAGAAGGTTCCGTGACAGCATCTTGCCGTTGCGCCGAATATTATCGCAATTCAGCAGCGTAATGGGCTCGTCGAGCAGCTCCGCGCGCAAGCGCAGACCCTGCGTCAGGTAGGAATAGACGGTCTCACCCGGCTCCCCATCGATCTCGGCGCGTATCATGGGATCAGAAAGATCCAGCATCCCCTTGCCATCAAGATTGTAACCGGCCTCGGTCACCGTCATGGTCACGGCCTTAACATTGGGCTGCGCCATCGCCTTTTCTGTTGCCTCGCGATCCGCGTTCCAATCCATGAAACCCGCGTGGCAATGGATGAGTCGGTCATCAATGTGACCGGCATTGTCCAAACGACGGAGGATGTAACCGTCGCGCTTTGCTGCCTGCTGAAAGGCAACCTGATCGGCTGCGCGGAGGTTGATCGCGGTGATCCCCCACCGGGTATCGCCCGTCCGCTCGATATGCCGGTCAAAATATTCAGCCTGATGCGCGCGATGAAACGCGCCAAAGCCCAGATGAAGAATACCCGTGTCCAGCGTCAACGTGTCATTTGTCGATTTATGAAATGTTCGAGACATCAGTAATTCAGACTTTCGATGCTTTTGGACTGTAAAGGGACGGCGCGATTGGCAGACAAGCCGCTCCGCGTTTGTTCGCGAAACTGCGTCGGGGTCACTCCTTTGAGTTTCATGAACTGGCGGTTGAAATTGGCAAGGTTTTGAAAGCCGACGTTAAAGCAGATGTTTGAGACCTGATCTTCAGTCTCCACAAGCATGCGACAGGCTTCTCCCACACGAACTCGGTTCACAAACTCGGTGAAACGATGACCGGTGATGTTCTTGAAATGCCGGGTAAAACTGGTTTCCGACAAACCCACGATGTCGGCCACGCGAGAAACGGACAATTCTTCCTCAAAGTGGGACACAATAAAGTCTACGGCTTCCCCGATTTGCGATTGACGCTTACCGCCGCTGACGGTCCCGGCCTTGCCGACGGACAAGACCTCGAGCCGTGACGAAGCTTCCAGCTCCTCCATGAAGTCGAGGAAGGCGAGCACGCGGCGGATCTGACTGGATGCTCGAATGTTCTTAAAGTGCTGAACTGCCCGGTTCTTCGGGAAATTCTTAAACTTCAGGCCCGCGCGCGAAAGTTCCAGCATGCCAGTCAGACCGCGAAATTCGGGAAAGGCGCGGATCAGGCCCTGCATGCTCTCGTCACTGAATTGGACCAGCATGTCGCGGGTTTCGACGACAGGGTGATTGTAACTGTCAGTAACCCAGTTGTGGGGCAGGTGAGGACCGGTGAGGAAGAGGTCGCCGGGCTGAAAGTCACCGATGTAATCCCCGACAAACGCCCGACCCTTGGTTTCGAGGATCAAGTGCAGCTCGTACTCTGCGTGCGCGTGCCAGCGGCAAAGATCTGTGGGCCATCCATGCTCAAGGTAACGGATGCTCTCTTCTGAGCGGTCAACATATTCGATTTCGGGGCTGATGATCGACACTTTACCCTCCTATCGCAGCACGTTGCCGCCATCGACCCCAATGGTCTGAGCGGTCATGTAGGCTGACAGGTCGGAAGCAAGGAAACAGACAACGCGCGCAACGTCGATGGGGTCACCCATTCTCCCCAGAGGGACGGCTTGACCCACGAGGCGCTTCTTGTCACCGATTTCCAGACCTTCGGCTTTGGCGAACAAGGCGTCCACCTGCTTCCACATGGGGGTATCGACGACACCGGGGCTGATGGCGTTTACTCTGATACCGTGTTCGGCCAGCGCGAGAGCGGCAGATTGGGTGTAGCTGATGACTGCGGCTTTGGTGGCGCAATAGTGCGCGACCAGCGCTTCACCGCGGTGCCCGGCCTGGCTCGAAAAGTTAATGATAGACCCCTGTTTCCCGGTCTTCACCATGGATTGAGCCGCCGCTTGCATGACGGCGTAAAAGCCCCTCACGTTAATGGCAAACAGGCGATCATACTGATCCAAACCGGCATCCAGTACGGAACCAAGATCGAAAAGCGCAGCGTTATTCACCAGAATGTCTGGCTTGAGGTCGGAAATCCAGTTGCAGCACGCTTCCAGACTTGCATGACCAGCGAGGTCAGCGGGCCTGTAGGATTCCAGCGAAGTTGCGCTGAGCGTGCTCTGTGGTTCCAGGTCGGTTCCATGCACCTTGGCCCCTAAAGCATGGAGATGCTCAACAGAGCTTTTCCCAATGCCACCGTTGCAGCCGGTAACGACGGCTACCTTGCCGGTCAAATCCAAGTCTTTGATGGGGGAAACAACTGGCATGATCTTACTTCACGGCACCAAAGGTGAGACCCTGGACCAATTGACGTTGCGTTAACCAGCCAAACACAACAATCGGTGCCACCGCAAGTGTGGATGCCGCGCTGACTTTCGCCCAAAACAGACCCTCTGGCGCTGTGTAGCCGGCGATAAACGTCGTCAGCGGTGCTGCATTCGTGGTTGTCAGCAGGACCGACCAGAATGCCTCGTTCCAAGCCAAAACAATCGACAGAAGGCCCGTTGACGCCAAACCACCCCATGCGAGTGGCAGCACGATGCGACGCAGTTCATCCCACGTCGTAGCACCGTCGATGCGTCCCGCTTCCAGGATCTCGCGGGGGATTTCTTTGAAGAAGTTATAGAGGATCAGCATGATAATCGGCAGGTTCATCAAGGCGTAAATGATGATGAGCAGCAAGTGGGTATCAAGCAGCTTAAGGGTTTGCGCGATCAGGTAGATCGGCATCAGAACGCCCACAGCCGGCAGCATTTTGGTCGAAAGCATCCAGAGGAGAATGCCCTTTGTCCCCGGACCGCCCGCAAATGCCATGGCATAGGCCGACGGGATGGCAATGGTCATCGCGAGCAGGGTGGAGCCAATGCTGACAATCAGAGAATTGGTGAGAAACTTGAAGTAGCCTTCGCGTTCAAACACGGTTTGGTAGGAGCCAAAGGTCGGTTCGAATACCGCCGTCTTGAGCCACCCCATCCAGCCGGGCAAGTCCGAACCTTGAATCGCTTCGACGGCAAAACCGGGCAGGGGGACGGCGCTTGGAGGAAGAGAGACAGCACCGCCTTCGGTTTTGAAGGAGGTCATGAACATCCAGATAATCGGGAAGAAAATCAGAAATGCGACAATCCAGCAGAACGTGACTGCGATGAATTCGACGATTTTCTTTCGAGCCAAATACGACATGTTCGCCTCCTATTCTGCCAGGTTGTCGCCGACGAAGCGAACCAGGAAAATTGAAACCAAGTTGGCGAGGATGATGGCAAGCACGCCACCGGCCGCTGCGAGACCGTAGTTAAAGCCTTCGAGCGCCTTCTTGTAGATTTCGTATGTCAAAGTCGATGAAGCTGAACCCGGACCGCCTTTGGTCGAGATCAGGATTTCAGCGAATACGCCCAGATGGAAAATCATCTGGATCAGGACAACGACTGCAATTGCGCGCGCCAGGTGAGGCAGCGTCAGCAAAAGGAAAATCTGAATGAAGTTCGCGCCATCCAGTCGCGCCGCTTCATGTTGTTCACGGTCTTCGCTTTGCAGCGAAGTCATAAAGATGAGAATAGCAAAAGGGGTCCACTGCCATGAAACCATGACGATGATGCCCTGCAGGGGGTAGAGTTCAAGCCATGGAACAGGCTCGGCACCGAATACGGTCCACACCACGTTTACCAGCCCGTAAATCGGGTCAAACATCATGTTCTTCCAGATGATCGCATTCACCGCAGGCATGATGAAGAAAGGTGAAATCAGCATCACCCGAACAATGCCACGACCAGCAAATTCGCGGTTAACCAACACGGAGATCGCCAGACCAAAAACAACAGTGATGACGAGCACCGAGCCAACCAGCAGCAAGGTGTTGCCGATGACAGTCACGAAACTTGTCGCGAAAGGTGTCGCTATGGCCAGATCGGTCAGCCACTGGATGTTCAGGAAGTCAAGAAACTCTAGTTCCCAGACCCAACCCTTACCCTTTCGAGCGAAGATGAAGTTCTGGTAGTTTTTGAAGCCCGCCCAGCTTTGAATATGGGGGCGCAGCAAGTGGTACTTCCGGAACGAGAAGTACAGCGTCATGGAGAGTGGAACCAACATCCATACCAACAGCACGGCAATGCTGGGTAACTGCAAAAGTCGTGAAAGTGTACGGGACATGGTGTTCTCCCCTCAATGGCCCGGAGACCGAACCGATACGAAACGTCGATCGGAAATAACAATGGGAGCGTCACCAACGAAATGCCGCTCCCACTGAAGGCTTGACTGTGTGATTCCGCGAGGAAATCACACAGTCTATAAAGCTTAAAGCTTCTTAGTTGCCCATGATTGCTTCAGCAGCAGCCTGAGCTTCAGCCAAAGCGTCTTCGATGGACATGGAACCAGCCAGAGCAGCGGACATCAGCTGACCAACTTCAGAGCCGATTTCCTGGAACTCAGGAATAGCAGCGAACTGAACGCCGGTGTAAGGCTTCACGTCGGTTGCGCCTGGAGCTGC
>JBMZBW010000140.1:0-5959 GCA_049612785.1 Alphaproteobacteria bacterium | reverse complement strand
AACGACACCGCCTGCCCGGTTTCCTTTTCCAGCTCACCGTAAAGCTCAACCGAGTACTGGTGGAGCTGACCCACGGAGTAGGACACGTTGAACAAGGGCAGAAGACCCGCCGCGTGCCAGGTTGATCCTGCTGTCAGTTCCGTCCGTTCCAGAAGAACACAATCCGACCACCCCTTTTTGGCGAGATGATAAAGAGCGGAGACGCCAACAACACCGCCGCCAATGACAACGACCCGTGCCGTGCTGGGAATACCTGAAGACATGGACTGCACACCTTTTAATGTGACATGTTGAATTTCGTATGGTGCTTAACACCAGAAGCTCACGGGCGTTAGTAGGCTTTGCGTCGCTGACCCGTCTCAGAGCGTCGTTTGCGAAAGGTTATGTATCACCATGGCGACACCAACCCAAAATGCTGTTCTGGGATTGAGCTTCATGCTTACGGCAACGGTGTTTTGGTCGGGTTTGGATATTTCTGCCAAGCTGCTAATCGACGTCAAAGACCTGCCGGATCTGCTGGTCATCTGGGTTCGTCTGGCTGGCGGGTTAGTGGCATCCTACTTCGTTGGCGCGTTGATTGATCGACGCTGGGATATTTGGCGGATCAAGCGCCCGTGGCTGCAGTTTGCGCGATCATCGGCGATGACGGCCACCACCCTTTGCAACTTCATCGCGCTCGGACACCTGCCGGTGACCACGACTATTTCTATATTCTTCTGCGCCCCGCTGATCCTTGCCGCCCTTTCTCAACCGCTGCTGGGTGAGAAAGTCGGACGCATGCGTTGGTCGGCGATTATGGTTGGATTTGTGGGTGTGCTGGTGGTGATGCAGCCTTGGGGTGAGAGCTTCTCTCCGTGGATGATTTTATCGTTCGGCTCGGCGGTGTTTTTCGCCCTTATGCAGCTGACAACACGCATGCTGGCGGCTGAAGACTCCCCCGGCTCAGCCGTCTTCTATACGACCAGCGTCGGCGCGGTGGGGCTGATCCCGTTTCTGTTTTTCATCGATGGCGGCATTGGGGGCGGAGGTGCAGGCTCCTTTGACGTTTTGACGTGGGGCCTGTTTTTGCTGGTTGGCATGGTGTTCGGCACCGGCGGCCATTTGTTCAACGTGATGGCGCTACACTATGCCGGCCCCGTCCGCGTCGCGCCCTTTTTCTACATGTCGATCATTTGGAGCATCATGGCGCAGACCTTCATCTTTGGTGGCGGCATAAACCCCATTGGCCTGCTCGGGGCCGGGATCATCATTGCGAGTGGCATTTTCGTCCTGTGGCGCGAAACACGGGTGAAACAATCCTGAACCAGCGAGAAAGCTGACTAGCGCGTCACCACACCCCATTGGCGCAGTTCTTCCCGCGTCATCCAGTGGATGTCACGCGCAGGTGCGGCGCTCACTTGAAAGTCATAGAACGCAGGATCAATGCCCAGCGCGCGGTATATTTGCCGAAACGCACGCTCTGCGTTCGCGGGTATATTCTCAGGTGAAGAAAACAGAACCCCGCCACCGCCGGGCTGGGACCAGGCATGAACCCCGACTTGACCGCCCGGCACAACTTCCCTTTCCACGCCACCGAGGAACAGCATCACCCCGCCCGATGCAATCAGGCCCGTACTCGGCACAACGGTATTCCAGCCCTTTTTGCGGACCAGCCGCGTTGCGGCCTGTGTGTCGATCAGATCGACTGTGCCGGGAACATCGGCCAGCACGAGGGTCTCGATTTCGGGATTGTCACGGGACAGAGCCCGCAGCTTGCACGTCGCCTGCCCCGCCATTGTTCCGGACAGGAAAGCCGTACCACTGCCATTGTGCTCGATGACCAGACTGCCGGGAACATAAACACAGGCTGCGCGGGAGACAGACCAGGAATAAAGGCCGTAAACCAACCCCAGACCCAGCCCAATCACGATCAACCATTCCATAGGTGAAAGAAGGATTCTTCGTCTTGCCATGATCCAGACATAAGAAAACAGAGAGCTGGCCACAAGAAGCAAGGCTGTTCATTTCAGATCAAACCGTCGTTGCAAGCCAGTGGGGAATGTGCGACCCACTGCAACAGTAATGACGCCAGACAACAAACCAACGTCGGAGAAACTGATGAGCTACCCAAGCCCAGCACATGCCCTGGCAGCAATCGCGAAGGAACTCGGTGCAAACGGCCTGTCTTTTGACGAAAATGGTATTGCCCGCATTGGCATCAGCGAAACTATGGTCGTGGCCTTTGCACGCGGCGTTCGCGAAGACTGTCTGGATATTGTCGCAGAGGTTCCGATCAAGCTCGATGAACTCACGCACGAAATGGCCGTCAATCTGCTGCTCGCCAATTTCCGGACGGGTGGCGTGGGCCTGCCGTCTTTCAGCGTTAATCCGACCGATGGCTCCGTGTTGTTGAGCAACTCCCTGATGGTCACCCGTCTGCAGCTTGAAGACATGATGGAAGCGTTTCGGACATTTACCAATGTTCTGCATCACTACCATGGTCAGGGCCTGCAAGAGCTGCGCGCCGCTTCAGCCAGCGACGACAAGACCGTCAACTAATCACCTGCGCAGTCGAGATTGATCGGCATGACAGTCCAGATTGATCACGCACTGATTATCGGACCCGCCCATCCGCTCGTTCTGATCGCAGGGCCCTGTCAGGCCGAAACTTCAGACTCCATGCGCGCGCTGGCCGATCAACTGCACCAGCTGGCCTTGTCACTGGACATGCCGCTGGTGTTCAAAGCCTCCTTTGACAAGGCCAACCGCACCTCGGCTGATGCCCCTCGGGGGATGGGGTTGGAAGAGACCTTGCGCGCCTTCGAAGCCATTAAAACGGCAACCGGGCGCCCCGTGCTGACTGACGTTCACCTGCCCGAGCAGTGCAAGCCCGTGGCCGATGTCGTTGATGTGCTGCAAATCCCCGCCTTTCTGTGTCGGCAAACCGACCTGCTGGTCGCCGCTGCGGAAACCGGGCGCGCGCTTCATATAAAGAAGGGCCAGTTTCTCGCGCCTTGGGACATGAAAAACGTCGCAGACAAGTGCGCGGCGGCGGGTAATGACCGCCTGATCCTGTGCGACCGAGGGACGAGTTTTGGCTACAACACCCTGGTCAGCGATTTTCGCGGTCTGCCGACCATGCGAGCGCTAGGCTATCCCGTGACCTTTGATGCAACGCATTCGGTGCAGCAACCCGGCGGTTTGGGCGGGCGATCTGGCGGACAGCGGGAGTTCGTTCCCTATCTTGCGCGCGCGGCGGTTGCCGTTGGTGTAGACGGGCTGTTCCTCGAAACGCACCCCGACCCGGATCAGGCGCTATCGGATGGTCCCAATATGGTCCCCTTGACCCACCTGAAACCCCTGCTCGAAGACCTGCTCGCGCTTGATGCTGTGAGCCGGTCGCGCCCGGCCAATCGGGTGGACCTGAACCAATGGTAAAGGCCATCATCATCGTCCCTGCTCGCATGGGCGCGAGCCGGTTTCCGGGTAAGATGCTGGCCCCGCTCGCTGGCATCCCCGTAGTCGCCTATACCGCCAGAGCTGCGAAATGCGTCAAAGGGGCTGCTGCGGTATACGTTGCAACCGATGACGAATTGATTGCCTCCGCCGCCCAGCGCGAAGGCGTGGAAGCGATCATGACATCGCCGGAATGCCGCAATGGATCAGAACGCGTGGCCGAAGCCTATGAGCAATTGGTCAACCGGGGCGAAACCGCGGATGTGGTCATTAACCTGCAAGGGGATGCCCCGCTAACCCCACACTGGATCGTTGACGACATCATCCGGGCTTTTCGTGATCCGGACGTGCAGGTTGCGACACCCGTCGTCCGCTGTACTGCCGAAACCCTCGCCCTGTTCCGCGCGGATCGAGCGCGGGGTATGGTGGGTGGAACCACGGCTGTTCTCAGTCAGTCGGGCAAGGCGCTCTATTTCTCCAAGGAAGTTCTGCCCTTCAATGGTCAGACGGAAGTCATGGATGTCTGGCACCACGTGGGCCTCTACGCCTTTCGCCCTGCCGCGCTTTTGGAATATCCGACCCTGCCCGTTGGCCCCATCGAAGTGGCCGAAGGACTGGAACAACTGCGCTTCCTTGAAAATGACCGCCCTGTTCAGGCTGTCCCGGTTGAGGGGCGCGGTTATCCGTTCTGGGAAGTCAACAACCCGCCAGACATCGCCCGGATCGAATCTCTGCTGTCGGAAAAGGGCGACCCGAACGGCCTCTGACGCCCTGTTTCAGGCTATTTTCGCCCTGTAGGTCGATTAGTCGCAGAAGTGGCACGCTTATGGCTGGCTGTGCTCCATAATATTCAATTTGCATATATTATGAGACGTATTGATGAAGTTTGCGCGGGATTTTCAGACAAACTCGATTTCCAGCATTTCAAAATGGATTTTTGGTGGGCTGATCCTGACGGCGCTCAGCGCTTGCGGTTCCTCCACGCCGGAAGTCGGTTTCCGAGACAATACGCCCCGCGATTTTTATGAAGGCGCACGCATTCTAAAGGATACCCAACTGGTTGATCTGGTTGCGGGCAACCCGCTGTTCGATATTACCGACACACGCGGGGTTCACTACGGCACCGTGGCCCTGAACGCCGGTGAACGTGCAAACGAGGCGCTTCCGGTCTGTCCAACCGCCATCCCCGGCCCTCTTGCCCGCTGCATCCCACGCGGCGCGCGCATTGTTAATGGTCGATTGAGCGTGGGGGTCGCTGAATTCGGGGGGGAGACCGGTCTGTACTATATCGACCAACAAGCCATCTGCTTTAGCAGCCTCAGCGCCCTAGGCGGGTGTCATCAGTTGGCTGTTCGCTACGATAAGACCATCGAAGTCAAAACATCTGATGGTTTGGAGAATTTCTGGATTCGTCGCGGAGTCTGAGGATTCTGGGGGCTAATCGCCGACATACCGCTTGTTTCAGTTAAAATGACTGACCAAAAACCCTTGCTCTTATGCCTGTGATGCAAAACTGACTTCACAAGGTCGCAGCACATGTTAGTTTTCCTCTGGAAGTTTCGGCATTGAGGAGTGCCGGATATTCAAAAAAAGAAATTCTGGGAGGAATTCATGAAAAAGATTTTGATGGCAGCAGCCGCTGCCGTATTTGCTGTGTCCGGTGCTGCTGGCGCTGAGACCACCGTTAAAATTGCTTGGATTGACCCACTGTCAGGCGCTTTTGCTTCGACGGGTCAGAAGGGTCTGCAGAACTTCCAGTTCGCAGCAGATTACTTCGTGAACAACCAGGGCGGCATCGATGTTGGTGGCGAAATGGTTAAGTTCGAAATCCTGCCATACGATGGTGCAGAAGGTTTCCCTTCTCCAAAGAAGTCCACGCTACAGGCTGAGAAAGCTCTGGGCGAAGGCGCAACCTTTATCGCGCAGGGTAACTCCTCCGGTGTGGCTGCAGCCCTGACCGACTTTGTGTCCAAGACCAACCGTCGTAACCCTGACAACCCAGTTGTGTTCCTGAACTACTCTGCAGTAGATCCAGCGCTGACCAACGACCTGTGTAACTTCTGGCACTTCCGCTTCGATGCGAACTCCGACATCAAGATGGATGCGCTGACAGACGTTATGGCGGCAGACCCGAACATGAAGAAAGTATACCTGATTGGTCAGGACTACTCCTTCGGTCAGGCTGTGGCTGCTGGCGCTGAGCGTATGCTCGCAGAAAAGCGTCCAGACATCGAAATCGTTGGTAACGAACTGCACCCAATCGGTCAGGTTCAGGACTTCACCCCTTACGCTCGTAACGTAAAGGCTTCTGGTGCTGACGCTCTGATTACCGGTAACTGGGGCGGCGACATGGTTGGCCTGGGTAAGGCAATCCTGGAAGCTGATCTGGGTATTCCGGTTTACACCTACTACGCGGCTGCAGACGGTATCACCGGCCTGTTCGGCGAAGCAGGTGACGGCGTAATCGGGCTGGTTTCCGAAGGCTGGACCGCGTCTCCTACGGCTGAGTTCCAGGCGTACCACG